>RFRO01000055.1 GCA_009924455.1 Betaproteobacteria bacterium
TACGGCCCGCGCGAGCAGCACAAAGGCAGAATGGCCAGCGTGGCATTCCACCAATTCAAGCAACTCCAATCAGAGGGCTGCGTCAAGTTGTTCGCAGACTACGGCGGTTATGCCGCCGGCGAGCAAATGCGTGACTTTGTCTTTGTGGACGACGTCGTGGCTGTCAACCTCTGGTTTTTCGACAATCCGGGCAAGAGTGGCTTGTTCAACCTGGGCACGGGTCGCGCACAACCCTTTAACGATGTGGCCTGTGCAGTGGTCAACAGCGCACGCGCAGCGCGCGGCGAGGCCGCTTTGGCGCTGTCCGACATGGTCGCAAAGGGATTGATCACCTACATTCCCTTTCCCGATGCCCTGCGCGGCAAATACCAGTGTTTTACACAGGCGGACCTCGGTGCGCTCCGCAACAGCGGGTGTGGCCATGTGTTTTCGGATGTGGCGCAAGGTGTTGCGGCATACGCGCATCGCCTGAAGGGCAGCGCCTGAGGGCATTTTGAACCGCTGACCATGGCACCAGCACCCAGCCCCTGCCACGCGTACGCTGTTCAGCGGCGCACCGCCAGGCTTTTCATCGGGGTCGCACTGGCACTGGCCACCGGGTTGTGCATGGCAATCGATATCAACGAGGCGAATGAGGCGGAGCTCGACAGCATCCGGGGCTTCGGGCCGCCGACCACCGCGCGTATCCTGCAGGAACGGGCCAAAGCACCGTTCAGCAACTGGGGGGATTTGATGCGCCGCGTCAAGGGCATCAAAGACGCCCGTGCAAGGCAACTCTCGCAAGAAGGATTGACCATCAACGGCCAAGCCTATCCGGCACCATGACCGCAGTTCTGGCGATCTGCCTGGGTGCCTGCGTCGGTGCAGTGATGCGTTGGCAACTGGGCCTCTGGCTGAACCAGCCGCCGCCGACAGCGGGGGGTGACCCCGCGCTGGCCGGGCACTACCTGCCCTGGGGCACGCTGGCGGCCAACCTCATAGGCGGCTATCTGGTGGGCGTGTGCGTGGCGTTTTTTCAGACGCTGCCTGACCTGGATCCGTTATGGCGGCTGGCGCTGGTCACCGGATTTCTGGGCGCCTTGACCACCTTCTCGAGCTTCTCAGCGGAAGTGGTGACTATGCTGGGCCAGCAACGCTATGTGCTGGCACTGGGTGCCGCCGCCATCCACCTGTTGGGGTCACTGACCTTGACAGTGGCGGGCATGCGAACAGTGGATTTGCTTTACGGCCGCTGAAGACCTCCGAACCCACAGGCCGGTGCAATCTACTGCAGCGGCCCTTTGAGACTTTCCGGCACAACAAAGGGCATCACTTGGACGCCCTCCTCCAGCAGCTCGCGGGTCTGCTGCTGCGTGGCCTGGCCACGGATGGCGCGGGCTTCTGATTCACCGTAGTGAATCTTGCGGGCTTCTTCGGCGAAGCGGTTGCCTACATCCTGGGTTTGTTCCAGCAGGGCTTTGGCGATGCGCAGCAGCGACTGGGTGACATCGTGGTGTGGGGGTGCCAGCGCCACGTCGCTGGCCGCGGGAACTGTAGCCACCGCACCATCGCTTGATTCAAGGTGAGGGTTCTGCGGGCGACCCAGATTCAAGCGGGGGGCGCTGGGCATTTTTTCTACCTGTGCATCCCCGCACACGGGACATTGAACCAACTGGCGCGCCAACTGATCCACAAAATCCGCCTCGCTGCCAAACCAGCCTTCAAAGCTGTGGCGCGCAGAACACTGCAAATCAAATACTTTCATACCGGCTGCCAGTTCAGCTGCACACGACCACCCAAGACGTTTTGCAACCACAGAAGACAACACAGCGTCTTGCCATCGGTTATCAAACCCTGGGCGCACCAATCCCACATCTCATCGGGCGTCGCGGTAAAGACTTCCAGAAACTCGCCAGGATCCAGCGCAGCCGGCCCCGCTTGCACGCCGCGCGCGAACCAGATGTCGATGTGTTCTGTGGAATAGGCAATCGTGGGGTGCATCACGCCGGCAAAGGCCCACTCGTTCGCTGTATACCCGGTCTCTTCACGCAGTTCGCGTTGCACACACAGCAGCGAGTCCTCGCCGGGTTCGAGCTTTCCGGCCGGAAACTCGATCAACACGCGATCCAGCGGGTAGCGAAACTGCCGCTCCAGCACCACACGCAGGCCACCCGAAGCGTCATACATGAGCGGCACCACAACCACGGCGCCGGGATGCACGATGTATTCGCGGGTCGCCGCGCTGTTATCGGGCAAAGCGATTTGGTCGCGACGGACATGCAGGAAGTTACCGTCGTAAACCGACTCCGAATTCAACGTGCGCTCGCGCAGGTCCACAGTTGGCGTCAGTGGCAGAAATTGATCCCCCGGGCCGGGGATTAGGTACCCATCATCTGCAAAATCGATTCCGCACAGAGCGTCATCAGTCCGCCGGGCAACAAGCCCAATAGCAGCAGCAAGAGCGCGTTCAAGGATAGGACGATGCGCACATCGTGCGGGGCACGCACCGTGGTGATGGAGATCGGGGCGTCAAAATACATGACCTTGACGACGCGCAAGTAATAAAAAGCGCCTACCAGGGACATCAGGACGGCGAATACGGCCAAGCCGATGTGCACGCTGCCACCCGCCAAGACCAAGGCCTGCAAAACCGACAGCTTGGCAAAAAACCCGACCATGGGAGGAATGCCGGCTAGAGAGAACATGCACAAGGCCATCACCCCGGCGTACAACGGGCTGCGCTGATTCAAGCCAGCAAAGTCGGCAATTTCTTCGCTCTCAAATCCTTCGGCCGACAACAGCATGATGATGCCGAACGTGGCCAGGGTCGTCAGCACATAGGTGATGACGTAGAACATGGCCGAGCTGTAGGCATTCGCGGCCGCCACCGCATCGCCGTCGACCACGCCGGAGAGCAAGCCCAGGAGGATGAAGCCTATTTGCGAAATCGTGGAGTACGCCAGCATCCGCTTGATATTGGTCTGCGCAATGGCCGCGAAGTTACCGATAAACAGCGATGCAATAGACAAGACCATGAGCATTTGCTGCCAGTCCAAAGCGAGCGGCAAAAGACCTTCCACCAACAAGCGGATCACCATAGCAAAGGCTGCAAGCTTCGGGGCGCCTGCGATCATCAAGGTGACACCGGTCGGTGCGCCCTGGTACACATCAGGCACCCACATATGGAAGGGCACGGCGCCAAGCTTGAAGGCCAATCCGGCCACAATAAAAACGAGCCCGAAGACAAGCACCTGGTGCTGGATATGGCCCGCCGCAATGGCCTGGTGAATCATCGTGATATCCAGCGTACCGGTGGCGCCGTACAGCATCGACATGCCGTAGAGCAAGAACCCTGACGCCATGGCTCCTAGTACAAAGTATTTCATCGCGGCTTCGGTCGCTTGCGCCTTGTCACGCCGCAAAGCGACCAGCGCATAGCTGGACAAGGTGAGCAGCTCCAACCCCAAATAGATGACCAGCAGGTTGTTACCTGAAATCATCACGAACATACCCAGCAAACCAAACAAACTCAGTGTGAACAACTCGCCACCGCGCAGCATGTCACGCGAGAGCGCATAGGGCCGGGCGTACACCAGACTCACGATCACGGCCAAACTGGCGAAACACTTGAGCCAGGCGCTCATGCTGTCGCTGACCACCATATTCGAAAAGCCGTACAAGGTAAATCCGGACGCGCCGAAGAATGCCTCAATCGCTGCAATGCACAGCAAAGACAGAACAGACAGCACATAGGTCAGCGTACGCAGCGGGGACTTCACACCGAGATCCACGATGGCGATCACGCAGGCCATGACCAGCAGCAAAGCCTCAGGGAAAATTACGATCCAACTGGCTTGGTCAATCATGCTGTGTCTCTCAATTCAGTGGCACTGCGGCAAGCTTGGACACCGACACATGCTGCAACAGCGCGGCTACCGAGGCGTCCATCACATCGGTAAAGGGCTTGGGATATATGCCCATACCGAGTACCGCGAAAGCCAAAAGGCCCATCACCAGGAATTCGCGGGCACCGATGTCCTCCAGCGCCGCCACTTTGGCGTTTGCCACAGGCCCCAGGTACACCCGCTTGAACATCCACAGGGTATAGGCTGCACCGAATATCAAGGCACTGGCCGCACCAAAGCCAACCCAGAAGTTCGCTTTGACGGCGGCAAGAATCACCATCCACTCGCCCACAAAACCTGCCGTCGCCGGCAGGCCGCAGTTGGCCATAGCAAACAGGAGCGCAAAGGCCGCAAATTTGGGCATGGTGTTGACCACACCGCCATAGGCACCGATCTCGCGTGAGTGCACCCGGTCATACAACACGCCGATACACAGGAACATGGCCGCTGATACAAAACCGTGCGCGATCATTTGCACCAAGCCGCCCGAGACACCCAAATCACTGAAGATAAAAAATCCCAGTGTGACAAATCCCATGTGTGCCACCGATGAATAGGCCACCAGCTTTTTCATGTCCTGCTGGACCATGGCAACCAGGCCCACATAGACCACCGCAATCAGCGACAGGGTGACCATCAGGCCGGCCCACTCATGCGCCGCGTCGGGTGCAATCGGCAAGGAAAAGCGCAGGAACCCGTAAGCCCCGAGCTTCAGCATGATCGCAGCCAAGACTGCCGACCCGCCGGTTGGCGCCTCCACGTGCACATCGGGCAGCCAGGTGTGTACCGGCCACATCGGCACCTTGACTGCAAAGGCCGCCAGAAAAGCAAAAAACAAAAAGCTTTGTTCACCCCGGGACAGCGGCAGGGCATGCCAGGTGGCGATGTCAAAGCTCCCTGCCGTCTGGATATACAAGTAAATCAGCGCAACCAAAGTCAGCAGCGAGCCCAACAAGGTGTACAGAAAAAACTTGAACGCCGCGTAGATTTTGTTCGGCCCACCCCAGATACCGATGATCAAATACATGGGGATCAGGGTGGCCTCGAAGAACACATAAAACAACATGCCATCGAGTGCGCAAAACACCCCGATCATCAAGCCGGACAAAATCAAAAATGCCGCCATGTACTGCTGCACCTTGGCGGTAATCGATTCCCAGCTCGCAATGACCACCACCAGATTAATGAAGGCGGTCAACACCACAAACCACAGCGAGATCCCGTCCACACCCAAGTGGTAGTTGACATTGAAACGCTCAATCCAAGGCAAGTTCTCTACGAATTGCATCGCCGCGCTGGCATTATCGAATTGCGCGTAAATTGGCAGCGTGGCCAGAAAGCCCGCGATAGCGCCGACCAGCGCAATCCAGCGCGTGGCGTAAACCTGGTCGTCCCGCCCAAAGGCCAGCAGGACCAAACCGAAGACTATCGGAGTCCAGACGGCAAGGCTCAAAAGTCCCATGGGCAGATTCCTTAATTCGAGAAAAGCGGGAACCACGCCATCGAGGCCCGCAGCAACAACGCAAGCGGCCCATGCCAAAGCGAAACCGTCAGCAGCACAAAGAGGCCGAAGGCCATGACCAGCGCGTAGTGGTAGAGATAACCCGACTGTCCGCGGCGCACCCAAGCGGCCAGCGCGGCGACTGTTTTCCAGGATCCGTTGACCACAAAGCCATCGATCACACGGCGGTCACCACCCTGCCAGAACGCCGTACCCAGCAAACGGGCACCACGTGCCAACACGTTTTCATTGAACCAATCCAGGTAATACTTGTTTTCCAACACCACCACCACGGGCCGCAAAGCAGCGCCAATGGCGCGCGGGAGCGCCGGGTTCACCAGATACATGTACCAGGCGGTGAGGACACCCGCACATGCCAGTACAAAAGGCAGCGAAGTAAGCGCATGCAGCGCCATCGCAAACGGGCCATGGAACGCCTCTTCCAGGCCATGCATCGCGTGGTGGGTGTCCGCATTCACGTGGATCGCATCGGACAGAAAATCACCAAACAACAAAGGCTCGATGGTCAGGTAGCCGATAAGCACCGAGGGGATGGCCAGCAATACCAGCGGCAAGGTGACCACCCAGGGAGATTCGTGCGGCGCATGCGACCCGTGCGCGCCATGGTGCCCGTGGCTACCGTGGTCGGCACGGTGGTTGTCCGGGTTCTGGTCATAACGCTCCGCACCGTGGAAGACCAGAAAGTACATGCGGAAAGAATAAAACGCGGTGACAAACACACCGGAGAGTACCGCGAAACTGGCGAAACCGGCAGCCGGCAAATGGCTCTCGGCGACTGCTTCGATGATGCTGTCTTTGGAATAAAAGCCCGAGAAAAGGGGCGTGCCGATGAGCGCAAGCGATCCCAGCAAAGAGGTCAACCACGTGACCGGCATGTATTTGCGCACCCCGCCCATCCAGCGGATGTCCTGGTTATGGTGCATACCCATGATGACCGAGCCCGCGCCCAGAAACAACAATGCCTTGAAGAAGGCATGGGTCATCAGGTGGAACAGCGCCACCGAATACGCGGATGCACCCAAAGCCACCGTCATATAGCCCAGTTGGGACAGCGTGGAATAGGCCACCACCCGCTTGATATCGTTTTGGATGATGCCCAGAAAGCCCATGAACAAGGCGGTAATGGCGCCGACCACCAGCACCAGATTCAAGGCGGCATCCGATAGCTCGAACAAGGCCGACATGCGTGAGACCATGAAAATGCCAGCGGTCACCATGGTCGCTGCATGAATCAATGCCGAGATAGGGGTTGGGCCTTCCATGGAATCCGGCAACCAGACGTGGAGCGGGAACTGGGCCGATTTGCCCATTGCGCCGATGAACAGGCAGATACAAATTACGGTCAGCAGAGACCATGAAGTGCCCGGCAGCGTCAGAGGCACCAGCGCCTGGGTTTGGGCAAACACTTCCGTGTAGTTCAGGCTGCCGGTGAAGGCGGCAATCAGTCCGATACCCAGAATGAAGCCGAAGTCACCCACGCGGTTCACCAAAAAGGCTTTCATGTTGGCGAAGATGGCGCTTGGCTTGTTGAACCAGAAACCGATCAACAGATACGACACCAGCCCGACCGCCTCCCAGCCGAAGAACAACTGCAGAAAGTTGTTGCTCATGACCAGCATCAGCATGGCAAAGGTGAACAAAGAGATGTAGGCAAAGAAACGGTTGTAGCCCTCATCCTCTTCCATGTAACCGATGGTGTAGATGTGCACCATGAGGGACACGAAGGTGACCACGCACATCATCATGGCCGTCAGGCCGTCGACCAGGAAACCGATTTCCATCTGCAGCGTGCCAACGGTCATCCATTGGTAAACCGTTTGGTTGAAACGCGCCCCATCGTTTGCGACGCTGTGCCATGTCATGGCAGACAACATAAAAGACACCAACACGCCCAGAATGGCCAGGCTGTGGGTAGCACGGCGGCCAATGCGGTTACCGCCCAAACGGGTACCCAGCACGCCGGCCAGCAAGGCTCCGGCGAGCGGAGCCAATGGAACGGCCAGCAATACCGTGGAGGACAAGGTTTGACTCATCTGCTTAGCCCTTGAGGGTGTTGAGTTCGTCCACGTTGATGCTGGATTTGTTACGGAACAAGAGCACCAGAATCGCCAGACCAATGGCCGACTCCGCAGCCGCCACCGTGAGGATGAAGAACACGAATATCTGGCCGTTCATGTCGTTGAGGTAATGGGAAAAGGCTACAAAGTTGGTGTTCACCGCCAGCAGCATCAACTCAATGGCCATCAACAAAACAATCAGGTTACGGCGGTTCATGAAGATACCGACGATGGACAGCGCGAACAGCACTGCGCCCAGAGACAGAAAGTGACCCAAGGTGATCGTCATGGTTTTGCACCTTGTTCGGGGGCGGCAGCATCAACGGCGTCGGACGCGGGTGGAGCCGGCGCCGCGTCGACCTGACTGGAGCCCATCTTCAGAACCGTCATCCGATCGGCGGCGCGCACACGGACCTGCTCGCCGGGGCTCACGTACTTGCTGTCCTTGCGGGCACGCAGGGTCAGCGCAATGGCCGCAATCATGGCGACCAACAAAATAGCCGCTGCAATTTCAACCGGATACAGGTATTCGGAGTACAGCAACTGACCCAGTTGCATCGTATTCGGCACATCCGGCGCTGCCTCAGGCGCCGCCGTAGCCACTCTGAAGCCGCCCATCAACACCGCAGACATTTCCAACGCAATCACGACACCCAGCAGCGCAATCAGCGGGAAATGGACCCAGAAACCATCGCGCAGGCTTTCGACGTCGATGTCCATCATCATCACCACAAAGAGGAACAGCACCATCACCGCACCCACGTATACCAGCACCAGGGTGATCGATAAAAACTCGGCGCCCAACAACATCCACACCATGGATGCCTGGAAAAATGTCAGCACCAGATACAGCGCCGCATGGACCGGATTGCGCGAGGTGATCACACGGAAAGCCGCAAACAACAGCACCGTCGAAAACAAATAGAACAGTCCGGTGGTGTTACTCATGGCAGACAACTTTCGGGCGATGAACTAGCGGTATTTGGCATCGGCTTGTTTCGCTTGCGCGATCTCGGCCTCGTAGCGGTCGCCCACGGCCAGCAGCATGTCTTTGGTGAAGTACAGGTCACCGCGCTTTTCACCGTGGTATTCCAGAATATGGGTCTCCACAATCGAATCAACCGGGCAGCTTTCTTCACAAAAGCCGCAAAAAATGCACTTGGTCAGATCGATGTCATAGCGGGTCGTGCGGCGCGATCCATCGTCGCGCACATCGGACTCAATGGTGATGGCCATGGCCGGACACACCGCCTCGCACAACTTGCAGGCAATGCACCGCTCTTCCCCGTTTTCATAACGGCGCAACGCATGCAGACCCCGGAAACGCGGGGAGATCGGTGTTTTTTCTTCCGGAAACTGGACCGTCACTTTGCGACGGAACAGGTAGCGCCCGGTCAGCGCCATGCCCTTGAACAACTCGATCAGCAGGAAGCTGTAAAGAAAATCTTTCAGCGAAAAAGGGGCCGGTTTGTGGGTGACGAAATGGTTTGCCATGGTGTTCGCCTTCACTTCCAAATGGTCCAGGAGGTCTGCATCCACAGGCCGACAACGACCAACCAAACCAGGGTGACGGGGATGAAGACCTTCCAGCCCAAACGCATGATCTGGTCATAGCGAAAACGCGGGAACGTGGCACGCACCCAGATGAAGATGCTGACCACCGCAAACGTTTTGATACCCAACCAAATCCAACCGGGGATCCAGCCCAGCGCAGCAACTGGCGCAATCCAGCCACCCAAAAACATCACCGCAGCCAAGATGGACACCAGCCACATGTTGGCGTACTCGGCCAGGTAGAACATGGCATAGGACATACCGGAGTACTCCACCATGTGACCAGCCACGATCTCCGCCTCACCCTCCACCACGTCAAACGGGTGGCGGTTGGTCTCGGCCAGACCCGATATCACGTAGACCACAAATATCGGCAAGAGTGGCAACCAGTTCCACGACAAGAAGTTCAGCCCCTGGCTGGCAAACATGCCCTGGCTTTGGCCAACCACAATGGCGGTCATGTTCATGCTGCCCGTCACCATCAGCACCACCACCAGGCAAAAGCCCATGGCAATTTCATAACTCACCATCTGCGCCGAGGCCCGCAGCGCGCCCAGAAAAGAGTACTTGGAGTTCGATGCCCAACCCGCGATCACCACGCCATACACCTCCATGGAGGTGATCGCCATCACAAACAGCAGCCCCGCATTGACATTGGCCAGCGCCACATCGGGGCCAAAGGGCACAACAGCCCAAGCCGCCATGGCCGGCATGATGGTCATCACAGGCCCGATAAAAAACAAACCCTTGCTGGCTTGGGTGGGAACCAAAATTTCTTTGGTCAACAACTTGAGCGCATCGGCTATCGGCTGCAGCAAACCCCAGGGCCCCACACGATTGGGGCCGACACGGACCTGCATCCAACCGAGGAACTTGCGCTCCCACAAGGTCAGGTAAGCCACTGCGCCCAAGAGCGGCAACAACACCAAAATAATTTTCAGCAAAGTCCACAGCACGGGCCAGACCAATGCCGTCCACATGGAAGACGCAGAAATTCCCAAACCAGCGGCGTAGAGCATCTCACCCATGGCGGGCTCCAGCTGCACCGTGGGCATCGGCCGTCATCTGCAAGGAACTGGCCCGCCGCACCAACCCGTCTAAACCGTAAATGGATGCTACGCACGGGGCGACCACGCTGGCGCTGAAATCCGGGTGGGCAGGTGCCGCATTGTTCAATCGGGACGCGTCGACCATGGCATGGATGCCATCGGCGGAAATAATGCTTTTCAAGACATCTTGCGCGGAGTCGAACTCAAAACCGGCAAGGCCCAGCATATTGCCCAGCACGCGCCACACTTTCCAAGCGGGGCGGGTATCACCCAGGGGCCGCACAACCGCGTGGAAGCTTTGGATACGACCTTCCGCATTCACGAATGTGCCGGGCGTCTCGGTGAACGGCGCGATGGGAAGCAGCACGTCGGCACAGTCCAGGTTCGCCTTGAACGGGCTGAGCGACACCACCATCTGGGCCTTGGCAATCTGGGCAGACGCACCCGCACCGCCTGCTGTGTCCTGCCCCGGCTCGACCTGCATCAGAAAGACGGCCTTCAAACCGCCGGCCAGCATGGCAGCAGCATGGATGCCGTCGGTCTGCGGCATGGCACCCACCAGCTGGGCGCCCACGGTATTGGCGGCCTCGCTCAGGTACCCCACGGCAGCGCCGGTTTGCTCGGCAATCCAATTAGCGACTGCCAGCAGTGCTGCCGCACGCGGATGGTGGGCAGCCGCATTGCCCAAGAGAAGGGCTTTGGCATGTCCGCCACGCAGAGACAGGGCAATCGCTTTGGCCTGCATGTCGGGTGCGCCGCCGAAGGGACATGCGACGCCCAATTCGCTGGCAAGGGCGAACGCAACATTGCTCAGATGGGCAACCCAATCGGCCGACGGCGCGACATACGCATTCGCCAAGGGCATAGCCCATTGAGGCGCTGCGTCGACGATGGCGCTGAGTTGGCAGCCGTTGCGCACCGACTGGCGGATACGCTGAGCGAACAAAGGGTGATCCTTGCGCAGGTTGGAGCCGATGACCAAGGCCCGGTCCAAACGGCTCAAATCAGCAATCTGCATACCCAGGTAACGAACACCGGGCGCAGTCGTAAATTCAGCGTGGCGCAGACGGTGGTCAATGTTGTCGCTCCCCAGCGCACGCATCAACTGGGTTGCCAGATGCAGTTCTTCGAGGGTGCTGTGCGGACTGAGCAGCGCACCAACGGACCGCGCGCCGTTATCCGCAATGATGCTCTTGAGACCGGTCGCTACGTATTCCAATGCGGTTTGCCAATCCACCGTGTTCCACTGCCCGCCCTGCTTGATCATGGGCGCAGTCAGGCGGTCAGGGCCGTTCAATGCCTCGTACGAAAAGCGGTCGCGGTCGGCAATCCAGCATTCGTTGACCGCTTCATTTTCAAGCGGCACAACCCGCATGACCTGGTTGTTCTTGACCTGCACCACCAGATTGGCGCCGGTGGAATCGTGCGGGCTGATGGATTTGCGGCGCGACAACTCCCAGGTGCGGGCGCTGTAACGGAAAGGCTTGCTGGTCAACGCACCCACGGGACATATATCGATCATGTTGCCCGAGAGCTCAGAGTCCACTGTCTCGCCGACAAAGGTTTCAATTTCGGAATGCTCGCCCCGGTGCGACATGCCCAGCTCCATTACGCCTGCGACTTCCTGTCCAAAGCGCACGCAGCGGGTGCAGTGGATGCAACGGCTCATTTCGCGCATGCTGATGAGGGGACCCACGTCTTTGATCGCCACCACACGCTTTTCTTCTTGGTAGCGCGAGGACGAATCACCGTAACCGACGGCCAGGTCCTGCAACTGGCATTCGCCACCCTGGTCGCAAATAGGGCAATCCAGAGGGTGGTTGATGAGCAAAAACTCCATCACTGATTGCTGCGCCTTGACCGCCTTATCGCTCTTGGTCCGCACCACCATGCCCTGGGTCACCGGCGTGGCGCAGGCAGGCATGGCCTTGGGGGCTTTTTCGATATCGACCAAACACATGCGGCAATTGGCCGCAATGCTGAGCTTCTTGTGGTAACAAAAATGGGGGATGTAGGTGCCGGCCTTTTCGGCAGCGTGCATCACCATGCTGCCTTCGAGCACTTCCACTTTTTTGCCGTCGAGTTCGATTTCAACCATGGTGTTGCGCCTCAGACGTAGGCACCGACCACGCAGGTCTTGTGCGCGATGTGGTGTTCAAATTCATGGCGGAAGTGCTTGAGCATGCCGCGCACCGGCATCGCAGCGGCATCGCCCAGCGCGCAAATTGTGCGGCCCATGATGTTGCCCGCCACGCTGTCGAGCAACTCCAGGTCGCTCTCGCGGCCATGGCCGTTTTCGATGCGGTCGACCATGCGCCACAACCAACCCGTGCCTTCGCGGCAGGGTGTGCACTGGCCGCAGGATTCATGCGAATAGAAATACGAGAGGCGTTGCAAGGACTTGACCATGCAGCGGGTGTCGTCCATCACGATGACCGCGCCGGAACCCAGCATGGAGCCGGCTTTGGCGATGGCGTCGTAGTCCATGGTGATGTCCATCATCATGGCAGCAGGCAAGACCGGTGCCGACGAGCCGCCAGGTATCACCGCCTTGAGCGTGCGTCCGGGGTGCATGCCTCCGGCGAGTTCCAGCAACACTGGAAAGGGTGTGCCCATGGGCACCTCGAAGTTGCCAGGGCGCTGCACGTCGCCGCTAACCGAGAAGATTTTGGTGCCGCCGTTATTGGGCTTGCCGCAGGCCAGATACGCAGCGCCACCGTTGCGGATGATCCAAGGCACCGCAGCAAAGGTTTCGGTGTTGTTGATGGTTGTGGGTTTACCGTACAGACCGAAGCTTGCCGGGAACGGTGGTTTGAAGCGCGGTTGGCCTTTCTTGCCTTCGAGCGACTCCAGCAAAGCGGTCTCTTCGCCGCAGATGTAAGCGCCAAAGCCGTGGGTAGCGTGGAGCTGAAAATTAAACGCACTGCCCAGAATTTTGTTGCCCAGATAGCCCGCCGACCGGGCCTGCTCCAGCGCGGCTTCAAAGCGCTCGTAGGTCTGGAAAATTTCGCCGTGTATGTAGTTGTAGCCCACGCTGATACCCATGGCATAGGCGGCAATCGCCATGCCCTCAATCACCGCATGCGGGTTGAACTGCATGATGTCGCGGTCTTTGCAGGT
>RFRO01000056.1 GCA_009924455.1 Betaproteobacteria bacterium
TCGGTCAGCGACGCAGTGCGCTACAGCCAGGAGATGTACGAGATCACCGTCACCAAAAACCCCGCCTTGAGCCTGCCCGCTTTGGACTTTGCCGGCGCGCCCTGCGGCATCGATGTGCGCAAGGTGCTGGACACCGGTATCCGCCCGCTGGTGACCACCGGCATTGCCCATAAAAAAGCCGGCGTTGGCCAGATCGGCGCCGGTGTGGTGCGCGTGCCCATGGCCTGTTATGTGTCTGCGTTCGAAGCCATGGCACAGCAATTTTTGAAAGACTGAAAGCCCGCCATGCGCCAAACTTTGACATCGCCGCGCGGCATGGTGACCGCGCCCCACCACCTCGCCGCCAGCAGCGCCTGCGCCGTTCTGCGCGAGGGTGGCAATGCCATCGAGGCCATGGTGGCCGCAGCCGCCACGATTGCCGTGGTCTACCCGCACATGAACGCCATCGGCGGTGACGGCTTCTGGCTGATCTCCGAGCCGGGCCAAGCGCCGGTGGCGATTGACGCCTGCGGCCGCGCCGCCGGTGCTGCGACGCTGGACTTTTATGCAGGCCACACAGCCATTCCCGGGCGCGGCCCATTGGCCGCCAACACGGTAGCCGGAGCCATCTCTGGCTGGCAGGAAGCGCTGCGCCACAGCGAACGCTTGGGCGGCAAGTTGCCTGCATCGCGCTTGTTGCAAGACGCGATCTGGTACGCCCGCGAGGGCGCGCCGGTCACCCAAAGCCAGGTGAATTTCACGGGTAAATTTTTGCCCGAGCTGGCCCATGTTCCTGGATTTGCGGGACAGTTTTTAGATGTGCCCACAATGCCCGGCGCAGCGGGACAGGTGCCGGTGGTGAATACGCTGCGCCGCTACCCCGCCTTGGCGCGCACGCTGCAAACCCTGGCCGACAAAGGGCTGGATGATTACTACCGGGGTAGCGTGGCTGCGGCGATTGCCGCCGAGCATGCGCGCCTGGGCGGTCCATTGCGTCTGGCTGATTTGCATGCGCACCGCGCCAGCAGCGTGACGCCGCTGAGTGTGCGCGTGACCGGCGCCACGCTCTACAACATGACGCCGCCTACGCAGGGCCTGGCCTCCTTGATGATCCTCGCGATTTTCGACCGCTTGCGCTTGCGCCACGGTATTCATGAGGCCGATGGCGCGCCGTATTTGCACGCGCTGGTGGAAGCCACCAAGCAGGCCTTCAAGGTCCGCAACCGTTTTGTGGCCGACCCGGCCACCATGGACCGCATGGGCGTGACTCCGCAGCAATTTTTGAGCGACAGCTTCATCGACAGTTGTGTCGAAGCGGTGGACATGGCCCGGGCCTTGCCCTGGCCGGAGCGCAGTATTCCGGGTGACACCATCTGGATGGGCACGGCCGATGCGCAGGGGCGCATGGTCAGCTATATACAAAGCGTGTACTGGGAATTCGGCTCGGGCGTGGTGCTGGCGGACACCGGCATTTCCTGGCAAAACCGGGGTTCGAGTTTTTCGCTGGACCCGGCCTCGCACCTGGTGTTGGCGCCGCATAAAAAGCCCTTCCACACGCTCAACCCGGCGCATGCCCGCTTCGACGATGGCCGCCACATGGTTTACGGCAATATGGGTGGCGACGGCCAGCCGCAAAGCCAGTCGGCGGTGTTCAGCCGTTACGCGTTTTACGGCCAGACCTTGCAGCAGGCGGTGAGCGCGCCGCGCTGGTTGCTGGGCAAAACCTGGGGCCAGGAAAGCACCACGCTGAAGTTTGAAAACCGCTTCGATCCGCAGGTGATGCAGGCCTTGTCAGCCGCCGGTCATGATGTGGAAATCCTAGGTGACTACAGCGACACCATGGGCCACGCCGGCGCTATCGTGCGCCAGACCGACGGCCTGTACCTGGGCGCTGCGGATCCGCGCAGCGATGGCTTGGTGGCAGCGTTTTGAGGTTCACCTCCGCCATGCAAGCCGACGAATTCGAGTTGTACGACCTGCGGGTGGAAGTGGTGGTGCACGACGACCGCAAGATCCAATGCAACGCACGGGTGGGGGACTACTTTGAGGTCCGTGGCGAGGTCTTGCACTTCCCCGACGGCCAGGGTTTTTCCATGTATTCGCTGGCGGCCTTGCTGCCGCTCTTGCCCGCCAAGCAGCGCTCCACGCACGAGGCTGACTGGATGAGTACCGACGCCGAAGTCGCCTGCCCCGACCCGCACTGCCCGACGCGTTTTCGCATCACCCGCTTGGGCAAGCGCACATTCCGCCACAGCGACACCACCGCGGTACCCATGCCGCCCGCCGTATGAGCGCCTCTAACCCGACGGTGGAGACGATTGCTCTGGCGCCCGGCTACCGCATCGCGCGGGTGATCCGGGGTGGTTGGCAACTGGCGGGCGACCATGGCCCGGTCGAGCGCGAACGCGCGATTGCCGACATGGGCGTTTTTCTGGACGCTGGTATGAACACGGTGGACGGGGCCGATATCTACACCGGCGTCGAAGACATGTATGGCGCGTTCAACCGCGCCCGCCGAGCCGCCGGGCTGCCGCGCATGCAGGTGCACACCAAGTTTGTGCCGGACTACGCGGACCTGGCCACGGTGGATGCAGCCTATGTGCGGCGCATCATCACCCGCTCGCTGCAGCGCCTGGACACCGATTGCCTGGATCTGGTCCAGTTCCACTGGTGGGACTACGGCGTGCCGCGTTATGTGGAAACCGCATTGGCTTTGTATGCGCTGCAAAAAGAGGGCTTGATTGCGCGCATTGGCGGTACCAACTTCGACAGCGCGCATGCGATGGAAATCGTGGATGCCGGTGTGCCGCTGGTGAGTATGCAAACGCAGTACTCCTTGCTCGACCGCCGCCCTGCGCGTGATCTGGCCGCGCTGGCACAAGGCCATGGCATGCAACTGCTGTGTTACGGCACGCTGGCCGGTGGATTCTTGACGGAGCACTGGTTGGGTAAACCGGAGCCGCAAAAGCCCTTGGCTAACCGTTCGCTGGTCAAGTACCAACTCATCATCGAAGAATTTGGCGGGTGGACCGCCTTCCAGTCCCTTTTGCAGGCTCTGGACCAGATTGCACAGCGCCATGCCGTGAGCCTGTCCAGCGTGGCGGTGCGCTGGGTGCTGGACCAGCCCGGTGTGGCCGCAGCGATCGTGGGCGCGCGCTACGCCGACCGCCTGAACAGCACGCTGGAAGTTTTTCACTTTGCGCTCGATGCAGCCGACCACGCGCTTTTGCAACCGATATTGGATGCCTGCCCGGGGCCTGCGGGCGCGCCGTATAGTCTGGAGCGCGACAAGACGGGGCCGCATGGCCGCATCATGAAGTACAACCTGAACAAATCCTGATTTCAACAACCCACTCTGGAGACCCTCACCATGCGTTATGTGCTTTCTGTTACTGCTGCGGCCTTGCTCGCCAGCCTGGGCGCTGCGCCCGCCGTCGCCCAAACACCGTCGTGCACCCACACCGTGGGTATGGTGGTCTCGCTCACCGGCGCTGCCGGTCGCTACGGCCAGGCCGCCAGCAAGTCGGTAGAGTTGGCTTTTAATGATTTGAACAAAGCGGCGGGAAGCGCCGGCATCGCCGGTTGCAAGCTCGCCTTCGACGTGCGCGATGCGCAAAGCCAGGGCTCGGTCGCAGTGGACCAAGCGCGCCAATTGGTCGATCTGAAGAAAACGCCGGCCATCATCGGCGGCATCATCAGCTCGGTGTCCATCCCGATGGTCACCTCGGTGACTGCGCCGGCCGGCGTGGTGCAAATCTCGCCTGCATCGTCTTCGCCCACGCTGACCAAGCTGGCACTGGAAGGCAAGACCGGCGGCTGGTTCTTCCGCACCATCACCAGTGACGCGCTGCAAGGTACAGCCGCCGCCAAATACGCGCTGGACCAGGGCTTCAAAAGCCTGACGGTGATCCACGTCAACAACGACTTCGGCGTCAACATGGTTGCCGAGTTCCGCCGCGCCTATGAAGCGCTGGGCGGCAAAATTGTCGATGTCACGCCCTACAACCCCGAGCAGTCGTCCTACAACGCCGAAGTTACCAAGGCGCTCAAGACCGATCCGGCTGCCCTGTATTTTGTCGGCTACCCCGGCGACGGCACCACCATCATCCGCACCTGGGTGCAGCAGGGCGGCCCGCAAAAGTTTTTGTTCAACGACGGCATGAATTCGCCTGACTTCATCAAAGGCGTGGGCGCGCAGTACCTCACCAATGCGTATGGCACTTCGTCGGGCACCACGACCACCGAGTCCACCGCCTACTTCACCAAAGCCTATCCCGCCATGAGCGGTGGTTTTGACGCGCAAGCCCCCGCAGCAGTTCAAGGCTTTGACGCTGCAGCCATCCTGGGCTTGGCCATCGCCCACGCCGGCAAGTTTGAAGCCGCTGCGATCCGCGACAGCATCCGCAAAGTCACCGCATCCGGCGGTGAAGTGGTGCATGCGGGCCCTGAAGGTTTTGCCCGTGCGTTGGAGCTGATCAAGCAAAAGAAACCGCTGCGCTATGTCGGCGTGATCGGTCCGGTGCAGTTTGACAAGAACGGCGATATCGCCGGTCCTTTCCGCACCTGGAAAATCGCCAACGGCGAAGTGGTCACGGTCGGCCAAATGACCACGGACGACGTACAAGCCATCCAAGCCAAGATGAAATGAGTCTGGCCTTAGGCGAGCGCGCGGGCAGCCTGCGCCCCGCGCGCACGCTGCTGGCGCCGGGGCTGGAGATTGCGCGCATCGTCACCGGCCTGTGGCAGGTGGCGGACATGGAGCGGGGCGGAACCCTGCTGGACCCGGTGCGCGGCGCGGCCGAATTGGCCGCGTACGCGCAACAGGGTTTTGACACCTTTGACATGGCGGACCACTACGGCTCTGCCGAAGTCATCACCGGCACGCTGCTGGCATCGGGTGCGGAACCGGGCGTGCGCGCTTTCACCAAATGGTGCCCGCCGCCGGGCGTGATGTCTGCAAGTGTGGTCCGCGAAGGTGTGCAGCGCGCGCTGGACCGGCTGCAAACCCCCTGCATCGATCTTTTGCAATTCCATTGGTGGACTTTTGAACACCCCGGCTATATCGACGCTTTGCTGGAGCTGGCCACGTTGCAGCAAGAGGGCCTGATCCGGGCCATCGGCCTGTGCAATTTTGATACGGCGCATATGCGTCTGGTGCTGAGCGAAGGTGTGCCGATTGCCAGCAACCAGGTCTGCATGTCGCTGCTGGACCGGCGCGGAACCGAGGCTATGTCGGCGCTGTGCCAGGCGCGTGGCGTGAAGTTGCTCACCTATGGCGTGCTCGCGGGAGGCTTTTTGAGCGAACGCTGGCTGGGTGCGACGGAGCCCGCTGCAGTGGCGGACTGGAGCAAGATGAAATACCAGCGCTTTATCCACGCCATTGGCGGGTGGGACGCGCTGCAAACGGTTTTACAAGCGGCGCAAAACATTGCCCGCAAGCATGGTGTCTCGCTCTCGAATGTCGCCACCCGCTGGGTGCTGGAGCAGCCTGCGGTGGCGGCGGTGATTGTGGGCGCGCGGCTGGGCGAATCCGAGCACCGCGCTGACAATCTCAAGTTGTTTGATTTCGCCCTGGATGCGGAAGACCACGCCGCGCTGCAACAGGCCTTTGCCGCGACCCAGCGCTTACCCGGCGACTGCGGCGACGAATACCGCCACCCACCTTTTTTGACGGCCTCGGGCGACCTGAGCCACCACCTGGATGCCGTCGCGCCGCTGTGGCCGCGCAAAGCCGTGCCGGGCTACAGCCAGCGCTGGACGTTGGACAGCGGCAGCCATTGGGAGCCGATTGCCGGTTACTCGCGTGCGGTGCGGATCGGCGAGCGGATTTTGGTGTCCGGCACCACGGCCACGCATGGCAGCGGGCATCTGGTGGGGCGGGGGGATGCGGCGGTGCAAACCAGTTACATCCTGGACAAAATCAGCGCCAGCATCAAAGCGCTGGGGGGCTCGTTGCGCGATGTGGTGCGCACCCGCATTTACCTGCAAAACGCCGCCGACTGCGAGGCGGTGAGCCGGGTACACGGCAGTTACTTTGGTGACATCCGTCCGGCCAATACCCTGTTCGAGGTGTCGGCGCTGATTGGTGATGGCTACCTGGTCGAGATGGAGGCCGAGGCGCTGCTGGAAGCCCCCGGCCCGGCTGCTGTCGCAACGGACTGAACCATGGCGGGGCCGAGTACCTCAGTGCGTCCCGCCTTGTTGGAAGTGGCGGGCCTGTGCAAAAGCTTTGGCGGTCACCAGGTGGTGGCCGATGTGTCGTTTGCTCTGCAGGCCGGCTCTATTGGCGGGCTGATCGGCCCCAATGGCGCGGGTAAAACCACCTTGTTCAATTGTCTGGCCGGGTTCATGCACCCTGACGCGGGCAGCGTGCGCCTGGACGGTGTCTCGATTGCGGGCCGCGCATCCAGCGCCGTGTTTGCCGCTGGGCTGGCGCGCACGTTTCAAATCCCCAGGCCTTTTCCGGACATGACGGTGCTGGACAACGTGATGGTCGCGCCCCTGGGCCAGATAGGCGAGCGCTTGTGGACCAACTGGTTGCAGCCCCGCACCGTCGCGGCGCAAGAACGCCAAACGCGCGAAGCGGCGCGCCATTGGCTGGACTTTGTGGGCTTGTCGGCCTTGCAGGATCAGCCCGCGCGGATTTTGTCCGGCGGCCAGCGCAAGTTGCTGGAGCTGGCGCGGGTGATGGTCGCAAGCCCCAAGCTGGTGTTGCTGGATGAGCCTGCCGCCGGGGTCAACCCCGCGCTTCTGGACCAGATCGTGGACAAGGTGCAGGCGCTCAACGCGCAGGGCACCACGTTTTTGATCATCGAGCACAACATGGATGTCGTGGCCTCGCTGTGCGACCCGGTGATGGTGATGGCGCAAGGCCGCTTGCTGGTCAGCGGCAGCGCCGATGCGGTGCTGCAAGACCCGCGCGTGGTCGAGGCGTATTTGGGCAGCCCGGCATGAGCGAAGCCGCTTTGCATGTCGATGATCTGGAGGCGGGTTACGAGCCCGGATTGCCCATCGTGCGCGGCGCGAATTTGACCGTGCAGCAGGGCGAGATCGTGGCGATTTTGGGCCCCAACGGCGCGGGTAAATCGTCGCTGGTGAAGGCGGTCGCTGGCTTGGTTCCGATCACGCGGGGCCGCGTCTTTTTGCATGGGCGCGACATCACCCGCATCCCCGCGCACCAGATGGTGTTTGAGGGCCTGGCTTTTGTGCCGCAAACGGAAAACGTGTTCATCAATCTGAGCGTGGCCGAGAACCTGGAACTGGCCGCTGCCATTGTCAAAGTCCGGCGGCAAACGGCGCTGGATCCGGTGTATGCCATGTTCCCCGATTTGCTGCGCCAGCGTGCCTTGCCCGCCGGGCAACTCAGCGGCGGCCAGCGCCAGATGCTGGCGGTGGCGCGTGCGCTGATTGCCAAACCCCGGCTGCTGATCCTGGACGAGCCCTCGGCCGGCCTGAGTCCGTTGCTCGTCATCCAGGTGTTCGCCAAGTTGCGCGAGGTGCGCGACACCGGCATCACCGTGTTGCTGGTCGAGCAAAACGTTAAATCCGCGCTGGCGCTGGCCGACCGCGCCGCCGTGCTGGTGGAAGGGCGAGAGCGCATCGTGGGCAGCAGCGCCGAGCTGCTGCAGGACGAGCGCGTGGCGGCCTTGTATCTGGGGCGGCACACGGGCAAACAGGCCGTAGGGGGGGCAGGCTGATGTTGCAAATGCTGGCAGACGGTTTGGTCATCGGCTCCATCATCGCCTTGGGTGCGATCGGTTTGAGCATGACCCTGTCCATCGTGCGTTTCTCTAACTTCAGCCACGGCGAGTTGCTGGGTTGGGGCGCGTATCTGGCACTGGTGGCGTCCACCGTGTTCACTGCTTTCAGTCCGGCATGGGCTGCACCGCTGGGGCCATTCTCATTCGGCTGGGGGCTGCTGCTGGCCTTGCTGCTGTCGTGCGGCTTGACGGCCTTGCTGGCCCTGGGCCTGGACACGATTTTGTTCAAACGTCTGCGTAAACAAGGCTCTATCACCTTGGTGATTGCCAGCTTCGGCGCGGCGCTGGCCTTGCGCAACCTGCTCTTGTTTTGGCAGGGCGGTATTCCGCGCTACTACTCCGAGAATCTGCAAATCGCCGTGGCGCTGGTGCCGCGCAGCGTCGGGGGCGGCTTGCGGGTCACGCCGGACCAGGTGTTTGTGTTTGTGCTGTCCTTGGTCACGGTGACCGGCTTGCATTTGTTTTTGCGTCACAGCACGCTGGGCCGCTCCATGCGCGCGACCGCGCTCAACCCGGCCTTGGCGCGTGTCACCGGTATCGACCCCGAGCGGGTATTGCGCGCCACCTGGCTCATCGGCGGGGTACTTGCGGCGGTGGCTGGTGTATTCGCTGGGCTGACGGTGCAAATGCGCCCGACCATGGGCGTGGATTTGTTGCTGCCTCTGTTTGCCGCGGTGATTCTCGGTGGGGTAGGGTCGATCTGGGGCGCGGTGCTGGGCGGCTTTATCGTGGGGCTGACGGAGAGCGCGTCCATCACCTTGGTGGGAGCCGAATACCGCTCGGCGGCCGCCTTCGCCGTGCTGATTGCGATCTTGATGCTGCGCCCGCGCGGCTTGTTTGGGGAGCGGCACTGATGCCCGATTTGTCCGGCCTGTTGTCGTACGCCAGCTTTTTTCTGGTGTTCGGAACCGCCTACGCCATCATCACCCTGGGCCTGAATTTGCAGTGGGGCTACACCGGCCTGTTCAATGTAGGCGTGGCTGGTTTTGTGGCCCTGGGTGCGTACACCTCTGCACTGTTGACCACCCCGCCGCAAGCCGGGCATCTGGCCGGTTTGGATTGGCCGGTGGCAGTGGGCATGCTCGCCGCCATGCTGGTCACCGGGCTGGTGGGGGCGACCGTGGGCGCGCTGGCCTTGCGCTTGCGACAGGACTATCTGGCCATCACCACCTTTGGTATCGCAGTCACGATCCAGCTGTTTGCCAACAACGCCACCGCGCTGACCGGCGGGCCCTTTGGCGTGCAGTTCATCCCCAAGCCCATGCAGTCCTGGTTGGGTACCGGCCTTCACTGGACCATGGCGTATCTGGCCATGGCACTGGCGCTGCTGTCGCTTGCCTACGTGGCGCTGCAAAAGCTGGTGAACAGCCCCTGGGGCCGGGTCTTGCGCGCTATCCGTGAAGACGAAGATGCGGCCAGCGCCTTGGGCAAAGCATCCTTTGTGTTCCGGCTGCAAAGCTTTGTGATCGGCAGCATGCTGATGGGTTTGGGCGGCGCGGTGTACGCACACTTTGTAGGCTTCATCGCGCCGGATGATTTCTTGCCCATCCTCACCTTCCAGCTGTGGGCCATGCTCATCGTGGGCGGCGCGGGCAACAACCGTGGCGCCATTTTGGGTGCCTTTGTGGTCTGGGGCTTTTGGAGTGCGGCGGGCGGCTTGATGCGCGGCTGGGTACCGCAGGCCGAGCAGGCCCGCGCAGCGGCCTTGCAGGTGGTCTTGATCGGCTGCTTAATCGCGCTGATGCTGGTCTTGCGGCCCAAGGGCATTTGGGGCGAGCAATTGAAGACCCAGAAAGACTAAAGCCGCCGCCGCAAACAGGCAGTGCTACGCTCTGACGCTATCAGTGGAATTGGTCATGAAAATTTGGGTTTACGCATGCCTGTATTGCGTTACGGCTGCGGTTTTTCCGGCGCATGCAGATACCGGCGTGGTGGCTGCGGCGGACAAAAATCGGCGTTGTGATGACATGTTCCAGTTCGCAGGCACTGGCAAAAGCCGCAGTGCCGGCGATGTGCAATTCACCACTGCCACGGATGGTTCCGCGCCATGGCGGGCCTCGCCGCAGTACCCCGCAGTGCTGCGTGTCGGTATCTGGGGGGACAGCCACACCGCCTCGGGGAGCTTTGTGGATGCCGTGTTGCAGGCCTGGGGCTTCCCGGTCGAGGGCGCGCGGGTGGGCCATGTTCAACCGGCCATCGGCTTGCCCGGCGTGCGCCTGGGTATCGCCAGGACCTGCCTGAGCAAGGGATGGAACCTGAATTTTGCGTACCGCAGCAGCTTGCAGGAGGCCGGCTTTACCAGCACGCTGGTCAAGTTGAAATCGCAGTCCAGCGACGATGTGGTGGTGCTGGATTTTGTTGGGTCCGAAGGCGCGCCTGCTCCGCAATGGCTCAATCTGTATCTCGACAAGCCAGACCCCGAGGCCACCCTGGTTCTTGGCATCTCCATCAACGGCGGTCCGGAGGCAGCGCCACATGTGTTGGAGGGTGAAGTCCACGCCCTGCAAGTCATGCCGGAGACCGAGATCAGAGCCGTGCGTCTGCGCCTGATCGCCGGACAGCTTGCTATTACCGGGTTGGAGCCGGTTTACCGCAACGCGCCCAAACTCGTGTTTGATCTTTTCAGCACACCCGGGGCGCAGTCCAAGGGTTGGTCTAATCCGAAAATCAAACCCATTGCCG
This sequence comes from Betaproteobacteria bacterium, assembly GCA_009924455.1. Lineage (GTDB taxonomy): Bacteria > Pseudomonadota > Gammaproteobacteria > Burkholderiales > Burkholderiaceae_C > Allorhodoferax. Next base: position 10,422 of record RFRO01000056.1, read on the forward strand.
CGCACTATGATTTGGTAATTTTTCAATACGGCACGAACGAGGCGCCCAGTGACAGTTACCAGCCGGAAACCTATGCGGTGGCGTTGCGCAAGGAATTGCGGCAATTTCGGGCGGCTTATCCGAAATCCCGCTGCGTGCTGATAGGCCCGCCCGACCGCATCGGCCTGGCGCCTGCCGATAAAAAAATTGATTACCCCTTGCGCCACCAATCGATCAGCAGAGTGCAGGCGACCGTGAGCGCCGAGTTCCGCTGCGAATACTGGGATTGGCAAAAAGCCATGGGTGGCCCCAAAAGCATCGCGGCGTGGGCCAAGCGCGCCGAGCCATGGGCCCAAGAGGATTGGATGCACCTCACCACCCGGGGCTACATCGAGAGTGCACGCCTGTTTGCGGCTGCGATTCCACGTCCCACGGTGCGCACGAAATAGCTTTCTATGCGGCTCGTTTTCTCCGTGGTCCACCGTGCGCAAGACAGCTCCGCTGAGAGCCGCTGGTTCGGTCTGGATGCCTTACGCGCGCTGGCGGTGCTGATGGTGGTGGTCTACCACTTGAACCTGGCAGGCATATTCAACGGTGGCTTCCTCGGGGTGGACCTCTTCTTTGTCATATCCGGCTTTTTGATCACGGCTCTGCTGCTGGCAGAGCAGCAGCAGACCGGGCGCATTGCGCTGGTTCCGTTTTTCGTGCGCCGTTTTCACCGCTTGTTTCCGCCTTTCGCGGCGATGGTGGTGGTGTGTACCTGGCTGACGCCCCGTCTGGCCCCCGAGGCCTACGCCCGCTTGATTGCCGATTTGCCGTTTACCTTTTATCTATCGAATTGGTGGCAAATCTACTCGCAGCAATCCTATTTTGAGGGCATACAGAACCCCCGCATATTCCAGCACCTGTGGTCCCTGGCGATTGAGGAGCAGTACTACCTGGTGTGGCCTGTTGTGCTGATGGGTGTGCTGCGGATCGGGTCACGCAAGACAGCCGGCTGGGCGTGTCTGGCCCTCGCTTCGCTCAGTACCTTGTTGATGGCTTATTGGTACGCCTTCGTGATCGACGGCGCCGACCCGAGCCGGGTTTATTTCGGGTCGGATACCCATGTCATGGGCCTTTTCATGGGTGCCGGTTTGGCCTGTTTTTGGAACCCCAAGACCGACACAGGCCCCTCGCTGTCTGTCTGTCGCAATGCCCCCTTGCGGACCGGCTTGATCGTGTTGACGCTTGGTGCTGTGCTCTGGATGGGCTGGCAGTGGCACGATCAAATTCCATTTGTGTACCTCGGCGGCTTTACCTTGTTTTCGGGCTGCTGCGCCGTGCTGATTGTGTTGGTCACCGACCCGGCCCCGATGGACCGGTTCAGCGCCCCCGTATGGGTGCCTGCGCGGGCTCTGTTGCGTTGGATGGGAACGCGGTCCTATTCCTTGTATTTGTGGCATTGGCCTGTTTTTATCTGGATCCATCCGCAGGATGCATCGGATTTGTCGGTGGTCGTGCAGCGCCTTTTGGTGACCGGTTTTGCAGCCGAAGTGTCATACCGCTTCATCGAGTTGCAATGGAAGCAGGCTGCCGTATCGGGCGGCAAGGCGCGCCGCAGCGTTGCGATGGCGCTGGTATTCGTGCTGAGCGCTGGCCATGCGCTGTACACCTATGTGCCGGTTCCCGCGCCCATCCCTGTGGCGGGCGCGGATCAGGGTGGAATGGGCGCCGTGTCGGAGGAGTCTGCCGAGGTGGCGAAAGACGGAACCGGAGCGCTTGAAGAGAGTTACTTGCGGTTCGACACCAACGGTCAGCGCACCCTGGTTCTTGGTGATTCCGTGATGTTGGGCGCGCGCGGTGCGCTGTTGCGCTCTTTCCCCAATATGTACGTCGATGCTGCCGTGGGGCGACAAGCCAGCCAGGGCTTCGCCGTGTTGCAGGATTTTTTTGAGAAGCACAAAACGCCCGACTTTGTGGTCGTCCATTTGGGAACCAATGGCTACATCTACGAAAAGCATTTCCGCCAAATCCTGGAGTTCCTGCGTAATTCGACGCGGATCGTGGTGGTGAACAACTTCGCAGACCGGCGCTGGACGGCGCAAAACAATGAACTGATTCAGCGGGTCATTGTGGACTTCGACAATGTCCATCTGGTGGACTGGAATGCCATCGGGCAGGAGAACCCTGAATACTTTGTCGCCGATGGCGTGCATTTATCGGGAAAGGGCATGCGACGCTTTGTGAATGCGATTGGTGAGGCCCTGAATCTGTCCGGTGCGCCGCTCGCCGAGATCAAAAAGAAAAGCAAGGTACCTTCCAGTGCGGTGTCCCTGCCCGAGTCCAACGAAGCAGTCACCTCCGCAGCCCCAACGGTTCCCTGCGCACCAAGTGATGCCGGATGCAGCAGCCCGCCAGAACCAGTGGCTGCGCCGCCGAGCAGCCCGGCGGCTGAACGCGATTAAGCGCGTACCACTGTGCGATGCTCGACCTCCACAATGTCACCAAAGGCTCCAAGGATGTACCCGCTTAGGTTTTTGGTCTGCGCCCTCTGTGCGTGCGTGGCGCTGCATGCCCGGGCCATGGCCGTGGTCACGCTGGATGTCATCGCGCAAGCCGGTGTCCCTGACCTGG
>RFRO01000057.1 GCA_009924455.1 Betaproteobacteria bacterium
GGTGGGCGAACCAACCTCGGTCACGCGCACCGGCGACATGATCAAAAACGGGCGGCGCGGCACCATGAGCGGGCGGCTCACGGTCAAGGGCGTGCAGGGGCATATCGCGTACCCGCATCTGGCCAAAAACCCCATCCATTTATTGGCCCCAGCCCTGACCGAACTGGTGGGCATGGTCTGGGACACCGGCAACGCCTACTTTCCCGCCACGAGCTGGCAGGTCAGCAACATCCACGGCGGCACGGGGGCCAGCAATGTGATTCCAGGGCAGGTGGTGGTGGACTTCAACTTCCGCTTTTGCACCGAATCCACACCGGAGCAGCTGCAGCAGCGTTTGAGCACGGTGCTGCACAAGCACCAGCTCGACTACGACCTGGCCTGGACCATCGGCGGCCTGCCCTTTTTGACCGAACCCGGCCCGCTGGTGGACGCGGTGCGCGCGGCCATCCACGATGTGACCGGCATCGATACGGAGTTATCGACCACGGGCGGCACCAGCGACGGTCGCTTTCTGGCGCAAATTTGTTCGCAGGTGGTGGAACTCGGGCCACCCAATGCCAGCATCCACAAGATCGACGAGCACATCCGCTTGGAAGACATCGAGCCGCTCAAAGATATTTACCGCAGGGTCCTCGAAAAACTCGCCGGGCTGGCATGAACCTGGCCGCGCTGGTGGCGCACTGCGCTGCGCGGCTCGACGAGGCCCAGGTGGCTTTCGGCCACGGCACCACCAACGCCCATGATGAGGCAGCCTGGCTTGTCTTATGGCGCCTGGGCCTGCCGCTGGATACGGACATCGATGCGGCTGATGCGGTGGTGCCGGATGCACAAGCGATAGCCACCGTCATTGCGCTCATCGACGAGCGCATTCGGACACGCAAACCAGCGGCCTACCTCACGCGGCAAGCCTGGTTGCAGGGCTGGAGTTTTTATGTGGACGAGCGAGTCATCGTTCCACGTTCGTTGATTGCCGAAGTGCTGGTCGATGGATCGCTGGATTATTTTGTGGGCGATTCACCGGCGCGCGTACTCGACATCTGCACCGGCAACGGGAGCTTGGCCATCATTGCTGCGCACGTGTATCCGGACGCACGGGTGCTGGGTTCTGACATCTCCACGGACGCGCTGGCCGTCGCCCACATCAATGTGGCGCAACACGTATTGCAAGAGCGTGTGCAGTTGGTCGCATCCGATGGCCTGGCTGCACACGAGCTGTATGCGGGCGGCCCGTTTGACCTGATCCTGTGCAACCCACCCTATGTGAACGCGCAGAGCATGGCGGCGCTGCCAGCCGAGTTTTTGGCAGAGCCTGCACTGGCTTTGGATGGCAACCGTGACGGCAGCAGCGACGGTATGGACTTTGTCCGCGCGCTCTTGCCCCAACTTGCCACAAGGATGACCGACAATGCAGCCCTCGTGCTGGAAATTGGACATGAGCGGGCTTACTTTGAAGCCGCCTTTCCCACCCTGCCCTGCCTGTGGCTTTCAACGAGCGCAGGCGAAGACCAGGTGGTGCTCATCCAGCGTTCCGCGCTTGCCTCTTTATCCGGCCCTTTGCAGGGCCCCACACCGCTGACATGATTACTCTGAAAAATGTGACCTTGCGCCGCAGCGCCAAGGTCTTGCTCGATGGCGCGACCGTGACCATCAATCCCGGCGAAAAAGTCGGCCTGGTCGGGCGTAACGGGGCGGGCAAGTCCTCCTTGTTTGCTTTGCTCAACGGCGGCTTGCACGAAGACGCGGGCGAGTACTACATCCCCACGCAATGGCGCATGGGCCAGGTGGCGCAGGACATGCCGGAGACCGACCAAAGCGCTACGGACTTTGTGGTCGAGGGTGACACGGTCTTGCTCGACGCGCGTGCCGAAGTGGCAGCCGCCGAGGCCACAGACGACGGTGACCGCATGGGCAACGCCTATATGGCGCTGCACGACGCCGGTGAGCACGACGCACCCGCGCGGGCGCAAGCGCTGATCCTGGGCCTGGGTTTCAAAACCGCCGAGCTCGACAACCCGGTCAACAGCTTCTCGGGTGGCTGGCGCATGCGTTTGCAGCTGGCGCGCGCGCTGATGTGCCCCTCGGATTTGCTGCTGCTCGATGAGCCGACCAACCACCTGGACTTGGATGCGCTGGTATGGCTGGAAGCCTGGCTGCAGCGTTATGAAGGCACCATGGTGGTCATCAGCCATGACCGCGAGTTTCTGGATGCCGTGACGAACGTCACGCTGCACATCGACGCGGGCAAGTTGGTGCGCTACGGCGGCAATTACAGCAAGTTCGAAGACATGCGCGCCGAGCAAATGGAGCTGCAACAAAACGCTTATTCCAAACAGCAAGACAAGATCGCGCATTTGCAGAAGTTCATCGCCCGCTTCAAAGCCAAAGCCAGCAAGGCCAAGCAGGCGCAAAGCCGGGTCAAGGCGCTGGACCGCATGGAAAAAATCGCACCGCTCATGGCGGACGCCGACTTCACTTTCGAGTTCAAAGAACCCGCCAACCTGCCCAACCCCATGCTGGCGATGCAGGGAGTGAGCTTTGGCTATCCCGCGCCGGAGGATGCCCCGGCTGACACGCCGCCAACGGTCATCGTGCGCAACGTCAGCAAATCGGTGCTGGCCGGACAGCGCATCGGCATCCTGGGTGCCAACGGCCAAGGCAAATCCACCGTCGTGAAAACCATCGCCCGCGATCTGCAGCCTTTGGGCGGCGAAGTCACCGAGGGACGTGGCCTCAACATTGGCTACTTCGCGCAGCAGGAGCTGGATGTGCTGCGCCCCGCCGACACGCCGTTGGAGCACATGATCCGTCTGGTGCGCGAACTAACAGCGCAAGGCAAGATCCAGGGCCAGGCCACGCGTGAGCAGGATTTGCGTAGCTTTTTGGGCACCTTCAATTTCAGCGGTGACATGGTCAAGCAGGCCGTGGGCAGCATGAGCGGGGGCGAAAAGGCGCGGCTGGTCTTGTGCATGATTGTTTGGCAACGGCCCAACCTCTTGCTGATGGACGAGCCCACCAACCACCTGGACCTGGCCACGCGCGAGGCGCTGTCGATGGCGCTCAACGAGTTCGAAGGCACGGTCATGCTGGTGAGCCATGACCGGGCGCTGTTGCGCGCGGTGTGCGACGAATTCTGGATGGTCACGCGCGGCGGGGTCGAGCCTTTTGACGGCGACCTGGACGACTACCAGCGCTACCTGCTCGATGAGGCCAAACGCCAACGCGAGGAGGCCAAACGCGCCGGCAATGAAGCGGCCGCCGCTGCACAAGCACAGGCCAAACAGGCAGCGGCTGCGGCCACGGCCAAAGCGGCACCCAAGCCCGAACACAAACAATGGAAAAAGCTGCAGCAGCAGACCGAAGCGCGTATGCAGCAGCTCAACACCCAGCGCGAAAGCCTGGAGACGCAACTCAGCCACAGCGCCACCCCGGCCCAATTGGCCGATTGGGGCAAGCAACTCAAAACCGTAGCAGCCGAATTGGCCGAATTGGAAGAGACCTGGCTGAATCTCAGCAGCCAGTTGGAAGAAGCAACAGCTTAAAGACCGGCGCGTAAATCGGCACGCACCTGCGCCAGCGGCGCGCTCCAGTCGCTGCGCTGCTGTTGGCGGTACAAACGGGCGCTGGGGTACCAGGGCGAATCGCTGCGATCCAGCAGCCAGCGCCAGTCGGGCATGTGCGGCAGCAGCACCCACACCGGCAAGCCCAAAGCACCGGCCAAATGCGCCACGCTGGTGTCCACGGCAATCACCAGGTCCATGCACGCGCACAGCGCCGCCGTGTCGTCCATGGTCAGCAAATCATCCCCGTGATGCGCCATGCCGCTGGCCTGCACCGCTGCCATGTCGCCGGGGCGGATTTCTTTTTGCAGGCTGATGTAATCCAACCCATCGGGCAAGGCATCCAGCAAGTCCGTAAGCGCCAGGCTGCGCAAATGGTCGGCCTGGTGGGTGGTGCTGCCGCTCCACACCAATCCCACACGGGGGCGGGTCTTGGGGCCCAATCGTCCCTGCCACGCCCACACCTTGGCGGGGTTGGGACGCAGATACGGAACGACGCGAGGCACCGTGTCCAGCGTGGTCCCGCAGCCGATGGGCAGACTCATGAGCGGGCAATACAGATCGAAAGCAGGCAGCGGATCGCGCTGGCGTACCAAGGTATCGACCCCGGGCAAGGTGCGCATCAGGTCGTACAGCGCGGGCTCCACTTCCAAAACAACCCGGGCTCCGCGCTCGGTCAGCACCTGTACGTAACGCGCGAACTGGATGGTGTCGCCCAAACCCTGCTCGGTATGGATCAAAACGGTTTGACCCTTCAGGTCTTCCTGTCCCAGCCACATGGGCTGCGCAAATTTGCGGCGGATAACCTGGAAGGTATCGGTCTTCCAGCGCCAGTGGTACTTCTCAAAACCCGCGCGCAAATCGCCCAGCAAGAGCAGCATGAGGCTGTGATTCCAGTGGCCGAATGCAAAGTCCGGGGCGAGCGCGACGGCGCTTTCACAACTGCGCAAGGCCTCGTCAAACCGGTGCAGATGCTTGAGCACCCCGCTGCGATTCGAGTAGGCCATGGCGTCACCCGGACGCAGCGCAATCGTACGGTCGTATGACGCCAGCGCGCCGGCGTAATCCCCCATCGCCAACAAAGCGTTACCCAGGTTCAGATGGCCGCTGGCAAAGGCGGGGTTGATCGCCAGGCCCTCCTCGAAGCTGAGAACGGCGGCCGCATCGTCTTGCAAACCCCGCAGCGCATTACCCCGGTAGACATAGGCATCGGCGTAGTCCGGGCGCCAGCTGATGGCCAGGTCGAAACTCTCCACCGCCTCGGTGCAGCGATTCAATTCAATCAGCGCGCTGCCCTTGTCACACGCGGCCTCGGCGAATTGCGGTCGAAGCGACATGGCCATGTCGTAGCACTCGATACCCGCGGCGTATTGCGTCAGCTTGCACATCGCAAAACCCAGGCCGTAATAGGCCTGTGCGTTGTTCGGCTCCAACTCCAGGGCGCGGCACAAGAGGTCCACCCCCCGCTGCGCCTGCCCGGTTTGCGCATGGATCAGACCCAGCATCTGCAAGCTTCCCGGGTGGCCCGGCTCCTCGGCCAAAACTTCCTCGTATATTTGCCCCGCAGCGTGCAGCGCGCCCGATTTTTGCAACTCCCGGGCCTTGTTGTACCGCTCCGCCAGGTTGACCTGCACGTTAGGGGGCGATGGTGGTGAATCGGACACTGGCGGCGCGCTTCAGGACGGATAAATTTTGCGTTGCACGCGCCGGGTGATGCGCCACACAACCCACAGCACCACGGGAATCATCAAACCAACCGCGACCTCAGGGTCTGTTTGAAGGCCCAACAACTTGAGCGACTTGGTGCCGTACAACAACAAACTGACAACGTAATAAGAAATCGCAGCAATCGACAAACCCTCGACCGTGCTTTGCAAACGCAGCTGCAGCTCTTGCCCGCGTGTGAGTTTCTCAAGCAGCAGCTGGTTTTGGGCTTCGGTCGCAATGTCGACGCGGGTGCGCAGCAAATCGCTGGCGCGGGCTACGCGCGCCGACAAAGACTGCAAACGCTCGCCCGTTGCCGCCACGGTGGCAATGGCCGGTGACAGCCGGCGCTGCATGAACTCCCCCAGCGTTTGGGTCCCGGGAATCGCGCGCTCGCGCAGATCACGAATGCGCTGTTGCACCAGGGCATCGTAGGCCGCAGTCGCGGAGAAGCGATACATGTGTTCAGCCATGGCGCGCTCCACGCGGGCAGCCAGAGCGACCAGGGCGTCGAGCAGCTCCTGGTCCGACGCCGCCTTGCCTTCAAGCTGCGCGGTCATCGCCGCCACTTGGGCCTCGGATTGCGTCAACATGGTGCCGAGCGCTTTGGCAACTGGCAGACCCAGCAAAGCCATCATGCGGTAGGTTTCCAATTCGAGCAACCGCTGCGCAACACGACCGGCCCGGCTGGGCGAGGTGCTTGCCGGTGCGACCACCAGCATGCGGCTGAATCCAGTGGGCCGCAAAGTGAAATCGCTGGCCGCCAGCGAATAGCCATCGGTCCCGACCACCGAGGCGGCTATTGGCGCGGCGCCGAACCAGGCGCGAATGCGCTGCACGAGCGACTGTGGATCGTCGACTTCGCCCGATAGCAAGGCCAGCTTGATGGCCACCATGGTGCGCCCCGGAATCGCGCGCAGCCACTCAGGGTCGACAGCTAAGCCGGCGGGCAAATCGGGCTCGCGTGCGTCCAAGTCGGCATGGTCGGGCATTGCCTGCACGATGGAATACCGGCTGAACTCGCTGTGACGCTCCCATTTGACGGTGCAGTCCGCGAGGTCTACACGCAAAAAATTGCCGTCCATGCGGCTGCGGGCTATATCTGCCTGGCCGGGCAAGCGGCACAGGTGCGCATGCTCTGCATCCACAGAGATCGCATGGTTGAGGACCGCCACGTACACCACCAGAGCCGGTAGCGCGATCTCCGCAGTGGGCCGGGCGTGCACCTCGTTGTGCAGCGCCATGCGCAAAGAATCGTCGGGTGGCAACAGGCTGCTCAGCCGGGTGGGTTCAGGGGTTGTAGGCCGCTGCATCAGATCAAACCCTACAAGTGAATCAGCCAAGCATGGCGCGCAATTGACCCGATTCGTTCAAGGCCTTGAGATCGGTGGCACCACCGACCAACACGCCCTTGACGAAAACCATAGGAAAGCTGCTCCAACCCGTCCACATTTTCAGGGCCGTGCGCAAGCGCCACTGGCTGAGGTAGCTTCCGTATTCCATGTAGTGGTACTCGATGGCCGCTGCGTCGAGCACTGCACGGGCTTTGCCGACAAAGGGGTTGGACTTCATGCCCACGACCACCACTGCGTGGTGCGCTACCGCCGCTTGCACTTCCAGAACAATGGATTCGTGGCTGCGGGCGACGGCGTCGCGGATAGCGGGATGGATATGGGTCTCGTCAAGAATGTGTCGGGGCATGGGTGTACCGGATAAGGTCGGCGACTACCGCTCCGGAGTGAAAAGGCAGCGCAACCGACTGCGCGTGATTTTAGGCCGCAGGTTTTTTGCGCGAGCGTGACAAAGCCCGCTTCAGGGCAGGGTTTCAGGGCTGCAGCACCTTGTCTGCCGGAATACGGAAAGGCGCACACAGGTCTTCGCGGTCCATAGCAGCAATGGGATGAACCCGGTCAAACAAAGCCGCGTCAGCTGGTTGCGGGCCCTCCAGGTAGGCGTGCACCTGCGTGCGCTGGCGCTCCTGTGGCGAGAGCCAATGGTAGACGCCGGCGTCTTTGCGCACATGCCCGTTGCCCGCCAGGAGGAGGACCGTGGACTGCGGATGCTCGCGCAGCACATGCGCCATCCACACGTCCCGCGCCACCTGCGCCAAAGCCATGCTGCCCAAAGCCGATTTAGGGACCATGCGGCAGTGGCCCTGAAAAACCGCCTCCCGCTGGATCGCGTCTACCTCGGGCGGCACGCCGGCATCCAAGCCAAAGGCCTTGCGCAGTGGCGCGCTCAAGGCCGCGCTCACGCCGTCACGCACAACCAGGCGTGCGTCCCGCGACGAGACATTGGCGGCCAGCAACGGAATGCGCTGGCGCAGGGCCAGGTCAATCACCGGCTTGTAGAAATCCCAGTCCCAGCCCTTGGTGCCAGCGCGGGCGATCACGCATGCCGCGTCAGGACAATCCTGTTGTGCAGCGCTCAAATCCGCTTGCCGCTCCCGGTCGAACTGCTCCATGGCGATCACCGGTTGCGGCGCGCTTCGAACAATTTCCGCAATCTGTTCCAAGCGCAGGGCGTGGCCCTCGGGGTTGTCATGGACCTCACCGAGCAGATAAATCGCGGGTTCTGCGGCTGCGCAGACCGCCACGCACCAGCCGGCAAAGGCTGCGCCCCATGCGCGCCACAGCCATGCCGATTGGGCGGCGGTCTTACGGGAATTTGGGTTTGCGTGTTGCATGGCGTGGTCTCTGAGCCGGGTTTCTGTTTGCCTACATTTCAACATGGGCCGTAAAAATAGCGCGGTGGTACTGTCGCACCCTTTGCACATTTCCCCAGCCATGCCGATGCACACCCTTTCCGACTGCCTGGCGCGCGATGCCGCCGATCCGCTGTGCGGCTTACGTGATCACTTTTCGCTGCCCGAGGGTCTGATCTACCTCGACGGTAACTCCCTGGGCCCACTCCCCCGCGCCGCTGCGGCGCGGGCGGCGCAGGTCGTGCAACAGGAATGGGGCCACGGGCTGATCCGCTCCTGGAACGACGCCGGCTGGTTTGCTATGCCACAACGCGTGGGTGGCCGAATAGCGCCGCTGATCGGCGCGCAGCCGCACGAAGTGGTCGTAACCGACAGCACCTCGGTCAACCTGTTCAAGGTGTTGTCCGCCGCGCTGGCGATTGCCGCTGCCGATTCGCCGGGCAGGACCATGGTGCTGAGCGAGCGGCACAACTTCCCCACCGACCTCTACATCGCCCAAAGCGTGTGCCACACGCATGGCTGTGCGCTGGAAATGGTGGAGCCTGATGCAATCGCGGCTTCCCTGCATGCGAAGGTTGCGGTTCTGTTGTTGACGCACGTCAACTACCGCACCGGGGCCATGCACGACATGGCCGCCATCACAGCCGCAGCCCATGCAGCGGGCGCCTTGGTGGTGTGGGACCTGGCGCACAGCACCGGCGCGGTGCCTGTGGACCTCCATGGCGCTAGTGCGGACTTTGCCGTAGGCTGCGGGTACAAGTTTTTGAACGGCGGGCCAGGCGCGCCGGCCTTTGTCTGGGCGCATACGCGCCACGCCTCGCGTGCCGACCTGCCCTGGATGCAGCCCCTGACCGGCTGGTTCGGCCACGCCGCGCCCTTCGCGTTCACACCCGACTACCACAGCGCGCCGGGAATGGCGCGGTTTTTATGCGGTACGCCACCGGTCATCAGCCTGGCGGTGTTGGACGCGGCGTTGGATGTCTTTGACGCCGTCCAAGCCGTGGGTGGCATGGCCGCGCTGCGCGAAAAGTCGCTGGCACTCGGTGACCTTTTCATGGAACTGGTGGAGCAGCAATGTACGGGCTTGGGTTTGGGAATCGCAACGCCACGCCAACACGGGCGGCGCGGTTCGCAGGTGTCCTTGACGCACCACGATTCCAGCGAACCCCACAGCGCTTACGCCATCGTGCAAGCCCTGATTGCGCGGGGTGTGATTGGCGACTTCCGCGCGGGCGGGGTCGGTGAACCCGACATCCTGCGCTTTGGCATCACGCCGCTGTACCTCGGCTATGCCGATGTCTGGCACGCCGTGGAACGGCTGAAGCAGGTGCTGGGAAGTAGTGAATGGCGCGAGGCGCGCTTTGCGCGCAAAGCCGCCGTGACCTAGCCGCTGACCCGGCCGTACTGGTCGTCAAAGCGCACGATGTCGTCCTCGCCCAGATAGCCGCCGCTCTGCACCTCAATCATCACGCAGGGCGTTTTACCGGGGTTGGTCAGGCGGTGCTGCTGACCTGCGGGGATGAAGGTGGACTCATTGGTGTGGATCATGATTTCGCGCGCGCCGTTGACCACCATGGCCACGCCACTGACCACGACCCAGTGTTCGCTGCGGTGGTGGTGCATTTGCAGGCTGAGCGCCGCGCCCGGCTTGACCTCGATGCGCTTGATCTTGAAACCTGGCCCCTCCTCAAGAATCGTGTATGTGCCCCAAGGCCGGTGTACCGTGCGGTGCAGCTTGTGCGCATCGTGGCCCCTGGCTTTGAGCTGGGCGTAGATGTGCTTCACATCCTGCGCGCGGTCCTTGTTGGCTACCAGCAGCGCGTCGGGGGTGTCGATGATGATCAAGTGGTCCAGCCCGACCGCGCCGACCAAACGCTGCCCGCTGTGTATCGTGGTGTCGCGGGTATCGTGCAACAAGGCTTCGCCGCGCACGCGGTTGCCCAGGGCATCGGGCGCGTCCTGGTCACCCAAAGCCGCCCACGATCCGATGTCGCTCCAGCCGATGTTGCAGGGCACCACTGCCACCTGCGCGGATTTTTCCATCAGCGCGTAGTCAATCGAATCGTCGGGCACCGCCTCAAAAGACGCCGGGTCCAGCGCCAGTTGTGCAAACCCGTCGCCCTGCGCAATGCGGGACTGGGCCATGCAGGCGCGGGTTGCGGCCAGAAGCTGCGGACAGTGCGCCTCCATCTCGCGCAGCAGCGTGCCGGCGGCGAAGCAGAAGATGCCGGCGTTCCAGAAAAAGTCGCCGCTGGCCAGGTAGGACTGGGCTTTTTCTAGCGATGGCTTTTCCACGAAGCGCAGCACCGTGTTGCCCTGCGCCTGGATATAGCCGTAGCCGGTCTCCGGCGCGTCCGGGTGGATGCCGAAGGTGACCAGCTTGCCCATGGCCGCCAGGGCAGTAGCCTGCGCCACCGCCGCCGCAAATGCGGCCTGATCCGAAATCAAATGGTCGGCGGCCAGCACCAGCAGGATCGCGTCATCGCCCACCGTATGCGCGATATGCAGCGCGGCGGCGGCTATAGCCGGGGCGGTGTTGCGACCGAAGGGCTCCAGGATGAAGCTGGTCGCAAGGCCCCTGGGGTTAACAGGGGCAAAGGCGTCCTGGGTCTTGAAGCTCAGCTCACGGTTGGTGACGGTGAGCACCTGCGAGACGCCGGGCAGCGTGGCCCCGCGAACAAAAGCTTTTTGCAGCAGGCTTTGGCCGTCGGCCAGGGTGATGAAGGGCTTGGGATGGGTGTCGCGGGAGACGGGCCACAGGCGGGAGCCTGCGCCGCCGCAGAGGATGACGGGGATGAGGGGCTGGCTGAATGGTTCTTGCATAAGATTGCTGTGGGTAGGGGGATCGACCAGCGTGTGCAGGCCCAATTATCGACTCGCGCCTGGCGGGTGCCGATAATGCGGCTCCGTCAACCCTCACGCCCCGGGCTATTCACCCCCAGGCCTATCCGCAAGCGTATTTTTCAGGAACCCCACCATGCTGACCAACAAAACCGCCCTCGTCACCGGCTCCACCAGCGGCATCGGCCTGGGCATGGCCAAGGCACTCGCTGCGCAGGGCGCCAACATCGTCATGAATGGCTTTGGCGACAAGGATGGTCCCATAGCCGAGGTAGCGGCGCTTGGCGTGAAGGTCGGCTTCCACGGGGCCGACATGAGCAAACCCGGTGAAATTGAAGCCATGGTCCGCTACGCCGAGACCACCTTTGGCGGGGTCGACATTCTGGTCAACAACGCCGGCATCCAGCACGTGGCGCGCATTGAGAACTTTCCGACCGAGCGCTGGGACGCGGTGATTGCCATTAACCTGAGCAGCGCCTTCCACGCCAGCCGTATGGTCATCCCCGGCATGCGTGCGCGCAACTGGGGGCGCATTATCAACATTGCCTCGGTGCACGGATTGGTGGGCTCGGCTGAGAAGTCCGCCTATGTGGCCGCCAAGCATGGCATCGTGGGGCTGACCAAGGTCTGCGCGCTGGAGAACGCCACCAGCGGCGTGACCTGCAACGCGATTTGCCCGGGCTGGGTGCTCACCCCGCTGGTGCAAAAGCAGGTCGACGCCAAGGCCGCCGCGCTGGGCGTGTCCAACGACGAAGCCAAGCGCCTGCTGCTGGCGGAGAAGGAGCCCTCGCTGCAATTCACCACGCCCGAAGAGCTGGGCGCGCTGGCGGTGTTTCTGTGTTCATCCGCCGCCGACAACGTACGCGGGGTGGCGTGGAATATGGATGGGGGCTGGGCGGCGCAATAGCCGCTAGGTTCGAACCAGCAACACCACCGCCCGCGCCTCCATCGCCCGGCCCTCGCCCACCGGGCCCATTTTCTCGGCGGTCTTGGCTTTGACGTTCACGCAATCCAGGTCAATACCCAGCGCCTGCGCGATGTTCTGGCGCATGGCGGCTATGTGCGGAGCCAATTTGGGGGCCTGCGCGATCACGGTGCTGTCCACGTTGCCAATCGCGTAGCCCTTCGCCCGCACCAGGCGCGCGGCCTCGCGCAGCAGCGTCAAGGAGTCAGCGCCCTTAAACGCCGAATCAGTGTCCGGGAAGTGCGTGCCGATGTCGCCCATGGCCGCAGCGCCGAACAAAGCGTCTGTGATGGCGTGCAGCAGCGCGTCGGCGTCCGAATGCCCTAGCAAGCCCTTGGCAAAGGGGATCTGCACCCCGCCCAGAATCAAGGGCCTACCCTCCACCAGTGCGTGCGTGTCCCAGCCCTCGCCGATGCGGATAGGGGGAACGGGCGCGTCAGCGGTCATTGGGAGCTTTCGTTTGTGCTGGTTTGGAGAATAGCCTGCGCCAGCGCAAAGTCCTGCGGATAAGTCACCTTGAAGTTATGCGCGCTGCCATTCACCAGCAACGGGGCGTGGCCTGCCAGCTCCATGGCGCTGGCCTCGTCGGTAATGCCAGCAAAGTCGCCCGCAACCCTTTCAGCAAGGGCATCGCGCAAGGCACCTAGACGGAACATCTGCGGGGTCTGGGCCAGCCACTTGTCGGCGCGGGGCACCGTGGTGTGCGAGCGGCCGCCGGCTTCCTGCTTCAAAGTGTCAGGCAACGGCAGGGCCAGCAGACCACCAACGGAGTCATCGGCGCAGGCGTCGATCAACGCATCCACCATCTGCGGCGTGACCAGGCAGCGGGCGGCATCGTGCACCAGCACCCAGTCGGCATCGCGCACGCCCAAATCCGCCAGAGCGTGCAAACCCTGGAACACGCTGTGGGCGCGGGTCGCGCCACCGCACGCTTGGCGCACGAAAAGGTCGGGCCATTGCCCGCCCTCCGGCCAGGCGAAGTCGTCACCAGGCGTCAGTACGACCAAGCCGCCCTCC
Organism: Betaproteobacteria bacterium; assembly: GCA_009924455.1. Classification (GTDB taxonomy): domain Bacteria; phylum Pseudomonadota; class Gammaproteobacteria; order Burkholderiales; family Burkholderiaceae_C; genus Allorhodoferax. The sequence continues at coordinate 12,788 of RFRO01000057.1, forward strand.
AGGCGCGCAACGCCCGCCAGCGCCCACAGCGTATGCATCACCAAGGGCCGACCGGCGATGGGCTGATACTGCTTTGGTTGCGCGGTTCCGGCGCGGCTGCCGCTGCCCGCACAGGGCACGAGTGCAAAGTAGCGCGCGGGGGCTGCCGGGTCGTCGCACTGAAAGCGTGCCGCTGTACGGGGGGAGGGTTTGGCGGCTGGCATGGTGCTGTGGTCGGCTGGTTGA
>RFRO01000058.1 GCA_009924455.1 Betaproteobacteria bacterium
CGCCGGATGACAGCCCTGCGCCACCACCGCCGGAAGAAAAAGGCGAGGCCGAGCAGCCAGAGGTGCCCACGGACCAGGAACTCGCCGAGATGCTGGTTGCCGCCGCTGTCGCAGCCCTGCCCCCGCATCTGCTGGACCGCATGCTGCTGCAGCGCCAGAACGCATCCAAAGGCGTGCGCGCCGCCCCAAGCGGCAGCAGCGGGCAGGCGCAAAAACACACGATGCGCGGGCGCCCCTTGAGCCCGCGCGCAGGCAAACCGCACGCTGGAGCGCGCCTGCACTTGCTGGCCACGCTGCGCGCGGCCGCGCCCAAACAAACACTGCGCCGCAAGCCGTCCGATGCGGGGGGTGTTGCGCCCAACCGCATCAGCCTGTGGCCCGAGGACTTTCATATCCAGCGCTTTGAGCAGCGCAGCCCCTCCTGCCTGATTTTTGCCATCGACGCATCGGGCTCGGCAGCGCTGGAGCGCTTGGCCGAGGCCAAGGGCGCGGTGGAAATCCTGCTGCAGCAGTCCTACGCCCGGCGCGACAGCGTGTGTGTGCTGGCATTTCGCGGCGCGACGGCAGAGGTGCTGCTGCCGCCCACGCGCTCGCTCGTGCGGGCCAAACGCGCGCTGGCCGGCCTGCCCGGCGGCGGTGGCACGCCGCTGGCCATGGCGCTGCAGCTGGGTCTGGAGCAAGCCATGCAGGTGCAGCGCGCAGGCATGACACCCAGCCTGGTGGTGCTCAGCGACGGACGCGCCAACATCGATCTGGCCGGAACAGGCGGGCGCGTGCAGGCCGGTGCCGACGCGCTGGCACTCGCGCAGCGCTGGGCGCTGAGCCCCTGGGCCGCGCTGTGGATTGACACCGCGCCCAAACCCGAGCCGCTGGCCCAGGCGCTGGCGCGCAGCATGGGCGCGCAGTACCTGCCCATGCCCTATGTGCAGGCGCAGCGCATGGCGGCGGCCATGCAAACCTTGCGGAGCTGAAGCCCGGTGTTGGATAGGCTGTACCCGCCGCTGCACGCCGCAGACCTGGGCGTCGATTGGCCGCACATGGACTGCAGCCGCATTGTGCAGACGCCTGGCGTGCGCTGGCATGTGCAGATGGCGGGCAGCGGGCCGGTGCTGTTGCTGCTCCACGGTGCGGGCGCTTCCACACACACCTGGCGGGATGTGCTGCCTGCGCTCAGCGCCGATTTCACCGTGGTCTGTCCGGACCTGCCCGGCCACGCGCTCAGCCACATCGCCCCGGGCTTTCGCCCCGGTCTGCGCGAGATGGCGGATGCATTGGACGATCTGCTCAGCGCGCTGCATCTGCAGCCCCAGGTGGTCGTCGGCCATTCGGCCGGTGGCGCGGTGGCCGCACAGTGGGTGCTTGACCACCACAGCCGCACGCCTGCGGATAACCCCACCCTGATCGGGCTGAATCCGGCGTGGCTGCCCATACCGGGCATGGCCAGTTGGATGTTCCCGGTGGCGGCCAAAGTACTGGCGCTCAACCCGCTGTCTGCGCTGTGGATCGCGCGCCACGGAAAGCGCCCGGAGGTGGTGAAAAAGCTGGTGGACGAAACCGGCTCGCGACTCGACGCACACGGCGTGGACTATTACGCGCGCTTGATACGCCAGCCCGCCCATGTGCGTGGGGTGCTGGCCATGATGGCGGCATGGGACATGGAGGCGCTGGGGCGGCGCATGGGCACGCTGCGCGGCCCGGTTTTTATGCATCTGGGCGGCCGCGATACAACGGTACCGACCAGCTGGTCCGGACGCACCTACGCGGTCGTGGCCCAGGCGCGCGGCATCACCGTACCCGAACTGGGCCATCTGGCGCACGAAGAAGCGCCTGCTGTGGTGGCCGAGCAAATTCGCAGCTGGGCGCTCGCATCCATCAACCAAACGGCCCGTTGAGCTCCACGGTGGCCAGATTCAACAGACCGGCCGCACTGACCCACAGCAGGTAGGGCAGATTCATCCAACCCGCCGCCGGCGCGATGCGGCGCAAGACCAGAACCACGGCCAGCACCGACAGCCACAATGCCACCCACTCCAGCAAAGCCCAATCGGGCCGCTGCAAGCCGAAATACAGGTAACTCCACAACACGTTGAAAACCGCGTTGCAGGCGAACACCCAGAGCAAGGCGCGGCGTTCGGCACGGTTGATTGCGGCGTACCAGGCAAGCCAGCCGCTGACCGCGCACAGCGTGAAAATCGTGGTCCAAATCGGACCGAAGGCGATGTCCGGCGGCTTCCAGTCCGGCTGGCGCAAGGCCAGATACCACGGGCCGATATCGGTCAGCGAGGCACCCACCGAGGCGACGCCCAGACTGAGCGCGAAAGCCAGCGGCAGGCCGGGCCACAGCGGCGGGCGAGATCCTTGAAAAATCAAGCCCGCGCCATCCCGAACAGGTGCGCCAGGTCTTTGAAGAAGATGCGCACGTGGGCCATGGGTTTCTTGCGCACCAGCTCTTTGTTCATATACGACTCAAAAGTGAGCTGCTGCACGTCTTTGTCCTCGCAAATTTTGACAAAGCGCTCGCGCCGTTTGTCGTTTTGGTACCAGAAGTACTGCAAGATGCCCAGAACCCAAAACACTTTGCCGTGCAAGCGCATGAACTGCTTGCGGGCTTGTTTCAACAGCGCCGGGTTGTTGTGGATGATGGCCTGGTTGACCGCCTGCGCGGCGACGCGGCCGCCGAACATGGCGTAGTAAATACCCTCGCCCGATGCGGGCGCCACCACACCGGCGGCATCACCGGCGAGCACCACATTGCGGCCGTTTTCCCAGCGCGGCAGGGGTTTGAGCGGAATCGGTGCGCCTTCGCGGCGCAAGGTTTCCAGGTGCGCCAGGCCACCCAGCTCGCGCAGGCGGCCAACGGCAGAGCGCAGCGAATAGCCCTTGTCGGCGCTGCCCGTGCCAATGCTCATGGTGTCACCGTGGGGGAAAACCCAGCCGTAAAAATCAGGGGAGAGCAGGCCGTTGTAATACACGTCGCAGCGGTCCGGGTCGTGGCTGGCGTCGCCCTGCGGGGCCTTGACGATCTCGTGGTACGCGAACACGTATTTGGTTTTCTCGTAGCCCTCAATGGTCTGGCGTGCCACCTCGGACTTGGCGCCGTCGGCACCAATGACATAACGGGCGCGCACGCTGACCGGCGCATGGTCTTCGTTTTTGCCGGCAAGCGTGTAGTGCACGCGGGCTACACCGTCGGCGTCTTCGGTGATTTTGTCAAACACTGCCTGCAAGCGCTGCGCGCCGTTGGCCTGGGCCCGAGCGCGCAACCACTCGTCAAATTCATCGCGGTTGACCATGCCCACAAAGCCGTCTTCAATCGGAATGTCCACCTTTTTGTCGGTCGGCGAAATCATGCGCGCACAGCGTGCTTTGGCCACCAGCAGATGGTCGGGGATGTGGAAGTCTTTGATCAGGCGCGGCGGAATCGCGCCGCCGCAGGGTTTGGTGCGGCCTTGGCGGTCCAGCAGCAAGACCGTGCGGCCTTCTTGCGCCAGATCGTCGGCAGCGGTTGCGCCGGCGGGGCCACCACCGACAACGACGACGTCATATTCTTGGGTTTGCATGGTGTGGCTCCTTGCCGGTGGTGAAGGGGTGAATACAGGCACAACGAACACAAATGAGGCCGCGGGCGACGGCGATGGGGCTCATGCGGTAAGCCCCTGCGGCATGCCATAGCCCAGGCGCAAAGCCCAGGCGCTGACCATCATTCCCGCCACAAACAGCGGGACGCCAAACGCACTGACGGACAGGGCTTTTTCAACCGGCGACTGGATGAATCGAAGCATCAAGGGCAGCTGCGCGAGCATCAGCAGCGCCACCGCCAACGCATGCCAGGGCGCGCCCCAGTGCAGCAACAAAAAGCCCACCCAGACTTGCGGCACCAGCATGACGAGGCAAGCGGCCTTGGCCGCGCCCACCACGCCCAGTTGCACGGGCAGGGATCGAACACCCATTTGCAAGTCACCCTGCACGGCTTTGAAATCGTTGAGCGTCATGATGCCGTGGGCACCCAGGCTGTAGAGCAGGGCCAAGACGACGATGGGCGGTGCGGGCATCACGCCGCCGACCATCACAGCCGCGCCGGTGATCCAGGCCAGACCCTCGTAGCTCAAGGCGCAGGCGGCATTGCCCAGCCAGCCGTCGTTTTTCAGGCGCAACGGCGGCGCGCTGTACGCCCAGGACAAAAGCAAAGCCAAACCGCAGGCGTAAAAGCCCCAAGGCCCCAGGGCCTGTGCCCAGACCAGCGACAGCACGGTCCACAGAATCGCGATGTACAGACCCCAACGTCCGGGCATGCGACCCGACGGGATCGGGCGCTGCGGCTCGTTGATGGCGTCCACATGCCGGTCAAACCAGTCATTCACGGCCTGGCTGCTGGCGCAGACCAGCGGCCCGGTCAAGATCAGACCGGCCAGCACCAACAGCCAGTTCTCCGTCAGCGAGCGCCCGGACGACACCGCGCCACAGGCGAATGCCCACAACGGTGGAAACCAGGTGATGGGCTTGAGCAACTCCGCAACGGTGGAAAATCTGGGGTATTCCATGCAAAGAGTTTTGCATGACACTCACATATGTCAATAGGGATTGACACTTATTTGCGTCATTTTTTACGCCGCCGGATGCTTGCCGGGAATCCCCTGAACGGAACTCAGTCGGTTTCCCCTTCGGAGACCATGCCATGGCGGCGCAGTTTGACGTACAGGCTCTGCCGCGAAAGACCCAGCATTTCCGCCGCCGAGGCGCGGTTGTTGTGGGTCAAGTCCAGCGCCGACTTGATACACATGCGCTCGATCATGTCCACCGTCTCGCCCACGATGTCTTTCATCGGCAGGCGTCCCACCAGGCGGGCGAGCTGGGCCACGGAATCCGACATGCCCGAGGTTTCCCGCACTTCCGGTAGCTGGCGCCGGGTCACATCCCGCACATAAAAGGCGTAGAACACCTCGCTCTCGGGCGATTGCAGGGTGAGGGCCGCGATTTCCACGGCCACGGCCGAGCCGGTAAAGCCCAGCAAGTTGGTGGCAAAGTCTTTCACCGCCGTCTGCTGGCGCAAATTGGTATTGAGCACGCCCCAGTCGATGCCGCCGCGCACAAACCACTGCTCCAGCGCCTGCCCGTTCAGCTGGGAACCGGCGGTCGCGCCGACGATGGACATGAACTCGGCATTCACCGCCTTGATAGACCCCGTGCGGTCGGTCAGCACAAAGCCGTCCGGCGCACGCTCCATGGCCTGGGACAGCAAGGCGGACACGCCCTGCGCGCCCTGCTCCTTGGGCGAATCCTGGGGCAAGAGGCGGACCAGAAACTGGGCTCCGTTCTCCTGGCGGAACACGGTGGCGGTGACTGTGCAGTCGGCCACCGAACCGAGGAACCGCGCCTTGCGCATCTCTACGCGGCCGGTGGCGTAGGCCATGCGCATCAGGGCCTGGACTTCCTCACGGCTCGCAGGCTCAAAGGCTTCCATGACCTCGCGGCCGACCAGGCGCTTGGTGGCATCTTTGAGCAGCGCCTGCGCGCTGAGGTTGACTTCGGTGACCCGCAAGGTGTTAGAGTCCACCAGCATCACCGCCTCGATCGAGGTGTCAAACAAGATCCGGTACCGGGTTTCGATGTGCCGCAGCCGCAGGTAATCGCGCTCCATGGCCTGCTGGGTTTCCACCAGGCGGCGCTGCAGGGCGGCCAAAGCCTCCATATCGCGGCCCAAAGCCAACACCCGCCCGTCCGGTTCGAGCCGGACCAGGGCATATTGCATGGGGACATCGGCACCCTGGGGCGACGGGTGGTTCACATGGCGCCACCGCAAATCGGCACCCGCCGCCGCCGCCAACATCTCCTGTACCTTGCCCTGGCTGTCCTGGACGACCGTGTCCACCCACGCCTGACCGATCCAGTTGTGGCAACCCAGGCTGGCCAAATCGTCTTTTTTAACGGAAACGTCCTGCACCACACCATCCTTGCCGATGATGAGGGCCACGTCCGACGTCACCCCGATCAGCGCGGCCAGCGTAGGGGCTTCAATCGAGGGGAGTTTCATAGGGGATGGGGAAATAACGCAACCGCACCGGGCACAACCGGGGGCTGAAATGTTGTATTTATTATAAGCATAGTGTCACTTAAAACAGTCACTTATATATAAAGGCAGGTTGACAGTTCACGCAGGCTCCAGTCTAGTGCCTCAGCCCATAACCAGCCAGCGCTCGGCCAATTGCACTGCTTCATCCGCCGCATCGGCGGAAAAGTCGGCGCCCAGAGCGCGCACCAGATCAGGCCGCTGCTGAACCAGAGGGCCGCCCAACATGATTTTGATGCCCGGGTTGGCGCTGGCCTGCCGGACCCGGGGCAAGATTGCCTGGATTTCCGGCAGCTGCTGGTCCATGGAAATGCCGACGCCGAGCACATCGAACCAATCGGATTGCAGGACGGTCGCCAGCTCCTGCGCGCCGGGGGCCTGGGCCACCTGAACCCGCCAGCCCGCCAGCCGGAAGAACTCCGCCACCATCAGACTGCCCAAGGTGTGCTGGGACACGGTCTGGACCAACAAAAGCCGCCGGGGGACACCCCGCGCGGGGCGGGCGCCGGCCATGAATTCCGGGCTCAATGCATACATCGCCCCTTGCAGGTGCGTCATGGCGATCGACATGCTCGCAAAGTCCATACGGTCCGCACCCCACCAGCTACCCATCAGCTGCGCGGTAGGACCGATACCGCACAGGTAGATATCCGGCCAGCTGCGACCCTGGCTGTACCAGGCACGCAGCAGGGTCAGGGTCTCCTCCTGGCTGCGGGCCGCCGCCTGGGCCAGCTCGGACCATTGGGCGGTGCCCAGCTCCGCCACCCCGTGCGCGCGGCCCGGGTATGCACTGGCCTGGGGTTGGGCTACCAAGCGCAATCGGCTCGGCACGCTGATGAGGCGCTGGATCGGCGCGATTTCCTTCAAAAAGCGGGGAATTCGTTTGACAGCTGCGTCCAGCATGCGCAACTCCTGTTTTTGGGCGTCGTTTCGGATGCAAAAGTGTGGTTTGGCGGAAGCGACTTGTAATCATGGAAAACCCTAGTTTTGTATTAAAAAAAATACGTCAATTTAGGTTGACACTGGTTCATAATGGTTCTACATTGAGTGTCAAGTAAGACGCCATAACGCACGCCGCCAACCCGAAATGGAAGCCCGAAGTGACCCAGCCCCTGTACACACCCGAGCAACGCGCCAAGCGTGACTCCACCGTGTGGACGCTGGTTCAAGGCATCCTGGCCCCGGTCCAGTTTCTGGTGTTTCTCGTCAGCCTGGGGCTGGTTCTGCGCTTTTTCTGGACCGGCGAGGGTGAACAGACCGCCCTGGTATCGGTCGTGGTCAAGACCGTGGTCCTCTACATCATCATGCTGACCGGCTGCATATGGGAAAAAGTCGTCTACGGCGTGTACCTGTTTGCCGACGCCTTTTACTGGGAAGACATGGTCAGCATGGTCGTCATGGTCTTGCATACCGCGTACGTGGCCATGTGGTGGCATGGCGGATTCACCCCGACCGAGCAGCTCGCTTTGGCGCTCGCCGCCTATTTCACCTATGTGATCAACGCGGCGCAATACATCCTCAAGCTGCGCCGCGCCCGCTTACAAGGCGCAGGCCAAACGGTGGAAGCCATGCCGCTCAACGGCGATATGAAAGCAGCCCTATGAGCCCCGTCATTCCGATTCACGCTGCGGCGGCCACGGGCTGCCAAACCGCACCGGTGCTGGTAGAGCGCGGCCAGCGCGAGGTGTTTTGCGGGCTGACCGGCATCATTTGGCTGCACCGCAAAATCCAGGACGCGTTTTTTCTGGTCGTCGGCTCGCGCACCTGCGCGCACCTGATCCAGTCCGCCGCCGGTGTGATGATTTTTGCCGAGCCCCGCTTTGGCACCGCCATCATCGACGAGCGTGACCTGGCCGGATTGGCCGACGCCAACGAAGAACTCGACCGCGTGGTGCAGCAACTGCTGGCGCGCCGCCCCGATATCAAGCTGCTGTTCCTGGTCGGGTCCTGCCCCTCCGAAGTCATCAAGCTTGACCTCTCTCGCGCCGCCGAGCGCCTGAGCCGACAGTACCTGCCCGATGTGCGGGTGCTCAACTATTCCGGCAGCGGCATCGAAACCACTTTCACCCAGGGCGAAGACGCGTGCCTGGCGTCTTTGCTGCCGGTGCTGCCGCGCTCAGAGGCTTCCACGCCCGATGCTGCGCCGGCCCAGTTGCTGATCGTGGGCACGTTGGCCGACGTGGTCGAGGACCAGATGCGCAAGCTTTTGAACGACCTGGGTATTGCGCAGGTGGCGTTTTTCCCGCCACGCAAGAGCCGGGCGATGCCGCAGGTCGGGCCCGACACCGTGTACCTGCTGGCACAGCCCTTTCTGGCCGATACCGCGCGCGGCTTGGACGCCATGGGCGCCCGCCGCCTGGGCGCGCCCTTTCCGCTGGGCAGCGAAGGCACGACCTTGTGGCTGCAAGCTGCTGCGCAGGCTTTCGGTATCCCGCAGGCGCGCTTCGAAGAAGTCACTGCTGCACCGCGCGCGCGGGCCGAACAGTCGCTGGGACGCCACCGCACCGCGCTGACCGGCAAGCGCATCTTTTTCTTCCCCGACTCGCAGCTGGAAATCCCGCTGGCGCGCTTTGTTCAGCGTGAGCTCGGCATGGACCTGTGCGAAGTCGGCACCCCCTACCTGCACCGCCAGCAGATGGAGCCTGAGCTGGCGCTGTTGCCCGCCAACACCCGCCTGAGCGAAGGCCAGGACGTGGAAAGGCAGCTCGACCGCTGCCGCCAGGACCAACCCGATCTGGTGGTCTGCGGCCTGGGACTGGCCAACCCGCTGGAAGCGGAGGGCATGAGCACCAAGTGGGCGATTGAGTTGGTGTTCACGCCCATACAGGGCTATGAGCAAGCCGGCGATCTGGCCAATCTGTTCAGCCGCCCGCTGGCGCGCAAGCTCAAGCTGGTCGCTTAAGGAGTCGCACCCTTATGCAACTCACGCTCTGGACATACGAAGGCCCGCCGCACATCGGCGCCATGCGCGTGGCCACGGCCCTGACCGACGTGCATTACGTGATGCACGCACCCCAGGGCGACACCTACGCCGATCTGCTGTTCACCATGATCGAGCGTCTGCCCCGCCGCCCGCCCGTGACCTACACCACCTTCCAGGCGCGCGACCTCGGCGGCGACACGGCAGAGCTGTTCAAAACCGCCGTCAAAGACGCCTACGACCGGTTTGCGCCCAAGGCCATGTTGGTGGGTGCTTCATGCACCGCGGAGTTGATTCAAGACGACCCCGGCGGTCTGGCGCTGGCGCTGAACCTGCCGATTCCGGTGGTGGCACTGGAGTTGCCGGCCTACCAGCGCAAGGAAAACTGGGGCGCTTCCGAGACCTTCTACCACCTGGTTCGCCGCCTGGCGCGCAAGTCCGACGTGGCAAGCCCGATGGACGGCACCCGCCGCCCGCGTTGCAACATCCTGGGCCCCAGCGCCCTGGGCTTCCGGCATCGCGATGACGTCAAAGAAGTCCGCCAACTGCTGAACCGCATGGGTGCGGATGTGGCCGTTGTGGCCCCCTTGAGCGCCAGCGCGGCCGATTTGCAAAGCCTGCCCGACGCCGACTTCAACGTCGTGCTCTACCCCGAAATCGCTTTGACCACCGCGCAGTGGTTGCAGCGCCAGTTCGGTCAGCCCTTTACCAAGACCGTGCCCATCGGCATGAGCGCCACCCGCGAGTTTGTGCAGGAAGTCGCCACGCTGGCCGGTATCACGGTACCCGCCGACATCGAAGCCGATGCGCATTCGGTCTGGTATGCGCGCTCGGTCGATTCCACCTACCTGACGGCCAAGCGCGTGTATGTATTTGGCGACGCCACCCATGTGATCGCCGCCGCGCGGTTTGCCCGCGATGAAATGGGCTTTGAAGTCGTCGGCATGGGTACCTACAGCCGCGAATTCGCCCGCGATGTGCGCGATGCCGCCAAGCTGTACGGCGTGGACGCACTGATCAGTGACGACTACCTGGCCGTAGAGGCGCAAATCACCCAGCTGCAGCCCGAGTTGATTCTGGGCACGCAAATGGAGCGCCACATCGCCAAGCGCCATGCGATTCCCTGCGCGGTGATTTCGGCCCCAGTGCACGTGCAGGATTTCCCTGCCCGGTACGCGCCGCAAATGGGCTTTGAAGGCGCGAACGTGCTGTTTGACACCTGGGTCCATCCGCTGATGATGGGCCTCGAAGAGCACCTGCTGGGCATGTTCCGCGAGGACTTTGAATTCCACGATGGAGCCGGCTCCTCGCACCTGGGCGCTGGCAAGGGCATGGCAGCAGCCGCGCAGCCCGCGCCGGAAACCTTGGTAGCGATGGCTGCGCATGCGGATGCAGCCCCTGCCGTCCACGCGCCGGCCGTCGCGCCTGTCACGCCCGCAGCAACGGCTGCAGACACCAAGCGAACATCACCGTGGAGACACTTTACGATGCAAAAGCCCACTTCAGCCGCTGACCCGCGCAGCGCCAGTGCGCTGAAGCTGGTCATCGTCACCATGGACACGCACCTGGCCAGCAGCGTGGAGCGGGCGCGTCTGCGCCTGGCGCGCGAAGTACCGCAGCTCACCATTTCCCTCCACGCCGCATCGGAATACGCCAACAACCCGGCCGCACTCGAGCGCTGCCGCAGCGACCTGGCCAGCGCCGACATCGTGATCGCCGGCATGCTGTTCCTGGAAGACCACTTTTTGCCGGTGCTCGATGTACTGCAGGCGCGCCGCCTGGAATGCGACGCCATGATTTGCATGGCCTCGGCGTCTGAGGTGGTCAAACTCACGCGCCTTGGCAACTTCGACATGAGCAAGCCCGCCAGCGGCCCCATGGCGCTGCTCAAGAAACTGCGCGGCGGCAACTCCAAAGAGAAGGCCGCGCCGGCCGGTGCAGCGCAGATGAAGATGCTGCGCCGTCTGCCACAGCTGCTGCGCTTTGTACCCGGCACCGCACAGGATGTGCGCGCCTACTTCCTGACATTGCAGTACTGGCTGGGGGGATCGGACGAAAACGTTCTCAACATGCTGCGCCACGCCGTAGCGCGCGGTGCCGCCGGTCCACGCAAGGTGCTGCGGGATCGCGTGGTGGTGCAGGCGCCGGTAGATTACCCGGAAGTGGGCGTGTACCACCCCCGTATGCCCGGCCGCTTTTCCGAGCGCGCCCACGAACTGCCACTGCCACCAACCGGCGGCGCTGCCCCGGTCGGCACCGTGGGCATTCTGGTCTTGCGCTCCTACCTGCTGTCCAACAACGCCGGCCATTACGACGGCGTGATTTCGGCCCTGGAAGCCAAAGGCATGCGGGTGATTCCCGCCTTCGCCTCCGGCTTGGACTGCCGCCCGGCGATCGACCAGTTTTTCTATGAGCACGGTCAACCCTGCGTGGATGCCGTCGTCTCGCTCACCGGCTTCTCGCTGGTGGGTGGTCCCGCTTACAACGACGCCAAAGCCGCACAGGAGACGCTCGCGAAATTGGATGTGCCCTATGTCGCGGCGCACCCGGTGGAGTTCCAAACCCTGGACCAATGGGGTGGCTCCGACCGCGGCCTGATGCCGGTGGAGAGCACCATCATGGTCTCCATCCCCGAGCTGGACGGCTCGACCAACCCCATGGTTTTCGGCGGCCGCCCCGGCGCACCCGGCGTGACCTGTACCGGCTGCGACCAGCGCTGCACCTTCCAAGCCAGCGACCGCGCCCAGGACATGCACACCTGCCCTGAGCGCGCCTGGATGCTGGCTGCACGCGTGGCCAAGCTGGTGGCCTTGCGCCGCAGCGAGCGCGCCCAGCGCAAAGTCGCCATCGTCATCTTCAACTTTCCACCCAATGCGGGCAATGTCGGTTCAGCCGCCTATCTGTCGGTGTTCGAGTCCCTGTTTCACACCATGGCTGCCATGCAGGAGCAAGGCTACAGCGTGGACATGCCCGCCAGCGTGGATATGTTGCGGGACAGCGTGCTCAAGGGCAATGCCGCGCGCTACGGCGCCAACGCCAATGTCCACACCGTCATTCCCGCCGCCGACCATGTGCGCCGCGAGCGCTGGCTCCCAGAGATCGAAGCGCAGTGGGGCCCGGCACCCGGTCGGCAACTCAGCACCGGCGACGGCCTGATGGTGCTGGGCTGCCAGTTTGGCAATGTGCTGGTCAGCGTGCAGCCGTCTTTCGGATACGAAGGCGACCCGATGCGCCTGCTGTTCGAAAAAGGCCTGGCGCCCACCCACGCGTTCTCGGCTTTTTACCGGTACCTGCGCGAAGACTTCGCGGCCCATGCGGTCCTGCATTTCGGTACGCACGGCGCGCTCGAATTCATGCCGGGCAAACAAAGCGGCATGTCCGGCTCCTGCTGGCCCGACCGCCTGATCGACGATCTGCCCAACGTCTACCTCTACGCATGCAACAACCCCGCCGAGGGCGCGATCGCCAAACGCCGCTCGGGTGCGACGCTGGTGAGCTACCTGACGCCACCCGTCACCCATGCCGGCCTGTACAAAGGTTTGAACGATCTCAAGGTGTCGCTGGACCGCTGGAACAGCCTGCCGCCCTTAACGGCGTCGGAGAAGGCCGGAACCCAGGCGGTGTCGCCTGAAACGCTGGAGCTGATCGCCCAGATTCAGGCCCAGGCCGAAGCGCTGGACCTGCGCGACGCCGGTACCCGCTGGCAAGTCGATGCGGCACTGGAGGCGCGCATCCAAAAGCTGTCTGAGGATTTGCTGGAGATGGAATACACCCTGATCCCCAGCGGCTTGCATGTGACCGGACGCGCACCCGATGCGGCCGCCCGCAGCGAGATGCTCAAAGCCATGGCCAGCGCCGCATTCGACACCCAGCTGGGCGACGCGGC
>RFRO01000059.1 GCA_009924455.1 Betaproteobacteria bacterium
GTTTGGGACCTGGACGCTGTGAGCCCGCCCATTTTGGTTGACGTGAAAGACAAGTCGGGCAAGACGATTCCCGGCGTAATCCACGGCGGCAAAACCGGCCATGTGTATGTGCACAACCGCGAAACCGGCGAATTGATCCGCTTCTCGGATGCCATGATCCCGCAAGAGAACATGTGGGTTCTGCCGACCGCTGCCGGCGCACGCATGTTGCCCGGTGCGAACGGTGGTGTCGAATGGTCGCCAATGGCCGTCAACCCAGAGTTGAACATGGCTTACGCGCTGAACCTTCATCAGCCCATGACCTACCACGTGGAAGCCTCCAAGTACCCCGGCGGCAAGCTGTGGCTGGGCGGTGCGTTCAAAGTCATTGGTGATGAAAAGCAATGGGGCCGTCTGGCTGCTGTGAACTACAACACCGGCAAGATGGAGTGGAAATTTGATACCGACGAGCCCCTGATCGGTGGCGCTTTGGCAACTGCAGGCGGCCTGGTGTTCTACGGCGAGGGCAATGGCCTGTTCCGCGCTCTGGATGCCAAGAGCGGCAAGTTGCTGTGGGAGCACAACTGCGGTGCGGGTGCCAACGCCATGCCGGTTTCCTACGCAGTAGGCGGCAAGCAGTACGTGGCCATGGGCTGCGGTGGTAACAACCAACTTGACTTCAAGCGTGGTAACTCTATGGTCGTTTACGGACTGCCCGATTAATCGGCGGTTTCTGTTGAACGGATCCTGGCAGGGTCCGTGATGGTAGCGGCCACCCTCGGGTGGCCGTTCTTTTATCTGAGGAAGAAATTAACGATGTTTACAGTGTTGAAATGGTTTGCAATGTTGTGGTTCTGCCTTTCGGCAGTGCTATCGCAGGCGCAAGACCTGCAAGCGGGCAAAGTCACCGCAGCGACATGTGTCGCTTGCCATGGCGAAGATGGAAATGCGGTAATTCCCGGCTATCCGAGCCTTGCAGGCCAAACCTGGCGGTACATCTACATTCAGTTGAAAGATTACAAAGAGGGTCGTCGAAGCCATCCCATCATGACAGCCATGGCCTCTGGTCTGTCGCGTGACGACATGGTCAATGTTGCGAATCACTTTGCCCGCTTCCCCTTAAAACCCAATGGCTTTGTGGCGGACGAGGCCAAAGTGAAATTGGGTAAAGCAAAAGCCGATGAGACCCTGTGCACCATGTGCCACCTGGGCGGGTTCAGTGGCCAAAACGAAATCCCCCGCGTAGCGGGCCAGCAATACGACTATGTGGTCGATCAACTCCGTAATTTCAAAGCCCGCACCCGGACCAATGATGCGGGCAATATGACCAGCGTGGCGCAGACCTTGAGCGACACGGACATTGAAAATTTGGGGCATTACATCAGCAGTATTCGCTGAGTTCTCAGGCCCCGCGTGGGGCCGGCGGGTCTAAGGGTTTCGATTAGAGGGCCACCCTTTGTGAAGTGGTAAGGTGGGTTACGTTAGCCGTGTTGAATGGAGGTATTCAACGGACTGGCGTCTACCTTCATTCCACTACCACAACAGGAGACCCTCGATGGCGAATGACACCTATGGATTGCTCGACAAGGAGCGGATTATTGCGGGGCCGGGCTTTAATCGCTGGCTCGTGCCACCGGCCGCCTTGGCAATTCACCTGTGCATAGGAATGGCCTACGGCTTTTCCGTGTTTTGGCTGCCTCTGTCCAAAGCACTGGGTATCAAGGAAGCCATCAAATGCGGACCTGAGATCGGGTTTTTGGGGCAACTTTTCACCACCTCGTGTGACTGGCAAATCTCCACACTGGGTTGGATGTACACCCTGTTTTTTGTGTTGCTGGGTTCGAGTGCTGCGACCTGGGGTGGTTGGTTGGAACGCGCCGGTCCGCGCAAGGCCGGCGTGGTCTCCGCGTTGTGCTGGTGCGGAGGGATGCTGATCTCGGCCCTCGGCGTCTACCTCCACCAGTCTGGATGATGATTCTGGGCTCCGGCGTCATCGGTGGCATCGGGCTGGGGCTGGGTTATATCTCGCCGGTGTCGACCTTGATCAAGTGGTTCCCGGACCGCCGCGGCATGGCCACCGGTATGGCCATCATGGGTTTTGGTGGAGGCGCCATGATTGGTTCGCCGATGGCCAATGACCTGATGAAGTACTTTGCCACTCCCACTGATGTGGGCGTGATGCAGACCTTTGTCGTGATGGCCTTGGTGTACTTCGTGTTCATGATGGCGGGTGCGTTCGGTTACCGCGTCCCCGTCAGCGGATGGAAACCGGAGGGTTGGACTCCACCGCCCGCGCAGGTGGACAACGCCATGATCACCCAGCGCCATGTGCATGTGACCAAGGTCTGGGGTATTCCCCAGTTCTGGCTGATTTGGATGGTCTTGTGTATGAACGTGAGCGCCGGTATCGGCGTGTTGGGCATGGCTTCGCCGATGTTGCAGGAAGTGTTTGGTGGCTCCCTGGCCGGTTTTTCTGGGCGAGTCTGTCCGATAAGCTGGGCCGTAAAGTGACCTACGTCGTATTTTTTGTGCTGGGCGGGCTGATGTATGCCAGCGTTCCGGGAAGCGCCAGCGCCGGCAACATCGCTTTGTTCGTCGGAGCGTTTTGCGTCATTTTGAGCATGTATGGAGGCGGGTTTGCCACGGTGCCTGCTCACCTGGCCGATATTTTTGGAACGCAGATGGTCGGTGCCATTCACGGCCGTTTATTCACCGCCTGGGCCACAGCAGGCGTTTTTGGGGCCGGTGGTGGTGAATTACATGCGGGAGTACCAACTGGGTTTAGGGATTCCCCGTGAACAGGTTTACAACCAGACCATGTACATTTTGGTAGGTATGTTGGTAGTCGGTCTCATTTGCAATCTTTTGGTTCGCCCCTTGGATGACAAATGGTTTATGAGCGATGAAGAATTGGCCGAAGAAAGACGCCTTGCGCATGAAAAAGCGGCGGTGGCCGAACTGGTGCGTGGCGAAGAGTCTGGGTCTGATGATGTGGTCGGTCCGATGGTGGTGGTGTTTGCTTGGGCGGCTGTTGGAATTCCGCTGGCATGGGGCGTTTATCGCACACTGCAAAGCGTTGCGAAATTTTTTGCCTGACCTTGTGCTTTAGCGTCCAGCCCGCCCGTGTGGTCACCGCACCGGCGGGTTTTTTAAAACGCAAGGAGTTGTGAAATTTTTACTTGTGTACAACACTAATTCCATGAACAAGCCAACTTCTCCTATGCCGGTATCCAGCGTGACCTTGGGATCCGTGGATGACATGCGCCAGCGCATCCGCAGCAAAAGCAAGCTCAAAGGCCGTCAACCGGATGACGCGGCGGTGCAAGAGGTGCGCGAGCTGCTCGGCTCCGGCCCGCACCCGCGTGAACTGCTGATCGAGTATTTGCATCGCTTGCAGGACCACTACCGTTGCCTGCACGATCGCCACCTGGTGGCCTTGGCCAAGGAACTGCGCATCGGCATGGCCGAGGTTTTCGAAGTCGCTACCTTCTACCACCACTTTGAAGTTCTGAAGGGTGATGCCGAACCTGCGGCGCTGACTGTGCGCGTCTGTGACGGACTGAGCTGCGAGATGGCGGGTGCCCAGGATTTGCTGGCGCGATTGGCCGGCATTTTGGGACGTAACGACGTACGGGTGATTGCCGCGCCGTGCATCGGCCGTTGTGAACAAGCGCCTGCCGCCGTGGTCCACCAGAACCCGGTGCCTTTTGCCACCTCTGAGTCGGTGGCGCTGGCGGTGCGGGCGCATGCCGCCACGCATCCGGCGGCCTCGGATGCGGGCAGTTTTGATGGCGCAAGCTGGAGTGAGAAGGCGGTGTCTCCGGCCGCCGCAGCGGTGCAGGTCGCACCCGCGTACACGGGGCTGGACGCATACCGTGTTGCGGGTGGTTATGCGCTTGCTGCTGCCTTGGCAGCGGGTACCCAGGATGCCGAGTCGGTGGTCAAAGCCATGGAAGATTCCGGCCTGCGCGGCTTGGGTGGTGCCGGCTTTCCGGCCGGGCGCAAGTGGCGCATCGTGCGCGACCAGCCTGCCCCCAAACTGATGGCGATCAATATCGACGAGGGTGAGCCGGGTACTTTCAAGGACCGCACTTACCTGGAGCGTGATCCACATCGATTTTTGGAAGGCATGCTGGTTGCTGCGCAAGTCGTGGGCATTGACGCCTGCTACATCTACTTGCGCGACGAGTACCACGGCTGCCGCGCGATATTGGAGCGCGAAGTCGCGCGTCTCCAGGCCGACCCGCCGTGCCCTTTGCCCGCCATCCACATCCGCCGGGGCGCGGGTGCGTACATCTGTGGCGAAGAATCGGCCATGATCGAGAGCATTGAGGGCAAACGCGGCGAACCGCGCATGCGCCCGCCCTACATCGCGCAGGTTGGGCTGTTCGGCCGCCCCACGCTGGAACACAATTTTGAGACCCTGTACTGGGTGCGCGACATCGTGCAAAAAGGCCCGCAGTGGTTCAGCAGCTTCGGGCGCAACGGGCGCAAGGGCCTGCGCAGTTTCAGCGTCAGCGGGCGCGTGAAGCAGCCCGGCGTCAAGCTGGCGCCTGCCGGTATCTCGGTGCGCGAGTTGATTGATGAATACTGCGGCGGTATGGCGGACGGCCACAGCTTTTATGGCTACCTGCCCGGTGGCGCATCCGGCGGCATCCTGCCCGCGAGCATGGGCGATGTGCCGCTGGACTTTGATACCTTGCAGCCGCATGGTTGTTTCATCGGCTCGGCAGCGGTGATTGTGCTGGGCGACAAAGACCGGGCGCGCGATGCGGCGCTCAACATGATGCGTTTCTTCTCCCATGAGAGCTGCGGCCAATGCACCCCCTGCCGCGTCGGCACCGACAAGGCCGCTACGCTGATGCAGGCACCGGTGTGGGACAACCAGACTCTGGAAGACCTCAGTATCGTGATGACCGATGCTTCGATTTGCGGCCTGGGTCAGGCAGCGCCCAATCCGGTGCGCTGTGTTCAGAAGTATTTCCCTCACGAGGTGGCCTGATATGAATGCACCCGCCAAGTTGTCCGAAGTGACCCTGAAAACAGTGGAGTTCACGCTCGACCAGAAGACCATCCACGCCTTCGAGGGCGAGACGATTCTCAAAGCCGCCAAACGCCATGGTGTGGACATCCCCCACCTTTGCTACAAGGATGGCTACCGCGCCGACGGCAACTGCCGCGCCTGTGTGGTGGAGATCAAAGGCGAGCGCACGCTGGCTCCCAGCTGCTGCCGCAGCGCGACCGCCGGGATGGAGGTGCAATCCACCAGCGAACGCGCTGTCAAAAGCCAGAAGATGGTGCTGGAGATGCTGCTCTCCGACATGCCCGACACCGGCTACAAATGGAACGAAGCTGATGCCTCGTCCCAACACGGCGAGCTGAGCGACTGGGCTAAGCGCATGGACGTGCAGGTTCGCCCCGAACTCAAAGCCCTGCGCCGCGAACAACCTGCCACCGATATGTCGCACCCCGCCATGGCGGTGAACCTAGATGCCTGCATCCAGTGCAACCGCTGTGTGCGCGCCTGCCGCGAGGAGCAGGTGAACGACGTGATCGGCTACGCCATGCGCGGTGCGCACAGCGAAATCGTGTTCGATCTGCATGACCCCATGGGTACCAGCACCTGCGTGGCCTGTGGCGAATGTGTGCAAGCCTGCCCCACCGGCGCGCTCATGCCCAAGACCCATGTGGGCGATCAGGTGGTGGACAAAAAGGTCGACTCGGTCTGCCCGTTTTGCGGTGTGGGTTGCCTGCTCACCTACAAAGTCAAAGACAACAAGATCATCAGCGTCGAGGGTCGGGACGGGCCGGCCAACCACAGCCGCCTGTGCGTCAAAGGCCGCTTCGGTTTTGATTACGCCCACAGCCCGCAGCGCCTGACGGTGCCGCTGATCCGCAAGGCCGGTGTCGGCAAAGACCCTGAGCAACTCAACCACCTCAACCGTGACACCGCCGATTGGTCGGAGATCTTCCGCGAAGCCAGCTGGGAGGAAGCCATGGCGCTGTCCGCCGGTGGCCTCAAAGGCCTGCGCGACCAGTATGGCCCCAAGTCCTTAGCTGGTTTCGGCTCTTCCAAGGGCAGTAACGAAGAGGCCTATTTGTTCCAGAAACTGGTGCGCACCGGCTTTGGTTCCAACAACGTCGACCACTGCACCCGCCTGTGCCACGCCTCCAGCGTGGCCGCATTGCTCGAAGGTGTGGGCTCGGGCGCGGTGAGCAACCAGGTGAACGACGTAGAGCACGCGGACCTGATTTTCATCATCGGATCGAACCCGACTGCCAACCACCCGGTGGCGGCCACTTGGATGAAAAACGCCGCCCAGCGCGGCGCCAAAATCGTCCTGGCCGATCCGCGCGTCACCGACATCGGTCGCCATGCATGGCGCACGCTGCAGTTCAAGGCCGACACCGATGTGGCCATGCTCAATGCGCTCATCCACACCGTCATCGAGGAAGGCCTCACCGACGAGACCTTCATCGCCAACCGCACGAGCAATTACGAGGCCTTGCGCGAGAACGTCAAGGGCTACAGCCCCGAGGCCATGGCCCCGATTTGCGGTATCCCCGCCGAGACCTTGCGCGAAGTCGCCCGCGCTTTTGCCAAAGCCAAGGGCGCGATGATTTTGTGGGGCATGGGCATCAGCCAGCACATCCACGGTACCGACAACGCACGCTGCCTGATCGCGCTGGTCAGCGTGACCGGGCAGATCGGCAAACCCGGCTCCGGTCTGCACCCGCTGCGCGGCCAGAACAATGTGCAAGGCGCGTCCGACGCGGGCCTGATCCCCATGATGTTTCCCAATTACCAGCGCGTGGATAACGCCGCCGCGCACGCGTGGTTCGAAGACTTCTGGGGCACCAAGCTCGACGAAAAGCCCGGCTACACCGTGGTTGAAATCATGCACAAGGCGCTGGCCGATGACAGCGACCCGCACAAGATCCGTGGCATGTACATCATGGGCGAGAACCCCGCCATGAGCGACCCCGACCTCAACCACGCACGCCTTGCGCTGGCCAGCCTGGAACATCTGGTCGTGCAGGACATTTTCATGACCGAAACCGCCTGGCTGGCCGACGTCGTGCTGCCCGCCACCGCCTGGCCGGAGAAAACCGGTACGGTCAGCAACACCGATCGCATGGTGCAACTCGGCAAGCAGGCCTTGAAGCCGCCGGGGCAGGCGCGCGCGGATTTGTGGATCCTGCAAGACCTGGCTAAGCGCATGGGCCTGTCCTGGGATTACCAAGGTGAAAACGACGGCGTTGCCGCCGTGTATGACGAAATGCGCCGCGCCATGCACGCTGCCATTTCCGGCATCACCTGGGAGCGCTTGCAGCGTGAATCCAGCGTCACCTACCCGTGCTTGAGCGAAGACGCGCCGGGCACGCCGACGGTGTTCATTGAAAAATTTCCCACCGCCAGTGGCCGCGTCAAACTGGTACCCGCTGACATCATCCCCGCCAACGAGCGGCCCGATGCGGAATACCCCTTCGTACTCATCACCGGCCGCCAGTTGGAGCATTGGCACACCGGCAGCATGACCCGCCGTGCCAAAGTGTTGGACGCTATCGAGCCCATGGCCACTGCGTCGATGTGTGGCGCAGACCTCAAGGCGCATGGCATGGAGCCTGGTGACATCATCACCATCGCATCGCGGCGGGGCGAAGTGGCGCTGCATGTGCGCCGCGACGACGGCACGCCGCAGGGTGCGGTGTTCGTGCCCTTTGCCTACTACGAGGCGGCGGCCAATGAACTCACCAATTCCGCGCTGGATCCGTTCGGCAAGATTCCGGAGTTCAAGTACTGCGCCGTCGCCATCCGCAAGGGCGGCAGCACGCGGGAGAACGCCGGCTTTGGCGTCAACGACGCGGCGCTCACCGGCTAAATGTCCACGGCAGCGCTGCCGCGGCTGACGCAAGCTATCGCGCCGCTCACGCGCGCGGTCTCGGTCGTCGACGAGCACGGGCAGACCCGGCAGCTCGACATACCCGCCGAGCGCCCGCTCACGGTCTATGTGGACAAGCGCGAACTCGTCACACTCATGACCCTGGGCGCGCACCCCGAGTGGTTGGTGCTGGGCTATCTGCTGAACCAGCGCTTGATACACGCTGCCACCGAGATCGAGTCCATCACCGTGGATTGGGAGGTCGGTGCCGCCGCTGTGACTACCCGCCACGGCATAGCCGACCTGTCAGCAAAAACCGCCAAGCGCGTGGTCACCACCGGCTGCGGCCAGGGCAGCGTGTTCGGTGATCTGATGGCCGACGTCGACACGATTGCGCTGCCCGATGCCACGCTCACGCAAACTGCGCTCTACGGCATCGTCAACACCATCCGCTTGCACGACAGCGTCTACAAAGCGGCGGGATCAGTCCATGGCTGCGCGCTGTTTCAAGGCGACACGCTGTTGATGTTTGTGGAAGATGTGGGACGCCACAACGCCATTGATGCGATTGCGGGTTGGATGGCGCTGCAGCCCAGCGATAGCCCGCCCGGCAGCGCCCAGCAACGCAGCGGCCTGCGCGCCGACAACAAGGTGTTCTACACCACCGGCCGCCTGACCAGTGAGATGGTCATCAAGTCCGCCCAAATGGGCGTGCCCATCGTGATCTCCCGCAGCGGCATCACGCAGATGGGCCACGCAGTTGCGCAGCGGCTCAACTTGTGCGCGATTGGGCGGGCGACAAATAAACGGTTCTTGTGCTTCAGCGCGCCGCAGCGGCTTTTGTGGGAGTCGGCGGAGCGCCTTGTTTGAACGCCGTTGTGACCCGTCACTGCTTGGGCGGCACCGCGCCAACAGTCGAAAAATCTCCTTGACTTGTAGGGCACCTCGCTGCTGCGCGTTGTTTCTATGACGGGTGGGCAAGTGTTTGGCTGCACCGTATTCGCATGTGAACTTGCACTCGGGTAAATACCTAATTGCTTTCCAGTGATATCCGATAGTCTTGTAACAAGTTTTTTCGGCTAGCGCTTGCGGCCCATTTTTTTAAGAAAAAAGTTGCATATGGCAAAGATGTACCCAGGCGAAGCGATTGCACACATGCTTGCGAGCCGCAAGCTGCGTGGCAGTCTTAGTCCGTTGTAGGCGCTGCGCATGGATACATTTCCACAATTTCTCGTCCATAACGCGAAAACGCGGCCCGATCGTGCAGCCGTACGCGAGAAAAGCCGAGGTATTTGGCAGACCCTCACCTGGGGTGCGCTGGCGGACGAAGTGCGGGCGCTGGCGGCCGGTTTGTCGGCTGCGGGTGTGCGGCGTGGCGACTATGTGGGTCTGCTAGGCGAGAACCGCCCCCGCCTGTTTGCCGCGATGGCTGCGGTGCAATGGTTGGGAGGGGTGGTAGTGCCTCTGTTTGCGGACACCCCAGCGGATGAGCTTGCTATCCCAGTGCGCACCGCTAACATCGTTGTGGTGTTCGCTGAAAACCAGGAACAGGTGGATAAGCTGCTGGCCGTGATGCCGCAGTGCCCCTCGATGCGCCACATCATCTATGACGATGACATTGGCATGCGCCATTACCGGCAATCCTATGTGCAGGCCTATGAGGACCTCTTGGCGACAGGCCGCGACGGACTCGCGCAAACTGGTGGACAGATCGATGCCGAACTTGCACGCGGCAGCTCCAAAGATCCTGCGGCCCTGTTTTTTACCTCGGGCACCACCGGGCCTGCGCGTGGCGTTGTGCACGCGCATGGCGCATTGATAGATCGTGCGCGGGTTGCTGTTGCGGTTGACGGCCTGAACGAGCAGGACACATTGATTGCCTATTTGCCCCCCGCGTGGATGGTTCAGCACATGTTTGCATACGCCTTACCCATGGTGACGGGTTCGTGTGTGTGTTGCCCCGAGTCATCTGAGACGATGCTCAACGATATGCGCGAGATGGGTCCAACGGTCTTTCTCGCTCCGCCCCGGGTGCTGGAGGCCTTGTTGACGCAGGTCACCATCCGCATCAACAACACCGGCGGCTTCAAGCGCAGCCTGTACGACCACTACATCGCGGTGGCCCAGCGCGTCGGGCTGCGTACGCTGGCCGGCGACCCGGTTGCTCTGTCCGAGAGCGTGGCCTATAGCCTCGGGAACGTGTTGATTTATGGTCCGTTGCGCGACGTGATGGGTATGAGCCGCTTGCGGGTGGCTTATGCAGCGGGGGAGGCCACTGGCCCGGACCTGCTGCTTTTCTACCGCGCCATGGGTATCAACCTCAAGCAGCTCTATGGCTCCACCGAGACCGGCCTGTTCATTACGGCGCAATCAGAAGGTCGGTTCAAGCCGGGTGCGGTGGGCGCGGCTGCGCCCGGGGTGGAGTTGTCACTCGGGGCTGGGCGGGAAGTGCTGGTGCGCTCGCCTGGGCTATTTCTGGGCTACCACGGTGAAGACGAGGCCACCCATCGCGCCACGCATGCCGATGGCTGGTTTCACACCGGCGACGCCGGATGGTTGGATGAAGACGGTCAGCTGCACATCGTGGACCGGATGCAGGATATCGGCGCGCTGACAGACGGCTCCCTGTTTGCGCCCAAGCTGCTGGAGAACAAACTCAAGTTCTCACACTACATCAATGAGGCAGTGGCATTTGGCAACGGCCGGGATCGCGTGTGTGTGTTTGTTGATATCGACGCCGAGTCGGTGGGTAACTGGGCTGACAAACAAGGTTTGACCTATACCGGCTTTGCCGATCTGGCAACCCTCGACGAGGTCTATGGTTTGATCGGCGAAATCATTGCGAAGGCCAACGCCGAGTTGGCGCACGACCCGCAGCTGTCGCACGCGCAAATCCACAGATTCCTGTTGCTGCAAAAGCGCTTGGAGCCCGACGACGGTGAGCTCACCCGCATGCGCAAAGTCCGCCGCGATGTAGTGTCCCGCCGCTTTGCCAGCCTGGTGAAGGCCCTGTACGACGGAAGTCCCGTGGGCCATGTTGACGCCGAAGTGCGGTACGCGGACGGCAGCGTGGGCGTCCTGTCTTCCGACATCAAGATCCGTGAGGCCAAGACCTTTGCGCCACACACCGCCCAAAGGGTCGCCTGATATGGATATGTCAAGCCACGATCACGCACACGGTGACGACGCGTCGGTGGTCCAGCGCGGATTCCCCATCGGGAAGCCTATCCTGGAGCTCGACTCCGTGTCGCTGCGCTTTGGCGGCGTCAAGGCCTTGACCAACATCTCTTTCAACGTACTGGAGCACGAAATTCGCGCCATCATCGGCCCGAATGGTGCGGGAAAAAGCTCCATGCTCAACGTCATCAATGGCGTCTACCGCCCGCAAGAAGGCACGATTACTTTGCGTGGCCAAAAGCTCACCGACATGACGCCCAACCGGGCTGCTGCCTTGGGTATCTCCCGCACCTTCCAGAATATCGCGTTATTCAAAGGCATGACGGTGCTGGACAACATCATGGCGGGTTGTAGCCAGCGCGAGCATGCCAACTTCCTGGAGGTCGCGTTCCAGATGCCCCGGGCTCGGCGCGAGGAGACCGCGAACCGGGAGAAGGTTGAAGAGATCATTGAGTTTCTGCAAATTGAGCACATCCGCAAGACCCCTGTTAAGCGTCTGCCCTATGGCCTGCAAAAGCGGGTGGAGCTTGGAAGGGCGCTGGCCGCTGAACCCAAAATTCTCCTGCTTGACGAGCCCATGGCCGGTATGAACATCGAGGAAAAGCAGGACATGTGCCGCTTTATTCTGGACGTGAATGACCACTATGGGACCACGGTTGTGTTGATCGAGCATGACATGGGGGTGGTGATGGATTTATCGGACCGGGTGGTGGTGCTGGACTACGGAAAAAAAATCGGTGATGGCCCGCCTGACGAAGTCCGCTCCAACCCGGAAGTCATCAAAGCCTATCTGGGCGTTGCGGACTAGAAAGATTTCCAGCTATGAATTTTTTCTTTGAAGTTCTAGTCGGGGGTTTGCTATCGGGGGTGATGTATTCGCTGGTGGCGCTGGGTTTCGTGCTCATCTACAAGGCCTCCGGTGTATTCAACTTCGCCCAGGGCGCTATGGTATTTTTTGCGGTTCTGTCCTTTGTCGGCTTTATGGAGCTGGGCCTGAATTTTTGGGCTGCTCTTCCGCTGACGGTGGCCCTGATGGTGGTCGTGGGCGTAGTGACCGAGCGCTTGGTTCTGCGGCCGCTGGTGGGTCAAAGTGAAGACACCTTGCTGATGGCCACAATCGGCTTAGCGTTTGTCGTGGAAGGCGTTGCGCAGCTGGCCTGGGGCGTCAAAGTGCGTCGCCTTGATCTGGGTATTCCGGACGAACCCATGGGCTGGATTGCTGACAAAGTCGATATTTTGGTTAGCCAGTTGGATGTGGCCGCTGGTTTGGTGGCAGGCATCATGGTTGCGGTCTTGGCCTTGATTTTTTCCAAAACTAAAGTGGGCCGTGGTCTGCGTGCAGTAGCAGATGACAATGCGGCGGCGCTGTCGGTTGGCATTCCGCTCAAACAGATTCTGGTGGTGGTGTGGGCTACTGCGGGCGTGGTGGCGTTGGTGGCCGGCATGATGTGGGGCGCGCGCAGCGGCGTGCAATTTGCCCTGGTTGGGGTGGCGTTGAAAGCCATGCCGGTGCTCATCATTGGTGGCTTCACCTCGGTCCCAGGCGTGATTGTGGCCGGTCTGATTGTTGGTGCTGCCGAGAAAATGGCTGAAGTCTATTTAGGGCCTTTCGTGGGCGGGGGCATTGAGGGATGGCTGCCCTACGTATTGGCCGTGCT
>RFRO01000060.1 GCA_009924455.1 Betaproteobacteria bacterium
GACCAGGCTGGCCACGTCCTCGTCGGCGATGTAGCCCGCAGGGGCTGCGCGAAAAGCTGTTTACCGCGGGCTACATCGCCGACGAGGACGTGGCCAGCCTGGTCTGGATGGCGCTCTCCCTGGAGCGCCCGGTTTTGCTCGAAGGCGAAGCCGGGGTCGGTAAAACCGCTGTTGCGGCGGCCTGCGCGCGGGCGCTGGGTCGACCGCTGTTGCGCTTGCAGTGCTACGAGGGGCTGGACCTGGGGCAGGCGGTGTACGAGTGGAACTACAGCCGCCAGTTGCTCGAGATCCGCCTGAGCGAAGCCAGCGGCGGAACCGATAAGCAAGCCTTGCGCGGGAATTTGTTCTCCGAAGAATTTTTGCTGGAGCGCCCGCTGCTGCAAGCGATCCGCAGCCCTGAGCCCTGCGTGTTGCTGATCGACGAGATCGACCGCGCAGACGAAGCTTTTGAGGCCTTTTTGCTGGAAATGCTCTCCGAATTTCAGATCAGCATTCCCGAACTGGGCACCCTGACCGCGCGCAGCAAACCGCTGGTGATCTTGACCAGCAACGGCACCCGCGATTTGTCGGACGCCCTGCGCCGTCGCTGTTTGTTCCATTACCTGGACTTTCCCAGTCTGGCCCGCGAAATGCACATCGTGCGTACGCTGGTTCCCGAGGCGCATAGCCGCTTGGTGGAAGAAGCCGTGGCCTTTGTGCAGCGCCTGCGCCGCGAAGACCTGGACAAAACTCCGGGCATTGCCGAGACCCTGGATTGGGTACGGGTCTTGTTCAAACTGGGCATGACCGAATTGCCCGTGGATCCGGCACAACTCGCGCCCTCGCTGGCCGCTTTGCTCAAGACCCGCAACGACCGCTGGGCGCTCACGCCCGAGCGGGTGGGCAAGCTGATCGACGGACCGCGCATCGGCCAGGACGTGGGTGTGGCCGGCGGCATGAAATAAGGCGCGGGTGCGCATGCAGCCCGCCGCCGACCCGCGCGCCCAGCTCGCCGACTTTGCGCATTACCTGCGCTCGCACGGTTTTGCGCTGGGTTACGCCGAGGTGAGTCTGATGTTGCAAGCCGCCGCCACGCTGCCGCTGGCGCAGTGGGCGCGTACCGAATCGCTGTGGCGCGCGATCGCGTCGGGCAGCCACAAGCAGTGGGCCAAATACCCGGAGTTGCACCAGGCCTTCTGGTTTCCGCACAAGGTGCGCGGCACCACCCGCACATCCGGCCTGCAGCAAAAACCACGCAACCTGAAAGAGTTGGTGCAGCAGATGCACCAGGACATGTCGCAGTCCATGTCCAATACCCCGCCCGGCGCGGCGCAGCCCAGTCTGGGGCTGGCTGACGATGCGGCCGCGGGCGAGACGGAGGGTTCGGGCGCGCAGCAGGCGCAGGCCGGTGCTAGCCGCAGCGCCGCACCCGACGAGCGCGACTTTGCCGACTGGCTGCCCGGCGATCTGGACCGCTTTGAGCCGCTGGTGCTGGCGCTCAAGCGCCGCCTGCGCAGCCAACTCACGCGCCGCACCCGGCACGATCCGCGCGTGGGCACCATCCACCTGCGCCGTTCGATGCGCAGCGCATTGGCCACCGGCGGCGAGTTGATTGCCCTGCGCCGCGCCCGCGTGCGCCGCCGCACGCCCCGGGTTGCGGTGCTGGTGGATGTGAGCCGGTCCATGGAAGTCCATGCCCAGTTCTTTTTGCGCCTGTGCCGCGCCTTCGTGGAGGTGCTGGATGCCCGCGCCTTTGTGTTCCACACCCGGCTGGCCGAAGTCACGCCGCTGATGAAGCAGCGCAGCGACCGGGTGCAGGAAAAGGTTAACGCCGTCACCTTCGGTTTTGGCGGCGGCACCCGTATTGGCAGCTGCGTGCACGAGGCGGCGCAACTCGTGGTGCTGGTGTTCAGCGACGGCTATGACACCGATGCGCCGGATGCACTGCCTGCCGCATTGGAGGCCATTCGCGCACGCGGCGCGCGCATTGGCTGGTTGCATCCCACGGTGCAGATTCCGCAGTCCGAAGCCATGCAAGCGGCCGCGCCCCTGGTGTACCGCTTCATGCCCGCGCACAACTTGGCCAGCTTGGCCCGGTTGCACGAGATGGTGGCTTAAACAGCCCTGCGTACAGCGCCTCAGGCGGGCGTGGTGTCTGCAGGCGCAGGGCTGAGCTTGCGCGAGTTGATCGGGTCGCGAAACACCAACGGCTTGGTCTGCACCCGCTGCGCATCCGGAATTTGTGCCAGGGCCACCGCATCCACAACCACCTGGTGGTGTTCGGACTTGTCGCAAACCGGGTCAGCGTTGGCCGCGTCGCCCGTGAGCATCAGCGCCTGGCAGCGGCAGCCGCCCAGGTCTTTGGCTTTTTCGGGGCAGGTTTTGCAGGGCTCTTTCATCCATGCGTCGCCACGGTAGTGGTTGAAGGCGTGCGAGTCGTACCAAATGCTTTTCACGTCCATGGTCTTCACGCTGGGGAAGTCCAGGTGCTTGATCATCTTGGCCGTGTGGCAGGGTAGGGCCGAGCCGTCCGGCGTGATGGTCAGGAAAATATTGCCCCAGCCATTCATGCACTTCTTGGGGCGGGTTTCGTAGTAGTCGGGCACCACAAAGAAGATACGCAGTTTGTCGCCTAACTTCTCACGGTATTGCTGGGTAATGCGCTCGGCGCGCTCCAGCTGCTCCCGGCTGGGCATCAGGCCGTCGCGGTTGATTTGCGCCCAGGAGTAGTACTGGCTGTTGGCCAGCTCCAGGTATTCCGCGCCGAGTTCGACCGCGAGTTCAATGATTTTGTCGATGTAGTCAATGTTCAGCCGGTGCACCACGCAGTTCAGCACCATGGGCCAGCCGTTGGCCTGGATCAGGTCGGCGGCTTTGCGCTTGAGCGCAAAGGTTTTGGTGTGCGACAAAAAGTCGTTGAGCTCGCGGGTCGAGTCCTGAAAGGAGAGTTGCACATGGTCCAGGCCCGCGTCCTTGAGCGCTTTGGCCCGCTCTGGCGTGAAGCCGATGCCCGAGGTCAAGAGGTTGGTGTAGAAGCCCAGGCGGTGTGCTTCGGCGACCAGAATTTCGAGGTCGTCACGTACCAGCGGCTCACCACCGGAGAAGCCGCATTGCACACTGCCCGCCGCGCGCGCCTCGCCGAGCACCCGAATCCACTCTGCGGTGCTGAGCTCGGGGCCGCTGTGCGCGTAGTCCACGGGGTTGAAGCAAAACACGCAGTGCAGCGGGCAGGCGTAGGTCACTTCGGCCAGCAGCCACAGCGGTGGTCCAATGGTGGCGGGGGTTTGCGTATCGGTTGTCATGGCTTCACCCATCCTTGCGCGATAGCGATGTCTAAAAATGCCAGCACATCGGCCTGCAGACCGGTGGCGTCAAAAGCTGTCTCCAGTTCGGTAATGAGCGTAGCAATCGTCTTCTTCCCGTCAATGCGCTGCATGATTTCGCCCGCGCTGCCGTTGAGTTTGACCATGCCCTCCGGGTACAGCAGCACCCAGGATTGCTGCACCTCTTCCCATTGCAGGCGGAACATGGGTGCCACGCGTGGCGTGGTCTGCAGGCGTGCCAGATCGTCGCTCATGGTGTTTTGGGCCCGGTGATCTCGACCTGGCATTGGTCCAGCATGATGGCGTCGGCCAAGGCCCACAGCACGTTCAGCTTGAACTGCAAAATTTCCAGCGCGCGCTCTTGCAGGGCGCGGGTCTGGCTGAAGTAGTCGAGCGTGAACTTCAGGCCGTGCGCTACGTCGCGGCGCGCCTGGGTCAGGCGGTTTTTGAAATACTGCAAACCAGCCGTGTCAACCCAGGGGTATTGCTCGGGCCATGTCTCGATGCGCTGCTGGTGGATATGGGGCGCAAACAGCTCGGTCAGGCTGGACGCCACCGCTTCCTGCCAGGGCCGCTGGCGCGCGAAGTTCACATAGGCGTCCACCGCAAACCGGCTGGCAGGCGCCACGAAGCGCAGCGAGGTGACATCGTCCCGGCTCAGGCCCACGGCATGGCCAAGCTGGATCCAGGCCTCGATGCCACCGGGGTCGCTGATGCCGTTCAGCTCGAAACCATCATGGTCCAGGATGCGCAAAATCCATTCGCGCCGGATTTCGCGGTCGTCGCAGTTGGACAGGATGGCCGCGTCTTTGACCGGGATGGAGATTTGGTAATAAAAGCGGTTGGCCACCCAGCCGCGCAGCTGCGCCGCGTTGAGTTTGCCCTGCGCCATCATCACGTGGAAAGGATGGTGGATGTGGTAGCTGGTGCTTTTGCCGCGCAGCAGGGTTTCAAATTCGGCGGCGCTCCACGGCGTGCGCGTATCGGCTTTGGCTTCGTTGAGGATGTTGTCTATCACAGCGTGATCTCCATGCCGTCAAAGGCCACCTCGATACCGTGCTGCGCCAGCGTTTGGCGCTGCGGGCTGCTGGCATCGAGGATGGGGTTGGTGTTGTTGATGTGGATCAGAATTTTGCGTACGCCTGCGGGTAATTTGTCCAGCCATTCGATCATCCCGTCGGGCCCGCTTTGCGGCATGTGGCCCATGGAGCGCGAGGTTTTTTTGGACGCACCAAGTGCAATCATCTCGTCGTCGGTCCACAGCGTGCCGTCCACCAGCACGCAGTCGCTGGCCTGCATGGCCTGCCACACATGCGGCTCCATGCGGCCCAGGCCGGGTGCGTAAAACAGGGTTTTGCCGCTGGCTGCATCAGAAACCGACAGGCCGATGTTGTCGCCGTCCTGCGGCTTGTCGCGGTGCGGGGAATACGGCGGCGCGTTGCTGCTCAGCGGCAGCGCCGCGAAGCGCAATCCGGGCACACGTTCGATGGTGAAGCCTTGCGGCTCCAGACTCAGCGCCTGCCAATCGACTTTGCAGTAATGGTCCAGCACCTTGAACAAGGGGTTGCCCGTGCTCAGGTCTTCGCGCACCAGCGGGTGGCACCAGATCTGCAGCGGTTGGCGGTTTTCGCGCAGCATCAGCAAGCCGGTGCTGTGGTCGATTTGCGCGTCCATCAGCATCACCGCGCCAATGCCGGTATCGCGCAGGGCGCGCGCCGGTTGCAGGCCGGGGAAACTTTTGATCTGCTGCAACACGTCGGGCGAGGCATTCACCAGCAACCAGTCTTGCGCGTTGGCGCTCACCGAGATGGACGATTGGGTGCGCGGCAGGTGATTCGGGCTGCCACCGCGCACCGCGGCGCACTGCGGGCAGTTGCAGTTCCATTGGGGGAAACCACCACCAGCGGCCGAGCCCAACACATGGATTTTCACAAGCGCAACCTCAAAAAAAAACCGCGTCGAGCGCGGCGGGCAAATCCGGCGAAACGACGGACTTTAAAAATTCAAGAAAAAAGGTCTGCCGGGTTACCCCGACAGACGGTACCGTGATTAACGGTTAGCGATGTACATGGTGATTTCGAAACCGAAACGCATGTCGCTAGCTGCAGGTGTTTGCCATTTCATGGTGTATCTCCTAGATCGATGCCGCCGATTGCGGTGAATCGTGCCCAAAGCCTTTCTGAACACAGCCCATACTATGCCCGCAATCGATGCGCAAGGCACGCGTAATTCATGGAAACTACCCTCAAGAAAATCGCCAAAGCGGCCTAGGGTTTGTACTAGGTTCCCTGTCACATGCAGGCATTTGCCCAAAAAGGCATAGCATGCAGTCCATGCCATCCGCCGCGCCAGACGCCCTGTTTCCCGCCATTGAGCCTTACGCGCACAGTTTCCTGCCCGAGCAGGACGGGCACAGCGTTTATTTTGAGCAGTGCGGTAACCCGACGGGTTTGCCGATGCTGTTTGTCCATGGCGGCCCGGGTAGCGGGGCGATGCCCCGGCACCGGCAGTTTTTTGATCCCCGCAGCACGCGGGTGATCTTGTGGGACCAGCGCGGATGCGGGCGCAGCCGCGCCGAACAGCCCCTGGCGCATAACACCACGGCGCACCTGATCGCTGACATGGAGCGGATTCGCGCCGCGCTGAGCTTGGAGGCCTGGTGGGTAGTGGGCGGCTCCTGGGGCGCGGGGCTGGCTCTGGCCTACGCCAGTGCCCACCCGCAGCGTTGCCTCGGATTGGTGTTGCGTGGGACTTTTCTGGGCCGGGCGGCTGACATCCGGTGGTTTTTCCAGGACGCGGCGCAGCTGCTGCCCGATGCCTGGTGGGCTTTGGCGCGCCACGTACCGTCCGCACAGCGTGGCGACATGGCGGCATATGTGGTGGAGCAGGTTTTACACGGCGAAGCGGCGCATGCGCTGGCATTGGCAAAGGCCTGGAGTGCCTGGGAAGGGGCGCTCACCGACCGGCGTGCCAGCCTGCCGCCATCAGCTGGTGCCGGTTCGGACGCCACGCTGCTGGCCAAGTACCGATTGCAAAGCCATTACCTGGCCGCCCAGTGTTTTTTTCCGCCGCAAGGCGCATTGGCCGGTTGCGCATCTTTGGGCGATGTGCCGGTGGCCTTGCTGCACGGGCGGCTGGATTGGATTTGCCGCCCGCAGTCGGCCTGGGATGTGCAGCAGGCACTGCCGGGCAGCCGGCTGCAGTGGGTGGATCAGGCCGGGCACAGCCCCTATGAGCCAACGATGGCCGCTGCCCTGGTCGGAGCGATTGCGCATGCCGCGCAGCACGGCGATTTTCGTACCTGGGGCCAGCCCGTCCCGGCCGCGGATGGAGGTTGAGCGATGTCCTTGCGCCTCCAAATTAACCTCATCATCGCCGCGATGTTGCTGGCCTTTGCGGCCCTGCTGGTGGGCTTGCAGCTCAAAGACACCAGCCGCGGGGTACATGAGGAAATCGGCGGCTCCAATCTGGTGGCGATCCAGGTGCTGTCGCAAGTGGAGGCCACATCGCGCGAAGGTGGGCTGTCCGCCATGGCCACATTTTTGCAAGGGCTGGGCCGGATTCGCGGAAATGAAATCGAGCTCTTTGGCGAAGACGGGGCCTTGCTCTACCGTTCGCCTCCGCCGCGCTACAAGGCCGGGCGTGATGCGCCGCAGTGGTACGCAAGCCTGGTTGCGCCGCCCCTGAAAACCCGTGAGATTGCCCTGCCGCACGGCCGGGTGGTGGTGCGCCCCGATCCCTCGCGCGCCATCCTGGATGGCTGGGATGACTTTGTCCCTCTGTTGGTCACGCTGTTGGTGGGTGTCTTGTTGGCCAACGGTCTGGCGTACTGGTTGGTCGGGCGTGCTTTGCATCCGTTTCAGCAACTGGCGCAGGGCTTGCGCGCCATCGCCCAAGGCGAATACGCAACCCGTTTACCGCGCCTTAAGGGCCGGGAGGCGGGCGGTCTGGGGGAGGATTTCAACGGCATGGCGCAGTCGGTGCAGGACGGCATGCTGGCGCGCGAAAAGGCCCGTGTAGCCACCGTGGCACTGGCCGAAAACCGCGAGCTCACCCAGGCCATTCAGACCCGCATCGAAGAGGTTCGGCGTCAGATTGCCCGCGAGCTGCATGACGATTTGGGCCAGCAGGTCACGGCCATCAAAAGCCTGGGTTTTGCCATCAGCCACCGGGCGCAGGGGCAGGATCTGCGCATCGCCGAATCGGCCCGCATGGTCGTGCAATGTGCCGACGCCATGTACGAAAGCGTGCACCAGATGGTGAGCCAGTTGCGTCCGCTGGCGCTGGATCGTTTCGGCCTGGCCGATGCCGTGCAGGACCTGGTGGAGCAGGCCCGCACCCAGCACCCCGGCGTGCACCTGCAACTGCAGATTGAGGGCGCGTTGGACGCTGTCGACGGCGAGCTGGCCACGGCGGTGTACCGGATTGCGCAGGAGTCTTTGACCAACGCCTTGCGCCACTCGCAGGCCCAGCAGATTGCGCTGCACGTGCGCGTCGAGTCGCAGCATGTGCTTGTGGAAGTGCGTGACGACGGACGTGGCTTGCACAAGGATTGGGAGCAGACCGGGCACTTCGGCGTGATCGGTATGCGCGAGCGCGCCGAGAGCCTGAACGGTACTTTCGTGATCGAACCGCAAGCCGCAGGTGGCGTGCGCATGCGGGCTCGGCTGCCCTTGGGTGTGGAGATGAACGTGGAGTTGGATCGTGGATAAGTTGCGTGTGATGTTGGTCGACGACCACGCGGTGGTGCGGGGCGGCTTCAAGGTCTTGTTACAAACCTGGGATGACGTGCAGGTGGTGGCCGAGGCCGACAGCGGGGAGGAGGCATTGCGCATCCACGACAGCGTGGCCCCGGACGTGGTGGTGATGGACATTGCCATGGCGGGCATGGGCGGCATCGAAGCCATCAAGCGCCTGGTCGCCAAGCACCCGCAGATCCGCGTGCTCGCGCTTTCAGCCCACGAAGACACCAGCTATTCCAAGCGCGCTTTCCAAGCCGGTGCTCTGGGCTATTTGTCCAAACGCACCGCACCCGAGGTGCTGGTCGATGCGATCCGGCTGGTGGCCCAAGGCAAGCGTTTTATCGACCCCGGCATTGCACAGCGTATGGCCATGCAGGACCTCAGCGGTGAGACCGACCCGCTTGCCCTGCTGTCGCCGCGCGAGTTTGAGGTCTTCATGCAGATTGCGCGCGGGCAGTCGGTTGTTGCGGTGGCGGAGACGCTGAACCTGTCTGTCTCCACCGTGGGCACCCATGTCCACAAAATAAAACAAAAATTGGAGTTGACCAACACCTCGGAGATCACCCTTCTGGCCTTGCGCCAGGGCGTGATCGATGCGTCCGGTCTGGGGGGCTAGCCCCTTGACAGGCTGAGGTGTAAATTTTCTTCAGCTGGAAATTGAATAATTTTGATGCGTAAACAAGGGTTTTTACTGTGCAAAGCCCGTCATCCTTCGTCATACAGTCATTTCCAAGTGCTTCCCGCGTGGCGGTTCACGTGGGGGTCTAGCACTGTCGGGAACGGGCCACATTTTTGGCTCCCCGGGCTTATTGTCTTGGAGTAAACATGAATCGTACTTTCGGAACTGTGCTGAAACGCAGTGCAACTGCAATCGCTATCGGAGCAGCGCTCTCGATGGCTTCTGGCGTCGGCTTCGCGGCTGGTGACGACGCTAACCTGGAAAAACTGGGTTCATTCAAGAAAACCAATACGCCACCACCCAAGCGCATTGCACAAGACCCTACCTACATCGCCAACCTGAAGAAGATGCTCACGAACATCAAGTTGCCTGATGGCTTCAAGATCGACGTGTTCGCTGTGGTGCCGGATGCCCGCAGCATCGCTGTGAGCCGCAACACCGCCGCTGTGTGGGTTGGTACCCGCAAGCAAAACGTGTATTTCGCGAACGACCGCGATATGGACAACGTCGCTGACACCGTGGAAGATTTCAGCCCGAGCGTCAAGTTCGACACCCCTGCCGGCCTGTGCTACACGCCCGACGGTTTCCTGTATGTGGCAGAGCGCAACCGCGTGATGATGTTCCCCGCCGTTGAGTACTTCACCGAAGGTTCCGACACCGTGGCTTTTGCCGTGGTCAAGCAAGGTGACTTGATTCCTGCGGAAGAAGAGTCCTACAACCACACCGCACGTGCTTGCACGATCGGGCCGGACAACCGCATCTACATCACCCTGGGCCAGCCTTTCAACGTGTCCCCACCCGAGAAGCAAGACCTGTACATGAAGACCGGTATCGGCGGCATCGTCAGCTTCAACCGTGACGGCGGCGACCGCAAGGTGGTCTTGAACGGCCTGCGCAATTCCTCCGGCTTGGCGTTCAACCCCAAAGATGGTGCACTGTGGTGGACTGACAACCAGGTTGACGGCATGGGCGACGAAACCCCTCCCGGCGAGTTGAACAAAGTGCCGGTGGGCGCTGACGGCAAGCTGGTGCACGGTCTCTGGTACGGTCACCCCTACTACGGCGGTGGCGATGTGCGTACCGGTGATTACGCTGGTAAGGAAATTCCCAAGGAATTGGCTGACAAGTATGTCAAGCCCCAAGTGGAAACGATCGCCCACGCGGCTGACCTGGGCATGATGTTCTATACCGGCGATCAGTTCCCCGCCAAATACCGTCCGGTGGACGTGCAGCAGTATGTTGACGGCTCCATCCTGGTGTCCGACGACAAAGCCGGTGCGGTCTATCGCATCAGCTACCAGAAGTAAGCGTTAAGCTTGCCAGGGCGGGCGGGGCATCATGCCCGGTCCGCCTTTTTGTTTTTCTTTTGATTGTTCTTCCATGAAAACCATTTTTTTCGCCGCCGCCCTGACCCTCGCTGCTGCGCAGTCCGCTTGGGCTGGCGACCTGGAGGCCGGCAAGGCCAAAGCGGCGCAGTGCGCCGTGTGCCACGGACCCAACGGTCTGTCGGTTCTCGCTGAGGCCCCCAATCTGGCCGGCCAACCCGAGATGTACCTGGTCCAGCAGCTGATCAATTACCGCAGCGGGCGGCGTCCGCACGAGGTCATGGCCATCATGGCCAAGCCGCTGACCAACAAGGAAATTGAGGACCTTTCCGCCTGGTATGCATCCATCAAGGTCGAGGTCAAATAAGCGTATCGCTACGCTGGTTTTGCCGCTGCGTTCCGGGATTCACCGGATCCGGCGGCTTTTCTTTTTTCCGCACCCAGCTGAATTAATTTTTTGGGAAGCAAGGGTTTTCACTTTGAACCGGGGCCGGGGCAAAGCCTAGAGTACCCCCAGCGTTTCCAGCCTGAAACCCCAGGTTGGAGCTAGACGCTGCCAGGCATGCCTATTCGAAAAAAGTAGCCTGACTAGTTCCGCTGGAGCACTTCATGACAACCATCCTCCGAGCTGCGTTCGCGCGCAGCGCAACTTCTATTGCCATTGGCCTGACGCTTTCCCTGGCTTCAGCTGCTGGCTTTGCGGCCGGCGACGATGCCAACCTGGAAAAACTGGGTTCGTTCAAGAAAACCAATACGCCACCACCCAAGCGCATTGCACAAGACCCGACCTACATCGCCAATCTGAAAAAGATGCTCACCAACATCAAGATGCCTGACGGCTTCAAGATCGAGGTCTTTGCCGTGGTGCCGGATGCCCGCACCATTGCCGTGAGCCGCAACACCGCTGCAGTCTGGGTCGGTACCCGCAAGAACAACGTGTATTTCGCGAATGACCGCGATATGGACAACGTGGCGGACACCGTGGAAGATTTCAGCCCCAGCATCAAGTTCGACATCCCCGCCGGTGTGTGCTACACGCCGGACGGCTTTATGTATGTGGTCGAGCGCAACCGCGTGATGATGTTCCCCGCTGTCGAGTACTTCACCGAAGGCTCCGACACCGTGGCATTCGCTGTGGTCAAGCAAGGCGACCTGATTCCTGCGGAAGAAGAGTCCTACAACCACACTGCACGTGCCTGCGCGATTGGCCCTGACAACCGCCTGTACATCACCATGGGCCAGCCTTTTAATGTGACCCCGGCTGAAAAAGTGGACATGTACCGCAAAGTCGGTATCGGCTCCATCTTGAGTTTCAACCGTGACGGCGGTGACCGCCAAGTGATTGCCACCGGCGTACGCAATTCGTCCGGCCTGGCCTTCAACCCCAAAGACGGCAGCCTGTGGTTTACCGACAACCAGGTGGACGGCATGGGCGACGAAACCCCTCCCGGCGAGCTGAACAAGATTCCATCGGTGAACGGCAAGCTGGTGCAAGGCGGTTGGTATGGCCACCCCTACTACGGTGGTGGTGACGTGCGTACCGACGACTACAAGGGCAAGGCAATCCCTAAAGACATGGCTGATCATTACGTGAAGCCCCAAGTCGAAATGATCGCCCACGCGGCTGACCTGGGCATGATGTTCTATACCGGTGACCAGTTCCCCGCCAAGTACAAGAACGCCATCTTCAGCGCGCAGCACGGTTCCTGGAATGCGGTCAAGCCCCGTGGCGCACGCGTCATGGTGACCTACCTGGACGACAAGGGCAACGCGGTCAAGACCGAGCCCTTTGCGGAAGGTTTCATGACCTCGGCAGGCTACTACCTGGGCCGTCCGGTGGACGTGCAGCAGTATGTGGACGGCTCCATCCTGGTGTCGGATGACAAAGCCGGTGCGGTCTATCGCATCAGCTACCAGAAGTAAGCGTCTCTCTTTCTGAAACGGGCCGGACAGGCAACTGTCCGGCTCGCTTTGCTTGGGCCCTGGGTTTTCAAGCAGAATGGACTTTTATATCGAGAGGAGCAGCCCATGGGATGCTTGTTGAAAGGTGGCGGAGGTTTGTACGCCCGCTTGCGTATTGGTGCGGTCTTGCTGGCGGCGGGTGAGGGGCGGCGCATGGGCGGCGTACCCAAGGCTTTGATCACGCTGCAAGGCGTACCGCTGATCAACCGGCACCTGATCGCACTCAGCGGCGCGGGTGTGGACGAAGTGGTTGTCGTCACCGGTTTCGCCCGCGATGCGGTCGAGGCGCAGATTGCCACCTTCCCGGTCACGCTGGCGCACAACGCGGACTTCGCGCAGGGACAGCAGGGTTCGGTGCGTGTGGGATTGGCAGCCCTGCGCGGTGCGTTTGATGCCGTGCTGGTGGTGCTGGCTGACCAGCCTTTGATCGGTGCCTCGGACCTCACCGAGTTGATCGCCGCTTTCAAGAAAAAAGTCAGCGGCAACATCGTCGTGCCCATGGTCAATGGCCAGCG
>RFRO01000007.1 GCA_009924455.1 Betaproteobacteria bacterium
ATGCCTTTTGACATCGTGATTGCCGCACCTGACGCCATGCGTGTCGTCGGTACCCTGGGCCAGATTTTGGGCCCGCGTGGCTTGATGCCCAACCCCAAAGTCGGAACGGTTACCCCGGATGTGGCCACAGCTGTGCGCAATGCCAAAGCCGGCCAGGTGCAATTCCGCGTCGATAAAGGCGGCATCGTGCATTCGACTATCGGCCGCCGCTCGTTCGACTCGGACAAGTTGCAAGGCAATTTGGCCGCTTTGGTCGATGCCTTGAACAAAGCCAAGCCGGCGACCAGCAAGGGCGTGTACCTGCGCAAGGTTGCGGTGTCATCCACCATGGGCGTGGGTGTGCGGGTGGATTTGCAAACGATTGGCGCGTAAGCGCGTAGAAATTCGGATCACCCGTAAGGGCGATCCGAGGTGGTGGGTTGGTGCTGGCTTCATTGTCGGTGCCAGGCCATCCAAGACCGTTGGCGCGCAGCCTGACTGCGCTTAATCAGCGAAAGCCAACGCAGATGGCGACCCCGCTGCCTGATGGATGTGGATCCGGGGACAGTTGGTCGCTACAACGTGGAGCGTGATGCCGAACAAACGGCAAAGCGCAAACAAGGAGAAGACAGTGAGTTTGAATCGTAGTGAAAAGGAAGCGGTCATCAGCGATGTGACCGGCCTGGCAGCGAAAGCTCAAACGCTGGTGATGGCGGAATACCGCGGCATCACGGTTGCTGATATGACCCGTCTGCGCACCACCGCGCGCAACAGTGGCGTGACCTTAAGCGTGTTGAAAAACACCTTGGCCCGCCGCGCTGTTGCCGGTAGTGCGTTTGATGTCGTATCGGACCAGATGACCGGTCCGCTGATCTACAGCTTTTCTGTTGACGCCGTGGCGGCTGCGAAAGTGGTTGCCGAGTTCGCGAAGACCA
Source organism: Betaproteobacteria bacterium (assembly GCA_009924455.1). Lineage (GTDB taxonomy): Bacteria > Pseudomonadota > Gammaproteobacteria > Burkholderiales > Burkholderiaceae_C > Allorhodoferax. Next base: position 915 of record RFRO01000007.1, read on the forward strand.
ATGACAAATTGGTGATTCGCGGCGGTGCGTACGGTGGAAAAGCTTTGGACATCAACGGCGTGAAGCAGCTGGCAAGCATCCCTTCGAAAGAAGTGTTGCTTTCGCAATTGCTGGGTTTGATGCAATCGCCCATTTCCCGCACAGCCCGTGTGCTGGCGGCATTGGCCGAAAAGCGCGGCGAAGGTGCAGCGGCACCCGCTGAGCAAGCAGCCGCTGAACCCGCTGCCGCCTAAGCGGTGGCTCGTAGTAACCAATTTTTAGGAAAACACAATGGCATTCGATAAAGACGCATTTTTGACCGCGCTGGACAGCATGACGGTTATGGAACTCAACGACCTGGTGAAAGCCATCGAAGAGAAATTTGGCGTGAGCGCAGCTGCGATGGCGGCGCCCGCAGGTGGTGGCGGCGGCGGCGGCGGTGCTGCAGCGGCTGCTGAAGAGAAGACCGAGTTCAACGTGATGTTGCTCGAAGCTGGTGCGAACAAAGTGTCGGTCATCAAGGCCGTGCGCGAAATCACCGGCCTGGGTCTGAAGGAAGCCAAGGACTTGGTTGACGGCGCTCCCAAGGCTGTTAAAGAAGCGATGCCGAAGGCTGACGCCGACGCAGCGCTCAAGAAACTGGTGGAAGCCGGTGCCAAAGCTGAACTGAAATAAGTTCGACTTGTACAGGCCGGGGTGCGCCCCGGTCTGTGCGTGCACAGAGTGCACTCTCAAGCGGTGACGACACCGTTTGAGAGTGTTTTCTGATTTCGACTGCAGAAGACGGCTTGGGTCGGGTTGCGTGCAACGCGCGACCGTCCGCCAATGGTTGGTAGTGGCCAATCACCAAGAAATATACACAGTCGCCTAGGAGCCCCAAAGGCTCCTCAGATTTTGTCCGGAGATCGAATGGCCTACAACTTTACTGAACGCAAACGCATCCGCAAGAATTTTGGTAACCGCGACAGCGTGCTGGAAATTCCGTACCTGCTGCAAATGCAAAAAGACGCGTACACCGCGTTTTTACAAGCCGACGCCAATCCGAAAAAGCGCACCGACGAAGGCCTCCAGGCCGCGTTCAACGCTGCCTTCCCCATCGTCTCGCACAACGGATTTGTGGAGATGAAGTATTCCGAATACAACCTGGCCAAGCCAGCGTTCGACGTGCGCGAATGCCAGACCCGCGGACTCACCTACGCCTCTGCCGTGCGCGCACGGGTGCAGCTGATCATTTATGACCGCGACGCCTCGACATCCCAGAACAAAGTGATCAAGGAAGTCAAAGAGCAAGAGGTCTACATGGGCGAAGTGCCTCTGATGACCGGCAAGGGCTCTTTCATCATCAACGGTACCGAGCGCGTGATCGTGTCCCAGTTGCACCGTTCGCCCGGCGTATTCTTCGAGCATGACAAGGGCAAAACCCACAGCTCGGGCAAGCTGCTGTTTTCGGCACGCATCATTCCCTACCGTGGTTCCTGGCTGGACTTTGAATTCGATCCCAAAGACCTGCTGTACTTCCGCGTGGACCGCCGCCGCAAGATGCCGGTCACGATTTTGCTCAAAGCCATCGGCCTGAACAACGAGTCCATCCTCGCCAACTTCTTTGTGAATGACAACTTCCGCCTGATGGACAGCGGAGCACAAATGGAATTTGTGCCCGAGCGCATGAAGGGCGAGATTGCCCGCTTTGATTTGACCGACAAGTCCGGCAACGTGATCGTGGCCAAAGACAAGCGCGTCACCGCGCGCCACACCCGCGACCTGCAGCAGAGCGGCACCAGCCACATCAGTGTTCCCGAAGACTTTTTGCTCGGCCGTGTGGTGGCCCGCAACATTGTCGACGCGGACAGCGGCGAGATCATCGCCAAGGCGAACGAAGAGCTGACCGATGTGCTCTTGAAAAAGCTGCGCACCGCTGGCATCGAAGAGGTGTCTTGTATTTACACCAACGAGTTGGATCAGGGCGCCTACATCTCGCAAACCCTGCGCACCGATGAAACTGCGGACGAGTTCTCCGCACGTGTGGCCATCTACCGCATGATGCGCCCCGGCGAGCCGCCTACCGAAGACGCCGTGCAAGCGCTGTTCCAGCGCCTGTTCTACAACCCCGACACCTACGACCTGTCGCGCGTGGGCCGCATGAAGTTCAACGCCAAGATGGGTCGTGCGGAGTCCACCGGCCCCATGGTGTTGACCAACGAAGACATTTTGTCGGTCGTGAAAATTCTGGTTGACCTGCGCAACGGCCGTGGTGACGTCGACGACATCGACCACCTGGGCAACCGCCGCGTGCGTTGCGTGGGCGAACTCGCAGAGAACCAGTACCGCACCGGTCTGGCGCGCATTGAGAAAGCCGTGAAAGAGCGTTTGGGCCAGGCCGAGCAAGAGCCGCTGATGCCGCACGACCTGATCAACTCCAAGCCGATTTCTGCAGCGCTCAAAGAGTTCTTCGGTGCATCGCAGCTGTCGCAGTTCATGGACCAGACCAACCCGCTTTCCGAGATCACCCACAAGCGCCGTGTATCGGCTCTTGGCCCGGGCGGCCTGACCCGCGAGCGCGCTGGCTTTGAAGTGCGCGACGTGCACGTGACCCACTACGGTCGCGTCTGCCCGATTGAGACCCCCGAAGGTCCGAACATCGGTTTGATCAACTCCTTGGCTTTGTACGCCCGCTTGAACGAATACGGTTTTATTGAAACGCCCTATCGTCGCGTGGTGGACGGCAAAGTCACCATGGATATCGATTACTTGTCGGCCATTGAAGAAGGCAAGTACGTGATCGCCCAGGCCAACGCCTCGCTGGATGCCGAAGGGCGTTTGAGCGGTGAGCTGGTGTCGGCGCGCGAAAAAGGCGAGTCGATTCTGTGCGGCGCCGAGCGCGTGCAGTACATGGACGTCTCGCCCGCGCAAATCGTGTCGGTGGCGGCGTCGCTGGTTCCGTTTCTGGAGCACGACGATGCCAACCGCGCCTTGATGGGCGCGAACATGCAGCGTCAGGCCGTGCCGGTGCTGCGTCCTGAAAAGGCCTTTGTTGGAACCGGTATCGAGCGCGTAGCCGCTGTCGACTCGGGCACCGTGGTGACCGCTAACCGCGGTGGCGTGGTTGACTATGTGGACGCCACCCGCGTGGTGATCCGTGTGAACGACGCCGAAGCGCAAGCCGGCGAAGTCGGTGTGGACATCTACAACCTGATCAAGTACCAGCGCTCTAACCAGAACACCAACATCCACCAGCGCCCTATCGTCAAAAAAGGCGACAAACTGGCCAAGGGCGACGTGATCGCCGACGGCGCGTCCACCGACCTCGGTGAACTCGCACTGGGTCAGAACATGCTGGTGGCGTTCATGCCCTGGAATGGCTACAACTTCGAAGACTCGATTTTGATCAGCGAGCGCGTGGTCGCCGAAGACCGCTACACCTCGATCCACATCGAAGAGTTGGTGGTGATGGCCCGTGACACCAAATTGGGTGCCGAGGAAATTACCCGCGACATCCCCAACTTGAGCGAGCAACAGCTCAACCGTCTGGACGAGTCCGGCATTATTTATGTCGGTGCGGAAGTCGAGCCGGGCGACACACTGGTCGGCAAAGTCACGCCCAAGGGCGAGACCACGCTGACACCGGAAGAGAAACTCTTGCGCGCCATCTTCGGCGAAAAAGCCAGTGACGTGAAAGACACCTCGCTGCGTGTCGACCAGGGCTCACAAGGCACCGTGATTGACGTGCAAGTCTTCACCCGCGAAGGCATCACCCGTGACCGCCGCGCCCAGCAAATCATTGACGATGAGCTCAAGCGTTTCCGTCTCGATTTGAATGACCAGTTGCGCATTGTTGAAGCCGATGCGTTCGACCGTATTGCCAAGCTGTTGCTGAACAAAACGGCCAACGGCGGTCCACAAAAATTGGCCAAAGGCAGCACGATTGACAAGGCGTATTTGGAGTCTGTCGACAAGTTCCACTGGTTTGATATCCGCCCGGCCGATGACAATGTGGCTGCGCAGTTGGAGAGCATCAAGACATCGCTGGAGCAAACCCGCCACAGCTTTGATCTGGCGTTTGAAGAAAAGCGTAAGAAGCTCACCCAGGGCGACGAGTTGCCCGCAGGCGTGCTCAAAATGGTCAAGGTCTACATCGCCGTCAAGCGCCGCTTGCAACCCGGCGACAAGATGGCCGGCCGCCACGGCAACAAGGGCGTGGTTTCCAAGATCGTGCCGGTCGAAGACATGCCCTACATGGCAGACGGCACGCCATGCGACATCGTGCTGAACCCGCTGGGCGTGCCGTCACGGATGAACGTCGGCCAGGTGCTCGAAGTGCATCTGGGCTGGGCCGCAAAGGGCCTGGGCCAGCGCATTGGCGACATGATGCAAGAGCAGGCCAAGACGGCTGAATTGCGCGCCTTCATGGAAAAAATCTACAACCGCTCCGGCCGCAAGGAAAACCTCGGCGCGCTCAGCGACGCGGAAGTCCAAGAGATGGCGGCCAATCTGGTTACCGGCGCGACCTTCGCCACGCCGGTGTTTGATGGCGCGACCGAAGAAGAAATCCGCGAGATGCTCAAACTGGCCTACCCCGACGACGTCGCAGCGGCCAAGGGATTGACGTCTGCCCGCACGCAGGCCAACCTGTTTGACGGACGCACCGGCGAAGCCTTTGAGCGCCCGACCACCGTGGGCTACATGCACGTTTTGAAACTGCACCATCTGGTGGACGACAAGATGCACGCACGCTCAACCGGCCCGTACTCGCTGGTCACGCAGCAGCCCCTGGGCGGCAAGGCGCAATTCGGCGGACAGCGCTTCGGCGAGATGGAAGTCTGGGCCTTGGAAGCCTATGGCGCGTCCTATGTGTTGCAGGAAATGCTCACCGTCAAATCCGACGACGTGCAAGGCCGTACCAAGGTCTACGAAAGCATCGTCAAAGGCGAACATTCGATTGAAGCGGGCATGCCCGAATCCTTCAACGTGCTGGTCAAGGAAATCCGTTCCCTGGGCCTGGATATCGAATTGGAACGCGGTTAAGCGAAAAAGGAAAACCTATGAAATCATTACTCGACCTTTTCAAGCAATTCACGCCCGATGAGCATTTCGATGCCATCAAGATCGGCATGGCCTCGCCCGAGAAAATCCGCTCGTGGTCTTTCGGTGAGGTGAAGAAGCCCGAAACCATCAACTACCGCACTTTCAAGCCCGAGCGTGACGGCCTGTTCTGTGCCAAGATCTTTGGCCCGATCAAGGACTACGAATGCTTGTGCGGCAAGTACAAGCGTCTCAAGCACCGCGGCGTGATCTGCGAGAAGTGCGGCGTTGAAGTCACGCAAACCAAAGTGCGTCGCGAGCGTATGGGTCATATCGACCTGGCCGCACCTTGCGCCCACATCTGGTTCCTGAAATCGTTGCCGTCGCGTCTGGGATTGGTGCTGGACATGACGCTGCGTGACATCGAGCGCGTGCTCTACTTTGAAGCGTACGTCGTGACCGACCCCGGCATGACGCCGCTGAAGAAATACAGCATCATGTCCGAGGACGATTTCGACGCCAAGTTCAAGGAATACGGCGACGAGTTCCAGGCCAAGATGGGCGCTGAAGGCATTAAAGAGCTGCTGCAATCCATCGACATCGAAGGCACCATCGAGAAGCTGCGCAACGATCTGACCGGCTCCGAGCTGAAGATCAAGAAAAACGCCAAGCGTCTGAAGGTCCTCGAAGCCTTCAAAAAGTCGGGCATCAAGCCTGAGTGGATGGTGCTCGACGTGCTGCCGGTTTTGCCGCCGGATCTGCGTCCTCTCGTTCCCTTGGACGGTGGCCGCTTTGCGACCTCCGACCTGAACGATTTGTACCGCCGCGTGATCAACCGCAACAGCCGTTTGCGCCGTTTGCTCGAACTCAAAGCGCCCGAAATCATTGCCCGCAATGAAAAGCGCATGCTGCAAGAGTCGGTCGATTCGCTGCTGGACAACGGCCGCCGTGGCAAAGCCATGACGGGAGCCAACAAGCGCGCGCTCAAGTCCTTGGCAGACATGATCAAAGGCAAGTCAGGCCGTTTCCGCCAGAACTTGCTGGGCAAGCGGGTCGACTACTCGGGTCGTTCGGTGATTACCGTGGGCCCAACCCTCAAGCTGCACCAGTGCGGTCTGCCCAAACTGATGGCACTCGAATTGTTCAAGCCCTTCATCTTCGCAAAGCTGGAGACCATGGGCATTGCGACCACCATCAAGGCGGCCAAGAAGGAAGTCGAATCCGGCACGCCCGTGGTGTGGGACATCCTGGAAGAGGTGATCAAAGAGCACCCCATCATGCTCAACCGCGCACCTACCCTGCACCGTTTGGGTATCCAGGCTTTTGAGCCCATCCTGATCGAAGGCAAAGCCATTCAGCTGCATCCGCTGGTGTGTTCCGCATTCAACGCCGACTTTGACGGCGACCAGATGGCCGTGCACATTCCGCTGTCTGTGGAAGCGCAAGTGGAAGCCCGCACCCTGATGCTGGCCTCCAACAACGTGCTGTTCCCTGCCAGCGGCGAGCCGTCTATCGTGCCGTCGCAAGACGTGGTGCTGGGCTTGTACTACACCACCCGTGAACGCATCAACGGCAAGGGTGAGGGCTTGATCTTCTCGGACACGGGCGAAGTGCGCCGCGCGTTTGACGGCGGCGAGCTCGATTTGAACGCCCGTATCAGCGTTCGCCTGACCGAGTACACCAAGAACAAGGAAACCGGCGAGTTCGACGCCAGCACCAAGCTGTGGGATACCACGGCCGGGCGCGCCTTGTTGTCGGAGATCCTGCCCAAAGGCCTGCCGTTTGCCAACATCAACAAGGCCTTGAAGAAGAAGGAAATCTCCAAACTCATCAACGTCTCTTTCCGCAAATGCGGATTGAAAGAGACAGTGGTGTTTGCTGACAAACTGCTGCAAGCCGGCTTCCGCCTGGCCACCCGTGCCGGTATCTCCATTTGCATCGACGACATGCTGGTGCCGCAAGAAAAGCACGAGATCATCAGCCGCGCCCAAAAAGAGGTCAAAGAGATCGAGCAGCAATATGTCTCCGGTCTGGTGACCTCCGGCGAGCGTTACAACAAGGTCGTCGACATCTGGGGCAAGTCGGGTGACGAGGTGTCCAAGGTGATGATGGCCAAGCTCTCCAAAGAGATGGTCACCGACCGCCATGGCAACCAGGTGCAGCAAGAGTCATTCAATTCCATCTACATGATGGCCGACTCCGGCGCACGCGGATCTGCCGCCCAGATCCGCCAGGTCGCCGGTATGCGCGGTTTGATGGCCAAGCCCGACGGCTCCATCATCGAAACGCCCATTACCGCCAACTTCCGCGAAGGCCTGAATGTGTTGGAGTACTTCATCTCCACCCATGGTGCGCGTAAGGGCCTTGCTGATACGGCGCTCAAAACCGCCAACTCGGGCTATTTGACACGTCGTTTGGTCGACGTGACGCAAGACCTGGTGGTGACCGAACTCGATTGCGGCACGCAAGCCGGCTACGTGATGCGCGCCATCGTCGAGGGCGGTGAGGTTATCGAATCGCTGCGCGACCGCGTGCTGGGTCGTTGCACCGCCGAAGAAGTTCTGCACCCCGAAAGCCGCGCTGTCCTGGCGCAGCCCGGCACCTTGCTGGACGAAGACCTGATCGAAGAATTTGAAGCGGCTGGCGTGGACGAAGTCAAAGTCCGTACTGCGCTGACCTGCGAGACCCGATTCGGAATTTGCGCGCATTGCTATGGCCGCGACCTGGGTCGTGGCGGCTTGATCAACGGTGGCGAGGCGGTTGGTGTGATCGCTGCCCAGTCGATTGGCGAGCCCGGCACGCAGCTGACGATGCGCACCTTCCACATCGGAGGTGCGGCATCCCGTGCGGCTATCGCGTCCAGCGTCGAAGCCAAGTCCAACGGCCGCATCGGCTTCAATGCCACCATGCGCTACGTGACCAATTCCAAGAGCGAGTTGGTGGTGATCGCCCGTTCCGGCGAAATCATCATCCATGACGAGCATGGCCGCGAGCGCGAGCGCCACAAAGTGCCCTACGGCGCGGTGCTCAGTGTCAAACCCGACCAGGTGGTCAAAGCGGGCGTCATCCTCGCCAACTGGGACCCGCTGACCCGACCCATCATCACCGAGTTTGCCGGCCGTGCCCGCTTCGAGAACGTCGAAGAAGGTTTGACCGTGGCCAAGCAGGTGGACGATGTGACCGGCCTGTCTACCCTGGTGGTCATCGATCCCAAGCGCCGTGGCGCGGCCAAGATCGTGCGCCCGCAGGTCAAGCTGATCGACGCGTCGGGTACCGAGGTCAAGATCCCTGGAACCGACCATGCCGTGACGATTGGCTTCCCCATCGGCGCGCTGGTGCAGGTGCCTGATGGCCAGGATGTGGGCCCCGGCGAGGTGCTCGCCCGTATCCCCATCGAAGGCCAGAAAACCCGCGATATCACCGGCGGTTTGCCGCGTGTGGCCGAGTTGTTCGAAGCCCGCTCACCCAAGGACAAAGGTCTGCTGGCAGAAGCCACTGGAACCATCTCTTTCGGCAAGGAAACCAAAGGCAAGATCCGCTTGCAAATCACCGATCCGGACGGCAAGGTCTGGGAAGAGCTCGTGCCCAAAGAGAAGAACATCCTGGTCCACGAAGGCCAGGTGGTCAACAAGGGCGAGTCCGTAGTGGACGGCCCGGCCGATCCGCAAGACATCCTGCGCCTGCTCGGGCCAGAGGAACTGGCGCGTTACATCGTTGACGAAGTGCAAGACGTCTACCGCCTGCAAGGCGTGAAGATCAACGACAAGCACATCGAGGTGATCGTGCGCCAGATGCTGCGCCGTGTGGTTGTCGATAACGTGGGTGATTCCAGCTACATCAGCGGTGAGCAAGTGGAGCGTTCCGAAATGCTGAACACCAACGACGCCCTGCGCGCCGAGGGCAAGGAGCCCGCCACCTTCACCAACCTGTTGCTCGGTATCACCAAAGCGTCTTTGTCCACAGACAGCTTCATCAGTGCCGCCTCCTTCCAGGAGACCACGCGCGTCCTGACCGAAGCCGCCATCATGGGCAAACGCGACGAGCTGCGTGGTCTGAAGGAAAACGTGATCGTGGGTCGCTTGATTCCGGCCGGTACCGGCCAGGCCTACCACGAAGCGCGCAAGGTGCGCGAGGCCATGGACGAGTCGGAGCGCCGGGCGATTGCCGAGGCGGACGAGGCCGAACTGGCCGCTGCGACCGCATCGGTCGACGACGGTCAGGAAGTGGCTTCGGAATAAGCACAACTTGAGCGGTTGCGCTGTGAAAACCCCAGGTTCGGCGATGCAGAACTTGGGGTTTTTTCATGCCGCCGCTGCAGCATGACGGAGCGTACACGCCATGGGTGATTTATTTTGGCCAGTCTTGTTCGGGGTTTTTTTCGTGTGCTGGTGTTTGGGCGCCTACAACCGCTTGCGCCGTCTGCGGCGTCAGGCGCTGGGCTCGGTGCAAAAGCTGTTTGCCCAATTGGCTGAATTCAAGCCTTTGTTTGACCGGCGGGTACATAGTCAGAAAGAAGGGCCGGAGCTGGAGCGCCGCCAGGGGGCCGCGACTCCCGTGGATGCCGGGTGGTTGGCGCTGGTCGCTGCTGCCGGGCAACTGGACGCCGCGTTGCAGTCAGCTTCCCACACCACCTTGGACAGCACCGATATCCGCAATACATCGCAGGCGCTGGAGGCCTTGCAGCGGAGCTGGGCGGCCGCAGCTGAGGCGCCCCCCGATCTGGCCGGAGGAGCGTTGCCGCCTGAGTTGCTGACGCAATGGGGCGTGTTGAGCCACCGCATGCTGGCCGCACGGGCCGCTGCCAATCAGGACTTGGCTGCGTACAACCAGGCGATTGCCCAAGCGCCGGTGCGGTGGCTGGCACCGCTGATTCCGTTTGCATCCGTTGCCTATTTCTGAGCATCCCCTATCCGGAGCTGCCGGCCAGCCGGCGCTGTGGCGTCAGCTGCAAGCGGCCGCCTCCGTACTGCGTGCGCAACGCGCCGGTCAGTCTGGCAGCGCGGCGCTGGACGCCGTAGACCCGGTGCTGCGCCCGGGCGTGCAGTCCCTGGCCTTTGCCGTCTGGCGCAACCTGGGGCGGGCAATGGCGTTGCGCGCTGTGCTGGCGGCCAAGCCGCCGCCCGCCGCGGTCGATGCCTTGCTGTGTGTCACGCTGGCCTTGTGCTCGGACGCGGCCAACGCACCCTACGATGAGTTCACGCTGGTCAATCAGGCGGTGGAGGCGGCCAAGCGCGACACCCGCACAGCCGGGCAAGCGGCTTTTGTGAACGCCTGTCTGCGCCGCTTTTTGCGTGAGCGCGCCTCGTTGGTGGCCCAGACGGATGACCTGCCGCAGGCGCAATGGAATCACCCCGCGTGGTGGATTCAGCGCTTGCAAGCCGAGCAACCGCAGCGTTGGCAATCCATTTTGCAGGCGTCTAACACCCAGGCGCCGCTGACGCTGCGGGTGAATCTGCGCCAGACCAGTTTGGCGGCTTTTGCGCAGGCGCTTGCTGAAGCCGGCATGGCCGCGCGCACGGTTGCGCCTGCAACCGTGTACCTGGAGCGCGCGGTGGCCGTGGCGCGCCTGCCGGGTTATGCGCAGGGATGGTTTTCGGTGCAGGACGCGGCAGCCCAGCGCGCGGCGCCCTTGTTGCTCGAGGGCTTGGCCCTGGGTCCGCAAGCGCGGGTGTTGGACGCCTGCGCTGCCCCGGGCGGCAAGACCGGGCACTTGCTGGAGATCACATCTGCGCAGGTCACTGCGTTGGAGTACGAGCCCGCCCGCGTGCCGCGCATCCATGCCAACTTGCAGCGCCTGGGCCTCCAGGCACAGGTGCTGACGGGCGATGCGGGCGATCCTGCTGCCTGGTGGGACGGGCAACTCTTTGATGCGGTGCTGCTGGACGCGCCGTGCACCGCGTCGGGCATCGTGCGCCGCCACCCCGATGTGCGCTGGTTGCGACGCGAGGCTGATATTGGCCAGCTCGCGCAAAGCCAAAAACGCCTGATGGATGCCCTGTGGCCGCTGCTGCGTGTGGGCGGGCGCATGCTGTATTGCACCTGTTCCGTCTTCGCCCAGGAAGGGCCGCAGCAAGTCCAGGCGTTCCTTGCGCGCCACAGTGACGCACGGGCCTTGCCCGCGGACGGCAGCCTGTGGCCCCAATCGGGCGGGGCCAGCCCCATAGTCTTGGACAATGCGGCCTATGACCACGACGGTTTTTTCTATGGCTTGTTGGAAAAGCACCCCGCTTGATGGGGGCCTGCGCCGCGTGCGCATGGTGCTTGGGCGCTGGCTGGCGGCTGTCATGTGCCTGCTTTTCGCAGTGGTCCCTGTCACAAGCTACGCGGATGCCCTGGTGGAGGCGGCGCAGTTCCGGGTGGACCGCGCGGGCGAGGACGTCACGCTCAGCGCGCAATTGCGATTCGATTTACCGGCAGCCGTCGAAGACGCTTTACTCAAAGGCATCCCGGTTTATTTCGCCGTGGAAGCGGACGTGCTGCGCGAGCGCTGGTACTGGACAGACAAAAAAATTGCCAGCGCCGCACGCAATATGCGACTCGCCTACCAGCCCCTGACGGGTCAATGGCGGCTGAATGTGGCCACGGGCGCCACGCCGGCCGGGGAGCTGGTGGCTGCTAATGCGCCGAGTCAAACGTTTCTCAGCTTGGGCGAGGCCATGGCGACGGTCAAGCAGTTCGCGCGTTGGCGCATCGCCACCTTGAATGACACCGACTCCTCATCCAAGTACCGGGTGGAGTTCCGGTTTTGGTTGGATACCAATCAGCTTCCCCGGCCTTTTCAGATGGGTGTGATCGCCCAAAGCGAGTGGACCATCAGCGCCAACCTGCGTGCACCGCTGCCTGTGGAGAAAACCGGTGAGCGCTAAGTTGCCCGACACCACCCTGCGCCGCAACAGCCGCCTGGTGCGCCGCGTGGTCACCTGGGGTGCGGCGGCGATGCTGTTGATGGGTGCTGCGCTGCTGTACATGCTCATGTTGGCGACCAACAACCAAGCCTTGTACGAGCAGGATTACACGCTCTTGTTTGTGCTCAATATAGCGGTGGCGGCCCTGCTGTTTGCGGCAATCGCCTGGATCGCATTTCGCCTGTACCAGCGCTGGCGCGCCGGGCGCTTCGGGACCCGCTTGCTTACCAAATTGGCTGCGATATTTGTGTTGGTGGGCTTGGCCCCGGGATTGCTGATTTACGGCGTCTCCTACCAGTTTGTATCGCGCTCGATTGAGACCTGGTTTGACGTGAAGGTGGAGGGCGCTTTGCAGGCCGGCTTGAGCCTGGGTAGGGTGACGCTGGAAACCCTGGCCGGAGACCTGTCACTCAAGGCGCGCACCGCCGCGTCCGCGCTGAATGATCCGGGGCAGGGGCCCGCGGAGCTGCAGCTGGAAAAATGGGCGGAGCAATTGGGGGCCAGCGATATCGCCTTATGGAGCGGGCGCGGGCAACTGCTGGGTAGCGCCGGCGATTCGCGGCTGCAGCTCAACCCGCCGGCGCCGAGTTCCATCCAGTTCCGTTTGGCGCGCAGTGAGCGCTCCACCTACTGGATCGAGGGACTGGACGATGCCGCTGGCACCGGCAAGCAGACGGCAGTCCGCATCAGAGTTCTGGCTTTGATGAGCCACGGCGGATCGGACGCGGGCGCGGATCCGCACTACCTGCTGGTTACCCGCACACTGCCCCCCGGCCTGGTGGCGAATGCCTGGGCTGTGGAGCGTGCCAACCGGGAATACCAGGAGCGCGCCCTGGGGCGCGAGGGCCTGAAGCGCATGTACATCGGCACCCTGACTTTGAGCCTGTTCATGGCGGTGTTTGCTGCGGTATTGATGGCTGTGGTCTTGGGCAACCAGATCGCGCGGCCCTTGCTGGTGCTGACCGAGGGCGTCAGCCAGGTGGCTGCAGGTGACTTGCGACCCAAGGAGGCCATGCAGAGCAAAGACGAGCTCGGAGGCTTGACCCGCGCTTTTGCCCTGATGACCCAGCAGCTTTCTGATGCCCGCGAAACGGTGCAAACCAGCATGGGCCAGTTGGATGCGGCCCGGGGCAACCTGCAAACCATTTTGGATAACCTGACCGCGGGTGTGGTGGTGTTGAATGGAGATGGCAGCCTGCGCCAATCCAACCCCGGGGCGTCACGCATTCTCCAGCGCCCCTTGGACCAATACCAGGGGCAGCTGCTCTCCGACATTCCAGGTTTGGAAAATTTCGGCGCGGAGGTGGAACGGCAGTTTCTGGACTTCCGGGCCCGCCGCGGCGAGGCCGGCGTGGACCACTGGCAGCACACGCTGGAGATGGGCCTGCCCACCCCGCTGGTGCAAAACGGCCAGGGCGGACAGACGACGCTGGTGTTGCGCGGTGCCGATCTGCCGGGCAGGGCCTGCTTGCTGGTCTTCGATGACATTTCCCACATCGTCACCGCCCAGCGCCTGGAGGCCTGGGGCGAGGTGGCACGCCGTCTCGCGCACGAGATCAAAAACCCGCTCACGCCCATTCAGTTATCGGCGGAGCGGCTTCAGCGTCGCCTGGATGGCAAGCTGCCGGAGCCCGAGCAGCAGGTCTTGAGCAAGTCGGTCAAAACCATTGTGGACCAGGTCGATTCTATGAAACGCCTGGTCAATGAATTCCGCGACTTCGGGCGTCTGCCAGCGGCCGAATTACAGCCGCTGGACCTGAATGCACTGGTGCAAGAGGTTTTGCATTTGTACGAGGCCGCCGAGGTGCCGATCACCTTGGATTTGGACGCTTCCTGCCCACCTGTTTTAGGGGATGCGCAGCAGCTGCGCCAGGTCATTCACAACCTGTTGCAAAACGCCCAGGATGCCCAAGAGGCGCAGGCCCTTCTCCCCTTGGAGCCGGTGGTGTTGCGGACCTATTTCAGCGCCAGCGCGGGGCGCGTGCGTTTGAGCGTGCTCGACAGCGGAGGCGGCTTTGCGCCGGGCATATTGCAGCGGGCGTTCGAGCCCTATGTCACCAGCAAAGCCCGTGGCACGGGCCTCGGGCTGGCGGTGGTGAAAAAGATCGCAGATGAACACGGTGCCCGCATCGATATCAGTAACCGCTTGCATGAGGGCGTGGCCTTCGGGGCGCAGGTGTCGCTGTCTTTCAAAGTGGCACCGTCCCCGGCGGCACTTCCTGTTTCTGTTGTTTGAAGATCGAGAACCTATGGCACATATTCTGGTTGTTGACGATGAACATGGCATTCGTGACCTGTTGTGGGAGGTGCTCAACGACGAGGGCCACGCGGTCACGCTCGCTGAAAACGCCGCGCAGGCCCGAGCAGCCCGTGCCGCCGAGGCCCCTGATCTGGTGTTGCTCGATATATGGATGCCGGATATGGATGGCGTCACCTTGCTCAAGGAGTGGGCGGCCGGTGGTTTGCTCACCATGCCGGTGATCATGATGAGTGGCCACGCCACCATCGACACGGCGGTGGAGGCTACCAAAATCGGTGCGCTGGCTTTTCTGGAAAAACCGGTCACCCTGCAAAAGCTGCTGTCCGCTGTGGACGACGCCCTGAAAAAAGACGAACCTCCGCCCGCGCGGTCTGCGCCCCTGAAGATGCAGGCGGCGGCCATTCCGGTACCCGTGCCCTCCGTTGCCCAAAGCCTGCAAAGCTTTGCTTTGGATTTGCCTTTGCGCCAAGCCAAAGATATTTTTGAGAAGGCCTATTTTGAATTCCACCTGCACCACGAGAGTGGGTCCATGACGCGGGTATCCGAAAAAACCGGGCTTGAGCGCACCCATCTGTACCGCAAACTGAAGCAGCTCGGGGTTGATTTATCCAAGGACAAGTCGCGGGCCGGCTGAGCGCCCAGTCGCGCATATTCGGGGTACAAAGCCCCAAACCTAGGGTAATTACCAGTTATTTGCGTTGCATATTTGGTGAATTACCCGCAAATATGTCGTTGGTATTGCATCCGGTGGCGCATAATGACCGCGCATTGCCGAAATATCGGCGTGCAGGTTTGCGGTGTTTGGTCAGTTTCGCGTCTGCTCTAAGTCATTCTTTGGTTTGTTGATTGCGGTTTTGGGCTCCATCGCTGTTTGAGTTATTTTCGAGGAGTCCCAGCATGGGCAACAAACTTTACGTGGGCAACCTGCCCTATTCATTCCGTGATGAGGATTTGCAACAGGCATTCGCAGCACACGGCAACGTCACCAGCGCAAAAGTCATGATGGAACGCGACACGGGTCGCTCCAAAGGTTTCGGCTTTGTGGAAATGGGAAGCGATGCCGAAGCGCAAACTGCCATCAATGAAATGAATGGTCAGCAATTCGGCGGTCGTGGCCTGGTGGTCAACGAAGCGCGGCCCATGGAGCCACGTCCCCCCCGTAGCGGTGGCTTCGGCGGCGGTGCAGGCGGCGGTGGCCGCAGTGGCGGCGGCGGCTTTGGTGGCGGCGCAGGCGGTGGCGGCGGTGGTTATGGCGGCGGTGGCCGCAGTGGTGGCGGCGGCGGTGGTTACGGCGGTGGCCGTAGCGGCGGCGGCGGTTACTAAGCCCGCGTATTGAGCAGTTCGCTGCTCAGGCAACCATACCGACCCTTTCGGGTCGGTATTTTTTTGTCTGGCTATTTCTAGTGCCGGAAGTGGCGCAGGCAGGTGTAAACCATCGCGATGCCGCGTGCATTCGCCGCGGCAACCACTTCGTCATCGCGCACACTGCCTCCGGGCTGTATGACGCAGATGGCACCCGCGTCAGCGACGGCGTCCAGTCCATCGCGAAACGGGAAAAAGGCGTCACTGGCCACTACGCTGCCAGCCAGCGACAAGCCTGCGTGCTGCGCTTTGATGCCGGCAATGCGTGCCGAGTCCAGTCGGCTCATCTGCCCCGCGCCCACGCCCAGGGTTTGGCCGCCGGCGCAAAACACGATGGCATTCGATTTGACGTACTTGGCAACTTTCCACGCGAACAGCAGGTCGTCCATTTGCGCAGCCGTTGGCTGCAGGGTGGTGACCAAGCGCAGGTCGGCCAGGGTCAACTCCTGGTTGTCGGCGGTTTGAAGCAGCAGGCCTGAGCCCACCCGTTTGGCGTCTACCGCGTTGCGCCCTTGCGCCCAGGCGCTGGCGCCACCGGGCGGCAGCGCGACTTGCAGCAAGCGCACATTGGCCTTGGCTTGGAAAACGGCCAGGGCTTCGGGGCTGAACGCGGGGGCCAGCAAGACCTCGACAAATTGTTGCGCAATCAACTCTGCGGCCGCGCCATCTACTGGGCAATTGAAAGCGATGATGCCGCCAAAGGCCGAGGTCGGATCGGTTTGCCAGGCTTTGCGGTAGGCGCTCAGGGCGTCTGTGCCTAAGGCCACGCCGCAAGGGTTGGCGTGTTTGACGATCACGCAGGCCGGGCCGTCAAAGCTTTTGACGCATTCCCACGCCGCATCGGCGTCGGCAATGTTGTTGTAGCTGAGCTCCTTGCCTTGTAGCTGGGTGGCGGTGACCAGCGAGCCGGGGGCTGGATACAGGTCGCGGTAATAGGCCGCTTGCTGGTGCGGGTTCTCGCCGTAGCGCAGGTCTTGCAGCTTCACAAAACGGCTGTTGCTCTGGGCCGGGAAGGCGGATTGGCTGCCGTCTTCACGGATGCACGAGAGGTAATCGCTGATCGCACCGTCGTACTGGCTGATGCGGTTGAACGCTGCCTCTGCCAGCGCAAATTTGGTGGTCCGGCTGACCTGCCCGCCGCTGCGCAATTCCGCCACGACCGCGTCGTATTGGGACGCATCGGTGAGGACAACCACATCCTGCCAATTCTTGGCGGCGCTGCGCACCATGGCCGGCCCGCCGATGTCAATGTTCTCAATCGCTTCTTCCAGCGTGCAATCGGGCTTGGCGATGGTGGCCTCAAACGGATACAGGTTCACCACCAGCAGGTCGATGGTGTCAATGCCGTGATCGGCCAGGGCTTGCATGTGCGCGGGCACATCCCGTCGGGCCAGCAAGCCGCCGTGGACTTTGGGATGCAGGGTTTTGACGCGCCCGTCCAGCATCTCCGGGAAACCCGTCATGTCGGCCACCTCGGTGACCGCAAGGCCATGGTCTGCGAGCAGCTTGGCCGTGCCACCGGTGGACAGCAGGCGCACGCCCAGCCCGGCCAGCGCTTGTGCCAGTTCCAGCACGCCGGTTTTATCGGAGACGGAGATCAGGGCGTTCATAGGTACGGGGGTGTGTGTCATGGTGCGGGGGATTTCAGCAAGCCGTGTTCGCCGAGTTTTTTGCGCAAGGTGTTGCGGTTCAGGCCCAGCCAGTCCGCGGCTTTGGACTGGTTGTGACCGGCTTGCGCCATCACCACTTCCAGCAGCGGCTTCTCTACCGCGCGGATCAGCATGTCATACACCCCGGCGGGTGGCGTGCCGTCCAGATGTTTGAAGTACTCCTGCACATTGCGGCGTACCGACTCTTCGATGCTGCTCATACCCATTCCCCTGTCTGTATTGTCGATACTGCGGCGTGCGCCGGCTGCGCAATGCGGTCCATCTGCGCGCTCAAGCTGTCAAAAAACTGCTCGACTGCGGCTACTTGCGCGGCACTGTCGTCCAGCGCCAGCATGGCGCGCCGGAAGGCTTCGCCCCCGGGCAGCGCCTGCACATACCAGCCAATGTGTTTGCGGGCCGAGCGCACGCCGGTGTAGTGGCCGTACAGGCTGTAGTGGTCGTGCAGATGCTCCACCAGCAAGCGCCGCACCTCTTCGACCAGCGGCGGTGCCAGATGCGAGCCGGTTGCCAGGTAGTGGTTGATTTCGCGGAACAGCCAAGGCCGGCCCTGGGCGGCGCGGCCCACCATAACGGCGTCGGCGCCGGTGTAGTTCAAAACAGCGGCGGCTTTCTCCGGGGAGTCGATGTCGCCGTTGGCCACCACCGGAATCCGCAGCGCCGCTTTCACGGCGCGCACCGTGTCGTATTCGGCTTCGCCTTTGTAGCCCTGTTCCCGCGTGCGGCCGTGCACCGTGACCATGGCCACGCCGGCCTGTTCGGCAGCCAGCGCGATAGCGAGCGCATTCTTACCGAGTGCGCTCCAGCCGGTGCGCATCTTGAGCGTCACCGGTACCCCGTGCGGCGCACAGGCCTGCACCACCGCGTCCACGATCTCGATCGCCAAATCTTCATCCTGCATCAGCGCCGAACCCGCCCAGCGGTTACAGACCTTTTTGGCCGGGCAGCCCATGTTGATATCGATGATTTGCGCGCCGCGGGTGATGTTGTAGCGGGCCGCCTGCGCCATCATGTCGGCGTCGGTGCCGGCAATCTGTACGGCGATAGGCCCGGGCTCGCCGTCATGGTTGGCGCGCCGTGAGGTCTTCAGCGAATCCCATAAATCTTTGCGCGAGGTCACCATCTCGCTGACTGCGTAGGCAGCCCCCAGCCGTTTACAGAGCTGGCGGAACGGCCTATCCGTTACGCCCGCCATGGGCGCGACAAAAACGCGGTTCGCTAGGGCATATGGGCCGATCTGCATGGGGAGTGGGTGGGGGAGCTGGCGAAAGTGCTGAAAAACAAGGCACATTGTAGGCGGCTGCCCGATTTTTCACAGAGCGAAAACCCGCAGTCGTGGCCCGCTCTTCCGGGCGGTGAACCTTCGGCTCAAATCTCCAGCGTGGCGCACGCAGCAAAGGCGCCTTGTTCGTTTTTGCGCGCGTAGCCCAAAGGGTTGGCGACCACCCGGCAACCGGCGTGGCGGTAATCGCTGGGGGCGTGCAAATGGCCGTGCAGCCACACGTCGGCCTGGGGCAACAGATCATCCAGCGCGTTGCAAAAGCCGGCGGTCCCGGGCACCATTCCATAGCGCGGGTCAGCGCTGCGCAGGCTGGGCGCAAAGTGCGTTACCACCACCGTGCTGCCCTCAAACGGCGCATCCAGCGCCGCGCGCAGCCACGCCTGGCAGCGCAGCGCCTGTTCCCGTACCGCTTCGGCCAGAAAGGGCGCGCCGTTTCGCGTGGTGTCGGTCTTCCTCAGGTAAAAGTTGGCGGCGCGAAAGGCTTTGTCGCGTGCTTGCAGTTGTGCCGTCAGCGGGGCCCTGGGGTCGATCAGGGCATCAAAGTCGGTCCACAGCGTGGTGCCGATGAAGCGCAGCGGACGTCCTTGCGCATCCGGCACCTGCGGGTGCCAGACGGCCCGCTCCAGCCACACCAACCCCAAGCGTTCGCAGGTTTCGCGCAGCCGCGCATGTGCATCGTCAAAGTCCAGCGCGTCGTATTCGTGGTTGCCGGGCACAAAAACCACCGGCGTGGGCCAGCCGTGGCGGGGCGAAAAACGGCGCAAGCCGAAGTCTGGATCATGCGCCAACGCCGAGCCGGCTTGGTACGAGCCGATATCGCCGGCCAACACCAGCAGATCCGCATCCGGCGCAGCTTGCGGCGCAAACGCAGGATGCGCTTCCAGATGCAAGTCGGAATACAGCTGGATTTTCATGGCCCGAGCATGCCATGACCGCGCAGGGTTACCATGCAGCTCTGCCCATCCGACACGCCCAGCGGTCAGAATCCGCATCCCATGAATTTCAAAGAAACCGAAGACGACAGCGAGCACGACGACATCCCCCCGGCCGTGCGGGCGCAGGCTGCGTCGCGCAGCACCTGGGTGAGCGTGGTCGTGAACCTCGGGCTGTCCGTTACCCAGATCGCGGTGGGCGTGTGGGCCAAATCCCAGGGCTTGGTGGCCGACGGGGTGCATTCGCTCTCGGACCTGGTGGCGGACTTTGTTGTGCTGGCCGCTGCCCGCGAAAGCCGCAAGGACGCCGATGAGGACCACCCGTACGGCCACCAGCGTTTTGAAAATGCGGCTTCGTTGGCACTGGGCGTGTTGCTGCTGGTGGTAGGCGCCGGCATGGTCTGGCAGGCGCTGCTCAAGCTGGAGCAGCCCGAAACCATTCCCACCGCCCATGCCGCCGCGCTGTGGGTGGCGGGTGCCGCGCTGCTGGCCAAAGAGCTGTTGTTTCGTTACATGCTGGGCGTGGCCAAGCGGGTCAAATCCAGCATGCTGGTGGCCAATGCCTGGCACGCCCGATCAGACGCAGCGTCCAGCTTGGTAGTGGCGCTGGGCTTGATCGGTAATTTGGCCGGTTATCCGCTCTTGGATCCGATTGCGGCATTGATCGTGGGCTTGATGGTGGGCCGCATGGGCTGGAGTTTCGGCTGGGACGCGCTGCATGACCTGATGGACCGCGCTATCGACGAATCCGAAGTCCAGGCGATCCGCCAGACTTTGCTGGACACGCCGGGCGTGATCGGGGTGCACGATGTGCGTACGCGCAAGATGGGCGATATGGTGGTGGCCGACGCGCACATTGAGGTGGACGCCCAACTCAGCGTCGAGCAGGGCCACAACATCGCCGTAGCCGCCCGCCGCGCCGTGATGCAGCGCCACCGCGTGCTCAATTTGATGACCCACGTGGATCCGGCGCACCGGCCGGACTTGGACCACCTGAGCGCCGGCGCCCAGCCGCCGTTGGCGTAAACAGTACGCCGCTCAGTGCCGCGCCGGTGCGTGGCTTTGGGTCAGCAGCTTGTCGGTGCAGGCAATGGCCAGCGCACTGAGCAAAAAAGTGATGTGGATCAGGGTCTGCCACATCAGCACTTTCTCGTCGTAATTGGCCGCGTTGATAAAGCTTTTGAGCAGGTGGATAGAGCTGATGCCGATGATGGCCGTGCCCAGCTTGACCTTGAGCACCGAGGCGTTCACGTGGTCCAGCCACTCCGGCTGATCGGGATGGCCTTCCAGGTTGAGGCGGCTGACAAAGGTCTCGTAGCCGCCCACGATGACCATGATCAGCAAATTGGAGATCATCACCACGTCAATCAGCGCCAGCACCACCAGCATGATGAGCGTCTCGTTCAGCGCGGTGACCTGGTAATCGCTGCGGTAGCCGATCGCCGTGACGAGCTGCTGCAACGCCGCCTGGTTGCCGAACGCGGCCTCCAGAAGGTGCAGCAACTCGACCCAGAAGTGGTAGACGTAGACGCCCTGCGCGGCGATCAGCCCCAGGTAGAGCGGCATTTGCAGCCAGCGGCTGGCAAATATCAGCCGTGGCAGCGGGCGAAGCGGTGTATTCGGTGGAAGCGAAGCCATATCAACCCTCCCTGGGCTGTTTTTTATGCCGAGATAACGCGCACCATTTCCAGGCACTTGTTGGAGTAGCCCCACTCGTTGTCATACCAACTCACGATTTTGATGAAGGTGCCGTCCAGCGCAATGCTGGCGTCGGCGTCAAAAATCGAGGTGCGGGGGTCGCCGCGGAAATCGGTGGCCACAACCTTGTCTTCGGTGTAACCCAGCACGCCCTTGAGCGCGCCTTGGCTTTGGGCTTTCATCTCCGCGCAAATCTCAGCCATGGTCGCTGCGGTGTTGAGTTCGCAGGTCAGGTCCACCACCGACACATCGCTGGTGGGTACGCGGAATGACATGCCGGTGAGCTTTTTGTTCAGCGCCGGAATCACCACGCCCACTGCCTTGGCCGCGCCGGTGCTGGAGGGAATGATGTTTTCCAGAAT
The DNA here is from genome assembly GCA_009924455.1 of Betaproteobacteria bacterium. Lineage (GTDB taxonomy): Bacteria > Pseudomonadota > Gammaproteobacteria > Burkholderiales > Burkholderiaceae_C > Allorhodoferax. Next base: position 22,381 of record RFRO01000007.1, read on the forward strand.
GCCGCGTCCGCCGCGCCAGTCTTTGTTGCTGGGGCCATCCACGGTTTTCTGCGTCGCTGTGGCCGCGTGCACCGTGGTCATCAGGCCCCGCTTGATGCCCCATTTGTTGTTCAGTACCATGGCCACCGGGGCCAGGCAGTTGGTGGTGCACGAGGCGTTGGAGACAATGGTTTGCCCTGCGTAATTCGCGTGGTTCACGCCGAATACGAACATGGGCGTGTCGTCTTTGCTCGGGGCCGACAACAGCACCTTTTTCGCGCCGGCAGCCAGGTGCTTTTCGGCACTGGCCTTGTACAAAAACAAGCCGGTGGCTTCAATCACCACATCCGCGCCGACCGCGCCCCATTTCAGGTTGGCCGGATCCCGCTCTTGGGTGAGCCGAATGGTTTTTCCGTTCACCACCAACGCCCCGTCTTTCACCGATACATCGCCTTGGAAACGCCCGTGCACGCTGTCGTATTGCAGCATGTAGGCCAGGTAATCGGGCTCTAGCAGGTCGTTGATGCCCACGATTTCGATGTCCGAAAAGTTCTGCACCGCAGCGCGAAACACCATGCGCCCGATGCGCCCGAACCCGTTGATACCTACTTTGATAGCCATGAAATCAATACTCCTAAAAATTATTTCTGTAATGCGGCTTGCACCGTGTCGGCCACGTTCTCGGGCGTGAAGCCGAAATGCTGGAACAGCACGGGCGCGGGCGCAGACTCGCCGTACGTGTCGATGCCGACCACCGCCGCGCAGCCATATTTCCACCAGCCGCCGCTGCAGCCCATTTCCACCGCCACGCGCGGCAAGCCTTTGGGCAGCACGCTTTCTTTGTAGTCGGTACTTTGCACATCGAATGTGGTGGTGCTGGGCATGGAGACCACGCGCGCCGCGATGTTGCGTTGCGCCAGCAGCTTTTGCGCCGCCAAAGCCAGCTGCACTTCCGAGCCGGTGGCAATCAACACCGCTTGGGTTTTACGCTTCATACCGACGTCAGCGGGTTCCGACAACACATACGCGCCTTTGCTGATGGCGTCCAGCCCGCAGGCGGTAGGCGCCGCTGCCGATTCGTTCTTGACCGCGTAAGCGATGTTCTGGCGGCTGAGCAAAAGCGCGGTGGGTTTGGCAGCGTTGCGCAGCGCAACCGTCCATGCCACGGCCGTCTCGGCGGTGTCGCCCGGGCGCCAGACGTCCAGGTTGGGAATCAGGCGCAGCGATGCGGCGTGTTCAATCGACTGGTGGGTCGGGCCGTCTTCGCCTAAGCCGATGCTGTCATGGGTGAACACATGCACCACGCGCAGCTTCATCAGCGCGGCCATGCGGATCGCGTTGCGGCTGTAGTCGCTGAAGGTCAGGAAGGTGCCGCCATAGGGAATAAAGCCGCCGTGCAGCGCCACGCCGTTCATGATGGCCGCCATGCCGAACTCGCGCACGCCGTAGTTGATGTGGCGACCGCCCACCATGTGCCCCTGCGGATCCGCCGTTTGCACCACCTCGCCTGCCGCGTCGATGCGCAAGGCCGGAGTCGATGGCGTGTTGGTCAGGTTGGAGCCCGTCAAGTCGGCCGAGCCGCCCAGCATCTCGGGCAGGCCGGCGGTGAAATGCTCCAGCGCGATTTGCGAGGCTTTGCGTGAGGCCACGGTGTCGCGCTTGGTGTCGGCGGCCACCACGGCGTTGACTGCGGTTTGGACAAAGTTTTTCGGTAGCTCGCCCTTCATGCGGCGTTGCAGCTCTTTGGCCAATGCGGGGTGTGCCGCCTGGTAAGCAGCAAAGCGCTGGTTCCACGATTGCTCGCGTTCGCGCCCGGCCGCTTTGGCGTCCCAGGCGGCGTACACGTCTTTGGGAATGACAAAAGGCGCGTGCGGCCAGCCCAGGGCTTCGCGGGTCAGTTTGATTTCTTCGGCGCCCAGTGGTTCGCCGTGGGCTTTGGAGGTGTTGGCGCGGTTGGGGCTGCCTTTGCCGATGGCTGTTTTACAGACGATCAGTGTGGGCTTGTCGGTGCTGGTTTTGGCGCGGGCAATGGCGGCAGACACGGCAGCGGCGTCATGGCCGTCCACCGCGTCGATCACGTTCCAGCCGTAGGCTGCGAAGCGTTGCGCCGTGTTGTCGATGAACCAGGGCGCGACCTTGCCGTCGATAGAGATGCCGTTGTCGTCGTACAAGGCAATCAGCTTGCCCAGCTTCCAGGCACCAGCCAGCGCGCAGGCCTCGTGGCTGATGCCTTCCATCATGCAGCCGTCACCCAAGAACGCGTAGGTGTGGTGGTCAATGATGGCGTGGCCGGCGCGGTTGAATTCCTTGGCCAACAGCTTGGCAGCTTGTAGCCGGTCAAATGCAGGAGCGCATAAATCAGCATCGAGCCGTGGCCGTTGGAGAGCACAAAGCGGTCGCGGTTGATCCAGTGCGGGTTGTTCGGGTTGTGCTGCAGGTGCCCGCCCCACAGGGCCACTGCGATATCGGCCATGCCCATCGGTGCGCCCGGATGGCCGGAGTTGGCGGCTTGGACGGCGTCCATGGCGAGGGCGCGGATCGCGTTGGCCATGGTGTGGGATTGTTGAGTTGAAGTCATAGGCGGCCTGATCAAAGCGCAAATGAACCGCGAGCCGGATGGCAGGGCAGGCGGGAAGGGTGGACGATTTTATCGGGGACGATGCGCGCCATCCAATTTCGCGCATGATGTGTGTTTTTTGCGCGTCGTCGGCGCTCGGATACATCCCATGAGCCAGCTATTCAGTCCATTCCATCTGCCCTCACCGCGTGGCGGCTTGCCATTGGCCAACCGCATCACCGTGGCGCCCATGTGCCAGTACGCCGCCGTTGACGGCCGGGCCACCGATTGGCATTTGATGCACTGGGCCAATTTGCTCAACAGCGGCGCCGGCTTATTCACGATCGAAGCGACGGCGGTGCTGCCTGAGGGGCGCATCACCCCGGCCTGCCTGGGCCTGTGGGATGCGGCCACCGAAGCGGCCTTGGCCGACACCCTGCACCGGGCCCGCAAACTGGCGCCGCCAGTCCCGGTCTGCATCCAGTTGGCCCACGCAGGTCGTAAAGCCTCGAGTGATGTGCCCTGGCGCGGTGGTCAGTTGCTGTCAGCCGATGCCGGCGGGTGGTTGCCGTATGGCCCGTCCGCTGTGCCGCAACTTCCGGCGGAGCCTGCGCCCGCAGAAATGGACGCAGCCCACCTGGTGCGGGTGCGCGATGCGTTTGTCGCCGCCGCCCGGTGCGCCGACGCCATGGGTATCGAGGCCATTGAAATCCACAACGCGCATGGCTACTTGTTGCATGAGTTTTTGTCGCCCATCGCCAACCGGCGCAGCGATGCCTATGGCGGCAGCCTGGACAAGCGCATGCGCTACCCCCTGGAGGTTTTTGCCGCGGTCCGCGCCGCGTTCAGCGGGGTGCTGGGAATCCGTATTTCGGGCAGCGACTGGGTGGAGGGTGGCTGGGACATGGACCAATGCAGCGTCTTTGGCCAACGACTTAAAGACTTGGGTTGCGATTTCATCCACATGTCTTCCGGTGGCGTGTCGCCGCAGCAAAAAATCCCTCTCGCGCCCGGTTACCAAGTCCCGTTGGCGCGCACCATGCGGCAGGCCACGAATGTGCCCACGATTGCAGTCGGCCTGATCACCGAGCCGGCACAGGCCGAGGCGATTGTGCAAGCCGGCGACGCGGACCTGGTGGCGCTGGCGCGTGCCTTTTTGTACAACCCGCGCTGGGGCTGGCAGGCAGCAGCCGAGCTGGGTGGCCAAGTGGAGGCAACACCGGCGTATTGGCGCTGCTTGCCGCGCCATGCACAACACGCCTTTGGCGCGGTGACTGTGGGCGGTCGTTGACCCGGTCGTTGAAGCCTTCTCCAAAGCCGCCACATGGACAACCCACAAGCCCAGGCGCTGCTGCTTGCCGCCGGTCGCGGCGAGCGCATGCGCCCGCTGACCGACCACACCCCCAAGCCCTTGTTGGAGGTTCAAGGCAAACCACTGCTGCAGTGGCATCTCGAAGGCTTGCAACGCGGGGGCGTGCGCAGCGTGGTGATTAACACTGCGTGGCTGGAGGAGCAATTTACAGAGAGCCCGGGCACGCTGTTCAAAGCGCCGCCGCTGCCGCCCGTGGATATCCGCTATTCCAGCGAGGGCCGTGACTTCGGGGGGGCCTTGGAAACCGCCGGTGGCATCGCACGCGCCTTGCCGCAGTTGGCCCCGGTTTTCTGGGTGGCGGCCGGCGATGTGTATGCGCCTGAATTTGCGTTTTCTACTGAGGACCTTGCGCGCTTTGCTGCCGCCCCCGCGCTGGCGCATATCTGGCTGGTGCCCAACCCGGCGCACAACCCGAAGGGTGACTTCGGCCTGTCTGCCAATGGTCTGGCCCTGAACCTTGCAGACGACAACGCGCCGCGCTACACCTTCAGCACCATTGCGCTGTACAAGCAGGCTTTCTTTGCGGATTGCGGTATCCCGCCGGGTAACCCGGATGGCATCAAAGCCCCGATGGCGCCCCTGTTGCGCCGGGGCATGGACAATGGCTGCGTCAGTGCCACGCTGTACGCGGGCACCTGGGTCGACGTGGGTACGCCGGCCCGGCTGGCCGAACTGAATTCTGGAGACTCCCCTGTATGAACACGATGACCGACTCCATGGTGCGCATCGCCCCTGATTACGCCGCCCGCCGCGCCACCTTGGCGCGCCACATCGGCCCCAAAGGCGTGGCCATTATTCCCACTGCACCGGAGCAGCAGCGCAACCGCGACGCCGACTTTTTGTACCGCGCGGACAGCTATTTTTTCTACCTCAGCGGCTTTACCGAGCCCCACAGCTGGCTGGTGCTGCACGGCGATGGACGCAGCACGCTGTTTTGCCGGCCCAAAGACATGGAACGTGAAACCTGGGACGGCTACCGCCTGGGCCCTCAGGCCGCGTTGCAGGAACTCGGGGTGAGCGCCGCACACCCGATCAGCGAGTTGGATGCCCGCCTGCCGGCGTTGTTGGACGGCTGCGACGCTGTGTGGTTTCCGTTTGCGATACACAAAGGCCTGGAGACGCGTGTTGGCGGCTGGCTGCAAAGCCTGCGCGAACGGGTGCGCTACGGCACCTTGTGCCCGACGCAGCAGCGCGACCTGTGCGAGCCGCTGGACGAGATGCGTCTGGTCAAGGACGCCAGCGAGCAAGACACCATGCGCCGCGCGGCACGTATCAGTGCGGGCGGACATATCCGCGCCATGCAGCTCAGCGCGCGCATGCTGCGCGCCGGGCACGACGTACGCGAATACCACTTGGACGCTGAGTTGTTGCACGAGTTCCGCCGCCATGGCTCGCAGTGCCCGGCGTATGGCTCTATCGTTGCCGCCGGTGCCAATGCCTGTGTGCTGCATTACCGCGCCGACGCGGGCGCGGTGCGCGATGGCGAGCTGGTGCTGATCGACGCGGGTTGCGAGCTCGATGGTTATGCCTCGGACATCACCCGCACCTTTCCGGCCAACGGCCGTTTTACCGGGCCGCAACGCGATTTGTACGAGCTGGTGCTGGCCTCACAAGTGGCTGCGGTCAACGCCACCCGCGCCGGAGCGCGCTTTACCGATCCGCATGATGCCACGGTCAAAGTGCTGGCCCAAGGCATGCTTGATCTGGGCTTGCTGGATGCCAAGGTGGTGGGAACCCTGGACGACGTGATTGAAAAGCGCGCCTATTTCCCGTTTTACATGCACCGCACCGGCCACTGGCTGGGCATGGATGTGCACGATTGCGGCGCTTACACCGAACCCGCTGAAATCGGCAACCCCAGCGTGCGGCGCGACGCGCTGACCGGGCAGGACATCATCAGCCGCCCTGCGCGCATCCTGCGTCCCGGTATGGTGCTGACGATTGAGCCCGGCATTTATGTGCGCGCAACCCCGGGTGTGCCAGAACACTTCCACGGCATCGGCATCCGGATTGAAGACGACGCCATCGTCACCGAAGGCGGTTGCGAGCTGATAAGCCGCGGCGTGCCGGTGGAGCCTGATGCGATCGAAGCGTTGATGCGGGAATAAGCGGGCCCGGTATAGAGCCAGCGCCTTGGCGATAGCAGCTATCAATCAATTAGCCGATACCAATTGGTGCGATCAATTAATAATCCCTATCATTGCTCTTGTTCTGATTTATTTCATCAATCACAGGAGTTCATGATGACCACCGCAACCCGCCCCGAGATCACCACGCTCGCTAACCTGGAGGCCGCATTTGCCGGCGAATCCATGGCGCACATCAAATATCGCTACTTTGCCCGGGTGGCGCGCGCCGCCGGTGATGAAGACACGGCCCGGGTGTTTGAAGAAACCGCAGCGCAGGAAGTGATGCACGCGTTCGGCCACCTGGACTTGCTGTACCCCAAGGCCAGCCTCACGCCGGCGGCGGCCCTGCAAATCGCCATCGACGGCGAGACCTATGAGTACAGTGAGATGTATCCGCGCTTCCGTGACACCGCCGAGCGCGAAGGCAACGCCGCGGCTGTGGCCGAGATGGACGAGCAGATTGCGGAGTCCCAGGCGCACGCCGCCCAATTTGCTGCTACCTTGCGTACTGCGCACAAACGCTTTGCCGCCTTGGCCAAGGTGGAAGAACGCCATGCCAACCACTACCGTGCGCAGTTGGCGAAAGCGGCTGCCTGAGCTGTCCAGCCGCTCAAACGATTTACAAACCCTCGATAGAACCCAGCGAAAGATTGACCATGAAAACGTATATGTGTGTGGTGTGTGGCTTTGTGTATGACGAGGCTCTGGGCCGGCCGGAAGACGGTATTGCGGCGGGAACACTCTGGGCGGACGTGCCCGCCGACTGGGCCTGCCCGGACTGCGGCGTGGCCAAAGCGGATTTTGAAGTGGTGCCGGTATGAGTGCTGCGGGTGGGCCACCGGTCGTTATCGTGGGAGCCGGCCTGGCGGCCTGGACCACGGCGCGCGAACTGCGCAAGCTCGACGCAGCGGTGCCTATCCAGCTGGTCACCCGCGACAACGGCGACTTTTACGCCAAGCCCACCCTGTCCAACGCCTTCGGTCAAAAGCGCAGCCCGGACCAGTTGGTCACCACGGCTGCTGCGGCCATGGCCCAGAACCTGGGTGTCACCCTGTGTGCGGACACCATGGTGACGTCGATGGATACCGCCGCGCAAACGCTGACCGTGGAGCACGGCGGCAAAAGCGAAGACCTACCCTACCGGCAGCTGGTCTTGGCCACAGGCGCGCACCCGATTCGCATCCCGATGCAGGGTGACGCGGCGCAAGCAGTCCAAAGCGTCAACCACCTGGACGATTTCCGCCGCCTGCATGCGGAACTGACGGCCCTGCCGCCCAGCACCGACGGCCAGCCCCACGCGGTGTTGGTGATCGGTGGTGGTTTGATAGGTTGCGAGTTCGCCAACGACTTGCTGCAAGCCGGCTACGCGGTGCATGTGGTGGATCCCGCGTCGGGTCCGCTGGCGGCGCTGCTGCCTGCCGCTGCCGCGGAACAGCTCCGCCAAGCGCTGCAGGATCTGGGCGTGGTCTGGCATTGGGGTGTCACGGTGCAGACCCTGCAGGCCGCCACCACAGGCGCGCACCGCTATGTTGGAACGCTTTCTGACGGCACTTCGGTCGAAGCCGATGCGGTTCTCAGCGCCGTGGGCTTGCGTGCCGATACGGCGCTGGCGGCGCAGGCCGGACTGGCTTGTGCGCGCGGCGTACTGGTGGATGCGCATTTGCAAACCAGTGCCTCCGGAGTCTTTGCCCTGGGCGACTGCGCCCAGTACGCCAGCGCCGGCGGGCGCACCCTGCCTTATGTGATGCCCATCATGAACGCCGCGCGGGCCCTGGCGGCTACCTTGGCTGGTACACCCACGGCGCTCGTTTTTCCGCTGATGCCGGTGGCGGTCAAAACCCCCGCCTTGCCGATCACCGTCGCCGCGCCGCACCCGGATACGCAAGGTGTCTGGACGCAGGACCCTGCCACCGAAGGCTTGCTGGAGGGCGGTGCCTGGCGCTTTGTGGACGCCGATGGGGCGCAGCGCGGGTTTGTCCTCACGGGCAAGCAATGTAGCAAACGCATGGAATGGAGCAAAGCCACAGCGCCCTGATGCGCCGCCATCCTTAGCAGCGGCCTACAATCTCTTGGCCCTGGCGGCGCAGGCACACGGCCTGTTCACCGCATCCGAGACCGGGCGACCGCATAAGGATTCTGATGAGCAATACCCCCTCCGCGACGGCACCCGGATCCCCGGCTGAACCGAGCAAGCCGGCCTCTCAACGCCAAGCGGCGTTGGACTACCACCAGTTCCCCACGCCCG
>RFRO01000061.1 GCA_009924455.1 Betaproteobacteria bacterium
CCCTTGCTGAATACCGGCGTCTCCGGCGAATTCAAATACTTGGGCTTTTCATCGCCCAGCACCCGCGCGCCAAAACCAATGCATTCGCCCTTGACGTTGCGGATCGGGAACATCACCCGGTCGCGGAAGCGGTCGTAGCGCTTCTCTTCACCCCCGTCCTCGGGCGTGGACACGATGACCAGCCCGCTTTCCACCAGCAGCGGATCGTCGTAATGCGGGAACACGCTGGCCAGCGAACGCCAGCCCTCGGGCGCATAACCCAGCCCGAAATCCTTGGCTACCTGGCCCGACACGCCACGCCCTTTAAGGTAGTCCACCGCGCGGGCGGCGGTTTTGAGTTCTTTGCGGTAGGCCGCGTTGGCTTTTTCCAGCACATCGATGAGCGTCTGCTGCCGCTCGCGCTGGGCCGCAGCGCGCGCCCGGTCCTCGGGCGAAGCGTCTTCCTCGGGCACCTGCAGGCCGTATTGCTGCGCCAGTTCCTTGACCGCGTCCACAAAACCCATGCCCGAAAAATCCATCAAAAAACTGATCACATTGCCGTTCTTGCCGCAGCCAAAGCAGTGGTAGAACTGCTTGGACGGGCTGACCGAGAACGAGGGCGACTTCTCCCCGTGAAACGGGCACAGCCCCATGAAGTTGGCCCCGCCCTTCTTGAGCTGCACATGCCGCCCCACGATGTCCACCACGTCCGCGCGCGCGACGAGTTCCTGGATAAAAGCAGCGGGGATGGCCATGCGGGGATTGTAGGAAGGGGGTCGGTGCGAGCCCAGAATTCCGTCAATCCCCCAACACCACCCCCTCACGCCGTGGATCCGCCCCGCCGCTCCAGCCTGCGTCGTTGCGCTGGACGGCCTGGATGCCGCTGGTCAGCGGGATCTGGTGGACTTTGTGGCCGCGTGCGGTCAGGGCCGAGACGGTGCTGGCCGGGAAGCCGCCGGATTCGAGCAGCAGCACCTCGTCCAGCGCGCTGAAGTTGGGTAGGTCGATGGCTTCTTGCGGGCTCAGGCCCCAGTCCAGCGTGCCCAGCAGCAGCTTAGCGGTGAAGTGGATGATGAGCGCGCCACCGGGGCTGCCGCCGCTGAGCACCAGTTTGCCGGTGCTTTTGTCGAAGACCAAGGTGGGCGACATGGATGAGCGCGGGCGCTTGTTGGGCTCGACGCGGTTGGCCACCTGCCTGCCGTCCGGGCCGCTAGGGATGAAGCTGAAGTCGGTCAGCTGGTTGTTCAGCAAAAAGCCGCCGGGCAGGCCCACACCCCGGTTGACCATGATGTGCGCGCCCCAGGCGGCTTCGATGCTGCTGGTCATGGCGACGGCGTTGCCGTAGCCGTCCACCACGGATATGTGCGAGGTGCCGTGTTCAATTTGCGCGGGCATGGGCGCGTAGGCCACCGGTTTGATCGTTCCGGTGGGGTCGCCTGCAGGGGGCGGGTCCATGCGTGGGCCTTGGAGGTGGATCAGGCGCGCGCGCTTGGCCAGGTAGGCGGGCTCCAACAGCCGCGACCAGCTGCCGCCTGGCGGCACAACAGAACCCGGGTCACCAACATACAACTGCCGGTCTGCCCACGCCAGCCGCGCTGCCTCGGTGTAGGCGTGCAGCCAGTCAGCGGTAGGCCGGCCGTCTTGCAATGCGGGGGGCAGCTCGCCCAGTGCCCGCAGCGTGCCCAGGATCTGGCCGATGGCCAGCTGGCCGGAGCTTGGCGGCGGCATGCCGCAAATACGGTATTCCTTTTGCTGCGCGGGGACGGGGTAGTCAAAGCACAGCGGCTCGCGGACATATACCCGGTAGTTGGACATATCCAACGGCGCCAGCATGCCGGGGTTGCTAGGGTGTTTGCGCACGGCTTCTGCCATGCGTTGGGGCAGTTCACCCAGCATGAGCGCGTTGCTGCCCTCGCTGGCGATGCGGGTGAGTACGGCGGCGAGTTCCGGGTTGGTCAGCACGTGGCCTTGGGGCCAGGGTTTGCCTTGGCTGTCATACAAGTACCGTGAGGCCACCGGGTCCAATTTCAGCGATTTGTCGGCTGCGAGCAGCGTGGCCATGCGCTCGCTGATGGGAAAACCCTCGGTGGCGATGCGGATCGCCGGCGCAAACAGCTTGGGCCAGCTCAGGCGTCCGTGCTGCTGGTGCGCCATCGAGAGCATGCGCACCAACCCGGGAATGCCCACTGCACGCCCGCCGACCAGGGCCTGTTCAAGGGGCATAGGCGCGCCCTTGGCGTCCAAAAACAAATCAGGCCGGACTGCGGAAGGCGCAGCCTCACGCCCGTCAAAAGCCTGGGTTTTTTTGCCATCAAAGTGCAGCAAAAAACCGCCGCCGCCTATGCCGCTGCTCTGGGGTTCGACCACGCCGAGCACCATTTGCACCGCAATCGCCGCGTCCACCGCGCTGCCGCCGGCTTTCAGAATCTCATAACCCGCTTGTGTGGCCAGCGGATTGGCCGCGGCTACTGCAAAGGTGCTGGATTGGAAGGCCGCCTTTTGTACCCGGGCGCTGGGGAGTTCGGGCTGCATGGGCAGACTCTGCGCATGCGCGCCGCCTAGGCCAGCGAGCATGAGCGCCACGCAACCGGATACGGCGAAAGCGATGCGCCATGGCATCAGGGTCAAGCGGACGGCCATCGGTGGTGTTACTTGGATTTGGGCACCCGCCCCAGCAGATAAAACTCGGGGTTGGGCATCATGCTGCTGACGTTGGCCACCCGGTTGGACAGGCCGAAGAATGCGGTGATACCGGCAATGTCCCAGATGTCTTCATCGTCAAATCCGTGGGCGTGCAGGGCGGCAAAGTCGGCGTCATCGACGCTGTGGCTGTCCAGACAAACCTTCATTGCAAAGTCCAGCATGGCGCGCTGGCGCGGGCTGATGTCGGCTTTGCGGTAGTTGACGGCAACCTGGTCGGCCACCAGCGGTTTTTTCTCGTAGATGCGCAAGATGGCGCCGTGCGCCACGACGCAGTACAAGCACTGGTTCGCCGCGCTGGTAGCGGTGATGATCATCTCGCGCTCGCCTTTTGTGAGGCTGGATTCGGAGCGCAGCATCAGCGCGTCGTGGTACGCAAAAAACGCGCGCCATTCGCCGGGGCGGCGCGCCAGCATCAAAAACACATGGGGCACAAAGCCCGATTTTTCTTGCACTTCCAGGATCTTCTCGCGAATGTCCTGGGGTAGGGTGTTCAAGTCGGGGAGGGGGTAGCGGGGCATTCAAAAATCCTGTGGCGAGGCGGTCGTGGAATTATGGGGCGGTGCGTTGCGTGCACGGTACGGCCGGCTCAATAGTGCGGCGGCAACTCATCGCGCAGGGTCCCGCGCACCAACGGATCCGGGTTACCGAGTTGTTGGCGCAGGTGCAGCACTTCGCTGATCAAAGCGTCGATCTGGGTTTGTTGGCGGATGACGGTCTGGTCCAGCTTGTCGAGCAGGTCCTCGCTAAAACTGGCTTTGATCTCCAGCGCGGTCAGGCGCTCGGCGCTGGCGTCAGATTGCTGCGGGTCGGTTGGGCTGGGTGTCATGGCGTGCGGGTCTAACGGATGCCCGATTGTGGGCCCGCGTGCTGGAAGGAGCGTCGAAGGGCCTAAAAGTAGAATCGCCCGAGCCACTTTTGCATTGCGACTTTGAAGTATCGGAGAACCCCAGCGTGAACAAGATTTATCCCAGCGCCGCCGCTGCGCTTGATGGCATCGTGCATGACGGACATTTGATTGCCGTCGGTGGCTTCGGTTTGTGCGGCATTCCGGAGGCCTTAATTGACGCACTGCGTGACAGCGGCGTGCAAAATCTGACGGCGATTTCCAATAACGCGGGGGTGGACGACTTCGGTCTGGGCAAGCTGCTGCAGACGCGGCAGATTAAAAAGATGATTTCGAGCTACGTGGGTGAGAACAAGGAGTTCGAGCGCCAATACCTGGCCGGTGAGCTGGCCTTGGAATTCACGCCGCAGGGCACGCTCGCTGAGAAACTGCGCGCAGGTGGTGCGGGCATTCCGGCTTTTTTCACCAAGACCGGCGTGGGCACCATCGTCGCGGATGGCAAGGAGCTGCGTGAATTTGACGGTGAGACATATGTGATGGAGCGTGCGCTGGTTCCCGATGTATCGCTCGTTAAAGCCCACCGCGCGGACAAGTCGGGTAATTTGCAGTTCCGCCTGACCGCGCGCAACTTCAATCCGGCTGTAGCCATGGCCGGCAAGATCACGGTGGTGGAAGTGGAAGAAATTGTTGAAACCGGCGCGTTGGAGCCCGATCAGATTCATCTCCCCGGCATTTACGTACACCGCGTGGTGCTCAATGCCACGCCGGAAAAGCGCATCGAAAAACGCACGATCACCGAGAAAGCAGGAGCCTGATTATGAGCTGGACCCAAGACCAAATGGCCGCGCGCGCCGCGCAGGAGCTGGAAGACGGCTTTTATGTCAACCTCGGCATCGGCATTCCCACGCTGGTGGCCAACCATGTGCCAGCCGACAAAGAAGTCTGGTTGCAAAGTGAAAACGGCATGCTGGGTATCGGCCCCTTTCCCACCGAAGACACGGTGGATGCGGACTTGATCAATGCGGGTAAGCAGACCGTCACCACCATTGCGGGCTCCAGCATTTTTGGCAGCCACGAGAGCTTTGCCATGATCCGTGGCGGCAAGATCAACCTGAGCATTCTGGGCGCGATGCAGGTCAGCGAACACGGCGACCTGGCTAACTGGATGATTCCGGGCAAGATGGTCAAAGGCATGGGCGGTGCGATGGACCTGGTGGCCGGTGTCAAACGCGTGATCGTGCTGATGGAGCACGTGGCCAAGAAGAAGGACGGCACCGAGGACATGAAGATCCTGCCCCATTGCACGCTGCCTTTGACCGGAGTGGGTGTGGTGGATCGCATCATCACCGACCTCGCGGTGATGGACATCACGCCGCAGGGCTTGCAGGTGGTCGAGATGGCGCCGGGTGTTACGCGCGCGTTCCTGCAGTCGAAAACCGGCGTGAACCTTCTGTAAACCCGCCGTAAATGGGCGGCAAAGCCGCTGAAAAGCCCCATGAAAGCCGCCATCTAGGCGGCTTTTTCTTGACTTTTGTCAGTGTCCCGTAGTCCAAGCCCCCTAGACTGGACGCCAACACCTGACAGGTTCGATTGGGGGAGTAATCCATGCAATGGTTTCGTTTTTTGCCGGTCGCTGCGGCGCTGGCGCTGGGCTTTGGGGTCACCGGCGTGGTGGCGGAAACGCCGGCTTCGTTGTTAGAGCGGTTCAACGCCGAAGCCCGCAGCGCCGGTGAGGGAGCGGGTAATCCCGCGCGAGGCCAGGAGTTTTTTAACCAGACCCATGGCAATGAATGGAAGTGCGCTGCATGCCATGGCGCAGTCCCCACCGGGAAGGGCGAACACGCGGTCACCCACAAAGTGATAGAGCCCATGGCTCCGGCCTTCAACCCGCAACGCTTCACCGACACGGCCAAGGTCGACAAGTGGTTCCGCCGCAATTGCAAGGACGTGCTGTCGCGCGAATGCACCGCGCGGGAAAAAGCCGATGTGCTGGCCTGGCTGATCAGCTTGAAATAAACAAGACCAAGGAATCTATGAAGAAATCCGCTTTCCCCCAGCGTGCTGCGCTGGCTTTCATGGTGTGCGTGCTGCCTGCCCTGCTGCTGTTGGTGCATGCCCAGGCCCCGGCCTCCATCAAAGGCGCACCGGCGAGCTTCACAGCGGAGTGCAGCAGCTGCCACGTGGCCTATGCCCCTTTTCTCACCGGTCAGGCCAACTGGCGCGGCATCATGGCCGGCTTGGACAAACACTATGGCGTGGATGCGTCGCTGGATGACAAGTCCCAGCATGACATCAGTGCCTGGCTGCTCGCCAACGCGGCGACTAGCGGGCGTCGCGCAGCGGCCAGCCCGGAGTTCCGCATCAGCCGCAGCGAATGGTTCATCCGCAAACACAGCGAGGTATCGGCAGCGGTCTGGAAGCGCGCCAGCGTCAAGAGCGCATCCAATTGCGCTGCCTGCCACATCGGCGCGGCGCGCGGCGACTTTGATGAAGACAGCGTGCGCATTCCCAAATGAATGGCTCTGACGACGCAGCGGGCGCAGCCCCCACACCACAACTGATCTGGGACTTGCCCACCCGGGTTTTCCACTGGTTGCTCGCAGTTTGCGTGCTGGGAGCCTGGCTGACTGCAGAGAGCGAGCGCAGCCGCATGCTGCATTTGGCGTTGGGCTACAGCGCCGCGGTGTTGGTGGCGTGGCGCGTGGTCTGGGGCTTTGTGGGCAGCCGCTATGCGCGCTTTTCTAACTTTGTCAGAAGCCCGCTCGCGGCGGTTTCGTATTTGCGCGGCTATCTGCCCGCAGCCCGTGCGGCCGGGCAGACGCCAATTCATTACCTGGGACACAACCCGGCAGGCGGCTGGGCGGTGCTGGCTCTGCTGGCGGTGGTTGCTTCGGCAGTTGCCACCGGCTGGCTGAGTTACCAGGATGACAGCGCGGAACTGTGGGGCGAACTCCATGAACTGGCGGGCAACGGCATCATCGTCTTGGTGGGCGTGCATGTGGCGGCTGTCATCGCCACCGGCGTTGTGCAGCGCGAGAGCCTGGTGCGCGCCATGGTCAACGGCTACAAGCGTGCGCGCATCGGTGAAGGTATCCCGGGCGCATTCACCTTGATGGGATTGTTGCTCGGTGTTGCTGTTCTGGCATTTGCCTGGCAGGTGTACAGCGGGATGTTTCCGGGGCTGACGACCTAGCGCCCGGCGGTGCGGCGGTGCGGCGGCTAATTGTCCAGTGCCTCTCGCACCATTCTGCGGAAGGTATCGTCTCGCGCCGCCATGGCCAGCAGGCGATTCAGATTGATGTTGAAGGGGTTGTCCCGGATCAATTCAATTTTGAGGATGCCGCATGTCTCCAAGAGCACCTCGTAGTTTCCGTGGCTTGGGTTCGCCACCGCGGCATGGCCAGGGCTTGTGATGGCGGCGGTGAGCGGGTAGCCCGCTGCGCTGAGGTACTGGGACAGCCCCAACTCGTAGGCGTAAATCACTTCATGGCGCGCATTCAGCGCTTGCATGCTGTCCCACCATTGGATAAAACCGGGTTCGCGCATCAACCGGTTGGAAAACGTCAACAAAAAACTTTGCAGGTGTTCCACAATTTCCTGGGACTTCACCAGGCCGTACACGTCGACGTGATGCCGGTTAACACCTTGTTCCAGGTAATGTCGGCATAGCTTTTCCGGGTCGGCGATCACAAAGCTGGTGTTCATCAGCGTGACCTGGAATTCATTTCCCGAGGCGATGAGTGTTTGAATGCCTGCTCGGTAGGAATAAAAGTCATAACCGACGTTGTCGCGTTTGTAGACATCGACGAACGGGGGCACTTTCTGCTCCGCCTCGGTATTCAAATGGGTGGATACCAGAATAATTTTCTCGAAGTAGCGCTGCAAAACGGGCAGGGCGTCCAGGGTGTCCTGGCGCAAGTTCCCGGCCCTGTTGTAGTGGGCGATGACCAGCGCATTGCGGATGTTGTTCATAGAAAACTCGTGGAGCTGGAATTACATTCGTCTGCTGTGTTGCCGCAAGCTTAATGCGCACCCGCTGCCGCGTCTGACGCCGCCGGCGCAGCAGCCTTTGCCGCTTGGACTTGCGCCACCGGCGGGCGCCAGCGTTCGGCGAACCAGATGGTGGGAATCAAGAGCATAAAAATCAGCGCGGAGCCGCCAAAAATATCGTTCGAGGCCAGCATGAAGGCCTGCTGGTCGATCAGGCGGTTGATATTGGCCAGGCTTTGCTCCGGGCTCAGGCCCATCGCATCCAGATTGCCCATCGCCCCCATGGCGGCCTGGCTGCCCCGGTTCACCAGTTCGGTGAGTTCGGCGTGGTGAACCGCAGCCCGGTCCTGCCACAGCGTGATGGTGATCGACGTACCGAAAGCGCCACCCACAATCCGGGTGAAGTTCGACAAGCCCGAGGCCGAGGCAATCTGCTGGGGCGGCAATCCACCCAGCGTGATGCTGGTCAGCGGAATAAAGAAAAACGCCACCGCAATACCCTGGATAAATGTGGGCAGCATGATGGTGAAAAAGTCGGCTTGGGTGTTGAAATGCGAACGCATTTGTAGCACCACCGCGAACATGATGAAGGCAAAAGTGGCCAGCATGCGCGGATCGGTTTTTTGGACGTTTTTGCCCACTATCGGCGATAGCAGGATCGCGAACAAGCCCACCGGCGCCAACATTTCACCAGCTTGCGTGGAGGTGTAGCCCATGAACTGCTGCAACCACAGCGGCAGCAGCACCAGGTTGCCGATGAACAGCGAATACGCCACCGACAGGCAGACCGAGCCGACCAGGAAATTGCGCCGTTTGAGCAGCCGCAAGTCCACCACCGGGTGCTTGTCGGTGAGTTCCCAAGCAATGAAAAATGCCCCTGCTACCGCGGCCACAATGCCTAAGGTGATGATTTCTCCGGAGTGAAACCAGTCGAGTTCTTTGCCCCGGTCCAGCATGATTTGCAGGCAACCCACGGCGAGCACCAACAGGGTCAGCCCCACGGTGTCGATGGGGAGTTTGGCGCGCTGGGTTTCGCGCTTTTGGTAAATCGACCAGGTCACGAAAGCCGCCAAGATGCCTACCGGGATGTTGATGTAAAAAATCCAACCCCAGTGCGTGTGGTCGGTGATCCAACCGCCCAGCAGCGGCCCCATGACGGGAGCCACCAGCGTCGTCATCGCCCACAGCGCCATGGCCATCCCGGCCATGGCTGGTGGGTAGCTGGAGAGCAGCAGCGTTTGGGCCAGCGGCATCATGGGCCCGGCCACAAAGCCTTGCAAGGCGCGCATGGCGATCAGTGTGGCCATGTTCGGCGCCAGCCCGCACAACCAGGATGCCAGCGTGAAGAGCAGCACGCTCAGGGTGAACAAGCGCACCTGCCCGAAGCGCTGCGACAGCCAGCCCGTGAGCGGCACCGCAATCGCGTTGGCCACGCCAAAACTGGTGACCACCCAGGTGCCTTGGTTGGGGCTGACGCCCAGATCACCGGCAATCGCGGGGAGCGATACGTTGGCGATGGATGAATCCAGCACATTCATGAAGGTGGCCGCCGACAGCGCCACGGTGCCCCACATGCGTGCCGCGCCCTCCAAGGGCGCGTGCGGCTTGAAGGCGGCGGGTGCTCCGCTCATTTGCCCGCCGGTTTCGCCACGCTACCGGCGTTGGCGCGCACGATGCGCGCAATCTCTTCGGTGGCTTGCGCATCCATCGCGGCATAGACATCGGTTGCGGCGGGTGCTGGGGCCGCTTCGGTAGCGGGTGCATTCACGGGTGCGGCTTCAGCCAGGGTTTTGCCGCTTTGGTCGCTCACATTCACGGTGGCTTCCATGGACAGGCCCACACGCAGCGGGCTGGCGGCAATTTCTTGCGGATCCAGGCGGATGCGCACGGGTACGCGCTGCACCACTTTGATCCAGTTGCCCGTCGCGTTTTGCGCGGGCAGCAAGGAGAAGGCTGCACCGGTGCCCGCGCTCATGCCGGCGACCGTGCCGTGGTAGACCACCCGCTTGCCGTACAGGTCGGCAGTGAGCGTCACCGACTGGCCGATGCGGATATTGCGCAGCTGCACCTCTTTGAAATTGGCGTCGACCCACAGGGCTTTGAGCGCAATCACCGACATCAAGGGCGTTCCTGCTGCAATCCGTTGCCCGACTTGCACCGTGCGCTTGGCCACATAGCCATCCACGGGCGCCGTGATGGCCGAGCGGTGCAGCGTCAAATACGCCTCGCGCACTTTGGCGCTGGCCGCCATGACGCTGGGGTGGGCTTCCAGGCTGGTGCCGTCGGTCTGGGTCCGTCCGCTGAGCAACTGGTCTCGCGCCGCCGCGACGCCATGGCGTGCTGCGTTGAGCGATGCCTGCGCTTGGGTCACCACGGCCTGGGCGTGCGCCACTTCTTCGCGCGAGACCGCGCCGCTACCGGTGAGCGATTGGCGGCGGGCTAGGTCGTCACTGGCTCGGTTGACTTCGATCTGCGCTTTGGTCACATCGGCTTCACGCAGGGTGATTTGTGCTTCCAAGGTGGTGTTGTTGGCGTACAGGCTGCGCACCTGTCGCACAGCCTGGGCGAGTTGTGCTTGCGCCGTTTGCAAAGCGACCTGGGCGTCGGCGGTGTCCAGCTGCACCAGGGTTTGGCCGCTTTTGACAAAGTCGGTGTCATCGGCCTGGATGGCGCTGACCGTACCCCCGATTTGCGGGGTGATTTGCACCACGTTGCCTTGCACGTAAGCGTTATCCGTGCTCTCTTCCGAACGGCCTTCGTACCAGGTGTAGCCGCCATAGGAAAGTCCCAGCAAGACCACGATGGCCACGATGCCAAGCGCCTTGCCACGCTTGCTGGAGCGGTCGGGTTGCCCGGGTTGCAGCGACGGTGGTGCCGCGGCGGGGCTGGGCGGCACAGCCGGTGCCGGTGTCGGAGCTTTGGGTTGCGCGTCGGCGGTGGAAGATTCGTTTTGCATGTTGGTATGGCTTCAGTTCGCAGCGGGTGCGGTTGGGATGGGATAGGTGCCGCCGATAGCGCGTACCAGCAGCACCTGGGTGTCCAGTTCCCGCGCGGTCAGATCGATGGCGATGCGCTGCTGTTCCAGGACCTTGCCCTCGGCCTGCAGCACGGTGGTTTGGTGTGTCAGCCCGGAGGCGAAACGCTGCTGGGCAATGCCGTACAGCGCGCGGGCGTTGGCTTGGTAGCTTTGTTGGGCAACTTGCTGCTGCTGGATCGCGGCGGCGCTGGCCCACTGGTCGGCTGCCTCGCGCGCGGCGTCGACGACAAGCAGGTTGTAGGCCTCGATGGCTGCATCGACATCGATGGCTTTGCCCCGCAGCTGTGCCCGCAGCCGCCCGCCATCAAAAAGTGGCAAGCGGATCGCTGGCCCCACATTCCACTGGTCGGTGTTAGACGCCGCGATATTTCCCAGTCCCACGCTGCTCAAGCCGAACACCGCCACCAAATTCACATTGGGATAAAACTGGGCTTTTGCTAGGTTCACCTCATGCAGGCTGGCTTCGATGCGCCAGCGCGCCGCCGTGATGTCAGGGCGGCGGCCGAGCAGATCGAGCATCAGGTTTTCCGGCACGGGTGTGCTGCGCAGGTCTTGCAGGCGCCCCAGCTGCGTCGCCTGTGCGCCCGGTCCGAAAAGGGGCCGGCCGATGAGGGCCGCCATGGCGTTGTCCAACAGCGCAGCCTGCTCTTGCACCTCGGCAATCTGGCGGCGTATTTCGGGCACGCTGGGGTTGTTCAGCAGCGGTTCCAGTTCGCTCTCAAGCCCTGCTTGGAAACGCAGGGTACTGATCTCCCCGATGCGCTGGCGCTGCACCAGGGTTTGCTCCAGCAGTTCGCGCTGGGCGCGCAGGCGCAGCAGTGCGATGTAGTGGCGGGTGACCTGGGCGGCCAGCAGCAGCCGTGCTGCCTGGGCGTCGGCTTGCGCGGCAGCGGTTTGGCCGACGGCGGCGTTGAGCGCTGCGCGGTTTTTGCCGAACCAGTCGAATTCATAACTGGCGGTGGCCTGCACGTTGGCGATTTCGTATTCGGATCCGCCAATCGGTGGCGGATAGAAACCACGCCCGCTGAAGCGTTGGCGGCTGAGGTCGGCACCGCCGGTCACCTGCACTTGCCGGTCTGCGTCGACGCGGGCTATGACCGAGCGGGCCCGCGCGGTCCGGACCTGGGCGATGCGCAGGCTGGGGCTGTTTTGCAGCGCCTGCTCCACCAGCGCATTCAGGCGCGGATCGCCAAACTGCTCCCACCACGGGTTGGGCGCGTTGACTGCGTCCAGCTCGGCCGCCGTCAGTGGCGGCGGATCTTTCAGGCCGACGGCTGTGGCCGAGCGCCATTGCGCCTCGGGCGCAATCCCCGAGAAATCAGCGCAGCCAACCAGCAGCGTCGTGAGGGCCAAAACCAGCGCGGCAGGCCGCAAAAAACTACCGTGCATCGGTGGCTCCAGAAAGGGTGGGGGCAGAAGGGGGTGAGGGCGCGGCCGCGTTATCGGCGGCACCGCTCTTGGTGTTGTGCAGCACCCGTTGGAGCAGGGACTTGAGCGTGGCGAATTCATCGGCACTCAGGCCGGTCAAGTGGCCGTTGAGCACCTCGCAGAGAACCGCAGGAATCTCGGTGGCGGCCTGGCTGCCTGCAGGTGTCAGGGCGATATTGACCACGCGGCGGTCGGTCTCCGATCGACTGCGGGTGCACAGGCCTTTGACCTCCAAGCGGTCCAGCATGCGGGTCATGGCACCGGCGTCGAGGTGGCATTCGCGGGCCAGCTCGGCCACGGTGGCGGCGTGACCCAGGTGCAGCTTCAAGACCGGCATCCATTGGGCGTGGGTCAGCGCCGAGTTGACCAGCCGCTGCTCCACGCCTTGCGCCAGGCTGGTGAGGATCTGCCGCATCATGAGCCCGATGCTGTCCTCCGGCCGGTAGTTATCAGCCTGGTAGTAGGTGGGTGGGGCGGCGGGGTGGGACATGCAGGGAAG
>RFRO01000062.1 GCA_009924455.1 Betaproteobacteria bacterium
GGTTGGCGCCATGCACACTGACGCAGGAGCATTCACCCACCGCGTAAAGTCCACCCACCGGCTGGCTCTGGTTGTTGGCGTCTTGCGTTACAACCTGGCCGTGGATGTTGGTCGGTATGCCGCCCATCTGGTAGTGGATTGTCGGCACCACAGGAATCGGCTCTTTGGTGATGTCGACATTCGCAAAGTTATGGCCGATCTCAAATACGGAAGGCAGACGCAGGTGGATGGTGTCGCTTCCCAGATGCGTCATGTCCAGGTTGATGTAATCCTTCTTCGGACCGCAGCCCCGGCCCTCTTTGATTTCCTGGTCCATACAACGCGACACAAAATCGCGCGGTGCGAGGTCTTTCAGGTTGGGCGCATAGCGCTCCATAAAGCGTTCACCATTGGCGTTGCGCAAAATAGCGCCTTCGCCGCGGCAGCCTTCGGTCAGCAGCACGCCCGCGCCGGCCACACCGGTGGGGTGGAACTGCCAGAACTCCATGTCTTCCAACGGGATCCCCGCGCGTGCGGCCATCCCCAGACCATCGCCGGTGTTAATGAAAGCGTTGGTTGACGCCGCGAAAATCCGTCCGGCACCACCGGTTGCCAGCAAGGTTGTTTTGGCTTGCAGAATGTGGACGTCACCGGTTTCCATCTCCAGCGCCGTGACGCCGACCACATCGCCTGCCGCGTCGCGAATCAGGTCCATGGCAAGCCATTCCACAAAGAAATT
The DNA here is from genome assembly GCA_009924455.1 of Betaproteobacteria bacterium. GTDB lineage: Bacteria > Pseudomonadota > Gammaproteobacteria > Burkholderiales > Burkholderiaceae_C > Allorhodoferax. The sequence continues at coordinate 719 of RFRO01000062.1, forward strand.
GGTGTGCGCCTGCACGTTTTGCTGGTACAGGGTGTGCAGCATGGCGTGGCCGGTGCGGTCCGCTGCTGCGCAGGCGCGTTCCACGGCCTTCTCGCCGTAGTTGGAGGTGTGGCCGCCGAAGGGGCGTTGGTAAATCGTGCCGTCCGGGTTGCGGTCAAAAGGCATGCCCATGTGTTCGAGCTCGTACACCACCTTGGGTGCTTCACGGCACATGAATTCAATGGCGTCCTGGTCGCCCAACCAGTCCGAACCCTTGATGGTGTCGTAGAAGTGGTAGTGCCAGTTGTCGTCGTTCATGTTGCCCAGAGAGGCGCCGATGCCGCCTTGTGCTGCAACCGTGTGGGAGCGGGTCGGAAAGACCTTGGACAACACGGCCACGTTCAGGCCCGCGCGCGCCAGTTGCAAAGAGGCGCGCATGCCGGAGCCGCCGGCGCCAACCACGATGACGTCAAATTTGCGCCGGGGAATCGATGAGGGGAGAGAGGGATGCATGAATGATCAGCCTTAAACGCGCCACAAAACCTGGATCGCCCAGCCGGCACAAGCGACTAACCAGACGATAGTCGCCACTTGCAGGGACAAGCGCAGTCCCAGAGGTTTGATGTAGTCCATCCAGATGTCCCGCATACCGACCCAGACGTGGTAGACCAGCGCCATGATCACGGCAAAGGTCAGCGCTTTCATCCACTGCGGAACAAAGATACCGGCCCAGGTGGCGTAGCCAATCGGACCTCTGGAGAAAATAACCTGCAATAAAACGACCGCAGTGAACAGCGCCATTAAGGTCGCCGTGACGCGCTGCGCCAACCAATCCCGCAGCCCATAGTGGGCACCGACCACGATGCGCTTAGCGCCAAAATTAACCGACATGTCTTGCTTCCTTGGCTTTTCAGTACAGGCCGAACAGCTTCGCACCCAAAATGGCGGTGAGACCCAGGCTCAGCGCCAGGGTGAAAAGTGCCGAAGAGCGGCCGAACTCTTTGCTGACCGCATGGTTCACGTCCATGTACACATGGCGCAGGCCGGCGATCAAATGGTGCAGATACGCCCAGATCAAGGCCAGATTGACCAGCTTGACGAGGACGGCAGGCAGCAGCCACAGCCCGTTGTTGAACGCGCTGCTGAATCGCGCAAAAGAATATTCCGACGAAATCGAGGTATCAAACATCCAGATGATGAAAGGCAGCAATACAAACATCAGCGCGCCGCTCACGCGGTGCAGGATAGACACCCAGCCCGCTGGCGGCAAACGGTAACTGGGCAAATCCCGCAGCGCGTGGATGTTGCGGAATTCCGGTCGGGCGGAGGAGGGAGCGGGGTGGGGAGTGGACATGGGGGAGGATTAGGTGTCAACAATCGTGGACATATGTCGCAGAGACTACATGAATTCTATTGCAGCGCAACAAAATAAATCGCTTGTAAGTTTGGCGTTGGACTTGCTGCATGTCTGTGCGCTCAGCCAAGCTCGTTGCGGTAGTGGTGGCGGTCGGTCCGGTACAGGGCATGGCGCAACTCCATGGGGACATCGTTGTATGTGAAGGCGACCCGTTCCACACTCAGCAGCGGTACGTATGGCCCTGTTTGGAGCAGCTTGCACTGCGCGCTGTCACCCAGGACTGCCCGGATTTCCTCTTGCGCACGGACCATGCGCATTCCGAACTCCGACTCAAACAGCGCATACATGGGGCCGGGGAAGGCGCGCAAACGCCCGATATCCAAGCCTTTGAACGAGTTTCAAAAAACGGTACTGCACTTGCTGTTCGGAATGGGTGGCGACAAAAGTGCCTTTGCCCTGGCGCCGCACCAGCAGGTTTTCCACTGCGAGTTCGTCAATCGCCTTGCGCACCGTGCCCTGGCTGACTTTGTAGCGGGCGGCGAGTTCGGTCTCGCTGGGGATGGCAGCACCGGATTTCCACTCGCCTGCTTGGAGGCTCTGGGAAATCAGCGACTTAATTTGCTGGTACAGCGGACTGAACGCGGGGGTGCGGCTGACGGGCGGGGACGAAATGCCCGGCTGGGCCGATGACCGGCTGCCGGTGGCTTCTGGTCGGCTGGGTGTCGCGGGTTTCATAGCGGATCCATCATAACCGATGGACTGCTCTCTTATATAAGACATAAGACAGCGGTCACCGTGCCTAAACCTTGCTAAACTCACCGCCAAGGCGCAGCGCGCACCGCAGCCACTCGCGCAGTGCGGCACGCGCAAACCGCAAAAAATTGTGTCCAGCTTTACAACCCTTAGGAGTTTCCATGCTTAAAAAGCCTGTTCGCGTGGCCGTCACCGGCGCTGCCGGTCAAATCGGATATGCCATTCTGTTCCGTATTGCGTCGGGCGAAATGCTGGGCAAGGACCAGCCGGTTGTGTTGAGCTTGCTCGAAGTGCCGGTCGAAAAAGCCCAACAGGCATTGCAAGGCGTGATGATGGAACTCGAAGACTGCGCTTTCCCCTTGTTGGCGGGCATGGAAGCGCACAGCGACCCGATGACAGCGTTCAAAGATGTCGACTACGCCTTGCTGATCGGCTCACGCCCGCGTGGCCCCGGCATGGAGCGTGCTGAGTTGTTGGCCGTCAACGGAGAGATTTTTACCGCCCAAGGCAAGGCACTGAATGCTGTTGCCAGCCGCAACGTCAAGGTGCTGGTGGTGGGCAACCCTGCCAACACCAACGCCTACATCGCCATGAAGAGTGCGCCGGATCTGCCGCGCGGCAACTTCACTGCCATGCTCCGCCTGGACCACAACCGTGCCCTGAGCCAGTTGGCGGCGAAGACCGGTAAACCCGTGGCGGCGATTGAGAAGATGGCGGTCTGGGGAAACCACTCGCCCACCATGTACGCCGACTACCGCTTTGCCACCATCGACGGCGCGTCGGTCAAAGACATGATCAATGACCACGACTGGAATGCCAATACCTTTTTGCCCACCGTCGGCAAGCGCGGTGCGGCCATCATTGCGGCGCGCGGCGTGTCCTCCGCGGCCTCGGCGGCTAACGCGGCGATTGACCACATGCGCGACTGGGCCTTGGGTACCGGGGGACGCTGGGTCACCATGGGAATCCCATCGGACGGCCATTACGGTATCCCAAAGGACGTGATGTTTGGCTTTCCTGTCACCTGCGAGGAGGGCAGCTACCGCATCGTCGAAGGCCTGCCGGTTGATGCCTTCAGCCAGCAATGCATTGATAAAACGCTCAAGGAGCTGCTGGACGAGCAGGCTGGCGTAGCGCATTTGGTCTGAGTCTGTCCCAGCGCGCTCTGCATGTTGCACCCCCGCCAGGTATTGCACGGCGCGCAGGCGGCTGCGGCCATGCTCCCGGTCTGTGACCATTACAGCGGCACGCCAGAGCGCATGCGCAAGAGCCTGGCTCTCCAAGCTGAGATGACGCAAGAGTTCGGGCGTTGCGTGTTCGATGTCACGCTAGACTGTGAAGACGGCGCGCCCGTGGGCGGCGAGTTGGAGCAAGCGCATCGCGTCACCGCCTTGGCTTTGGAGCATGCGTCCATCACCGCCGGCGGCAGGCGGCTGAATCGGGTGGGCGTGCGGGTGCACCCGCTGAACCACCCGGCATTCGCCAGCGACGTGCAAACCATTGTGGGCGGCGCTGCCATCGCACTGGACTACCTGATGCTGCCTAAAGTCGAGAGCGTGGCCGACATCGATGCTGCGGTGGCAGTAATCGACCAGGCTGCCGGTCGCGCCCGCAGCGATAGGGGATTGCCAACGCTGCCGCTGCACGTTCTGATTGAGTCACCCGGCGCGCTGGCGCAGGTGGGGGCCATTGCGCAGCACCCGCGCGTGGAATCATTGAGTTTTGGTTTGATGGATTTCGTGTCTGCACATGGTGGTGCGATTCCCGCCAGTGCGATGTCTTTTGATGCCGCAGGCCATGGGGGCTTAGACCAGTTCTCCCATCCCCTGGTGTTACGCGCCAAGTTGGAAATCGCTGCCGCTTGCCACGCCTATGCCAAGGTCCCATCGCATTGCGTGGTCACGGAATTTCGCGATGTCCCCAGCCTGGAGCGCGCCGCGCAGCAGGCGGCGCATGCGCTGGGGTTCACCCGCATGTGGAGCATCCACCCTGATCAGATACGTCCGATTTTGCGGGCTTTTGCCCCTTCCGCGCAGTTGCTGGAGCAGGCCCAGCGCATTATTGAATCTGCGTTGGCCCAGGATTGGGCGCCGGTTGCGGTGGACGGCGTCTTGCATGACCGTGCCAGCTACCGGTATTTCTGGAACCTGATTGAAGCCGCGCACCGCAGTGGTGTGCAGCTTGCGCCTTCTGTGCAAACCTGGTTGCGTGAGCCCGCCGATGGCGTGGCCCATTGAAACGTTTTACGCTTTACGAAGCGAATTGTTACTGAGGAGAAATTGAGATGTTGAAAGCCTACCGTGACCATGTTGCCGAGCGCGCTGCGCTGGGCATTCCGCCCCTGCCTCTGGACGCCAAACAAGTGGCGGCTTTGATTGAGTTGATCAAGTCGCCACCAGCGGGCGAGGCCGAATTTTTGCTGGACTTGTTGACCCACCGCGTGCCGCCCGGTGTGGATGACGCGGCTAAGGTCAAAGCCTCTTTTTTGTCGGCCGTGGCCCATGGCGATGTCAACGTGGCACTGATCAGCCGCGCCAAAGCCACCGAGTTGCTGGGCACTATGGTGGGTGGCTACAACGTCAAGCCGCTGATTGATTTGCTGGACCACGCGGATGTGGCGGCGCTGGCAGCGCAGGCCTTGAAAAAGACCTTGCTGATGTTTGACTTCTTCCACGATGTGGCCGTCAAAGCGCAGGCTGGAAATGCCATGGCCAAAGAAGTGATGCAAAGCTGGGCCGACGCCGAATGGTTCACCACACGGCCCGAAGTGCCACATTGCATTCCTGTGACCGTGTTCAAGGTGCCCGGCGAGACCAACACCGACGATCTGTCGCCGGCGCCCGACGCCTGGAGCCGCCCGGACATTCCCATGCACTACCTGGCGATGCTCAAAAACACGCGCACCGATGCGGCCTTCCGCCCTGAGGAAGACGGCAAGCGCGGGCCGATGCAGTTCATTGACGACTTGAAGAAAAAAGGCCATCTGGTGGCCTATGTGGGCGATGTGGTGGGTACGGGTTCGAGCCGCAAGTCGGCTACCAACAGCGTGATTTGGGCGACCGGCCAAGACATTCCCTTCGTGCCCAACAAGCGTTTCGGCGGTGTCACGCTGGGCGGGAAGATTGCCCCCATCTTTTTCAACACCCAGGAAGACTCCGGCGCACTGCCGATTGAGGTAGACGTTTCCAAGCTTGACATGGGCGATGTCATCGAAATATATCCTTACGAAGGAAAAATCACCCGTGGCGGCACAACGGTGGTGGAGTTCAAGTTGCGCAGTGAGGTGCTGCTCGACGAGGTGCGTGCAGGAGGACGTATCAACCTGATCATTGGCCGCAGCCTGACCGCCAAGGCACGTGAGTTTTTATCGCTGCCTGCCTCGACCCTGTTTAGACTGCCGCAGCCGCCGGTTGCCACCAAGGCCGGTTTCACGCTGGCACAAAAAATGGTCGGCCGCGCTGTTGGCCTGCCAGAAGGCCAGGGCGTTCGCCCCGGCACCTATTGCGAGCCGCGCATGACCACGGTGGGTTCCCAGGACACCACGGGCCCGATGACGCGCGACGAGCTCAAAGATCTGGCCTGCTTGGGCTTCAGCGCGGATCTGGTGATGCAGTCCTTCTGCCACACCGCCGCCTACCCCAAGGCCGTGGACGTCAAGATGCACCACGAGCTGCCGGCTTTTATGTCCAACCGTGGCGGCGTTGCTTTGCGCCCGGGTGATGGGGTGATCCATTCCTGGCTGAATCGCTTGTTGCTGCCCGATACCGTCGGCACTGGCGGCGACAGCCACACCCGCTTCCCGATTGGTATCAGCTTCCCTGCGGGTTCGGGTCTGGTGGCTTTTGGCGCAGCTACCGGTGTGATGCCGCTGGATATGCCGGAGTCGGTGCTGGTGCGTTTCAAAGGCAGCATGCAGCCCGGCGTGACGCTGCGCGATCTGGTTCATGCCATTCCGCTGTACGCGATCAAAGCCGGTTTGCTGACGGTGGCCAAGGCGGGCAAGGTGAATGTGTTTTCCGGCCGCATTTTGGAAATCGAAGGCTTGCCGGACCTCAAGGTCGAGCAGGCTTTTGAGCTGTCTGACGCGTCGGCCGAACGGTCTGCTGCAGGCTGCACCATCAAGCTCAATCCGGCGCCGGTTCAGGAGTACCTGACCAGCAACATCGTGCTCATGAAGAACATGATCGCCCAAGGTTACGCGGATGCCCGCACCTTGCAACGGCGTATCGACAAGGTGCAGGCCTGGCTAGACAAGCCCGCTTTGCTGGAGGCGGACAAAAACGCCGAGTACGCCGCAGTGATCGAGATCGATCTGGCCGACATCAAAGAACCGATTTTGTGCTGCCCGAATGACCCCGACGACGCCAAATTTCTGTCGCAAGTGGCGGGTACCAAGATTGACGAAGCGTTCATCGGTTCGTGCATGACCAACATCGGCCACTTCCGCGCCGCCGCGACATTGCTGGGCGGGCAGCGGGATATCCCGGTCAAATTGTGGGTCGCTCCGCCCACCAAAATGGACGAGAGCGAGCTGATTAAGGAAGGGCATTACGCGGCCTTTGGTGCATCGGGCGCACGCACCGAAATGCCGGGCTGCAGCCTGTGCATGGGCAACCAGGCGCAGGTGCGTGAGGGCGCTACTGTGGTCTCCACCAGCACCCGCAACTTCCCCAACCGTTTGGGCAAAAACACCCAGGTATTCCTGGCGTCTGCTGAACTCGCCGCCATCGCCTCCAAGCTGGGCAAGTTGCCTTCGGTGCAGGAGTACCACGAGGCCATGGGCGTGGTCAATAAAGCCGGTGCCGCGATTTACCAGTACATGAACTTCGACCGCATTGAGGAATACGCCGAGGTTGCAGCCGCAAGCCCCGCCTGAGGGGCTGCCTTTAAGCGCTGAATTCGAAGATGCGCTGCAGGCTGAAGGCGATGGTCGCCATCAGCACGCCGGTGCCCACCAGCAGCGAGGCTCCGAGCCCGAACACGGTTAGGCCATTGGTCTGACCGGCGGGCGACTCCGGGTCCTGCTCGGGATTGAAGCGGGCATTCCAGGCTGAAGCGGCTTGCAGGCCGTACACGATGGCTCGCAGCGCATAGCCGCTGATCGTCAGACCCAGCAGCGGAATCAGCAACCAGCTCAGCTGGTCGTCCAAGCTGATGTGGCGCGCACGCAGGACGCCATAGCTGCCCAAGATGAGCGGCACCAGCGTGAGCCAACTGGCCAGGCCGTAGCGTCCATACAGATAGAGCCGATGCAGCCCCAGCGGGCCGGTCAAAAAAGTCAGCCAGACGGCCAGGGTTTTGTTTTTCATGGATCCGATTGTGCGGGCGGCGTGTTCTGGCCGGCACCGATGGTGCGCTGCATCAGGACCACGTCCAGCCAACGTCCGAACTTCCAGCCGCAGCCCGACAAAACGCCTGTCTGTGTGAAACCGCATCCGCCGTGCAGTGCGATGGACGCGGCATTGCCGGAGTCACCGATCACGGCAATCAGGCTGCGTACACCGGCCCGCTCAGCCTGCGCGATCAGCTCAGTCAGCAGCAAACGTCCCCAACCGCGGCCGGCGGTGTGTGGCGCCAGGTAAATGGAATCTTCGGCCGAAAAACGGTAGGCCGGGCGCGGTTTGAACCAATTGCAGTAAGCGAAGCCGCATATCTGCCCAGCGTCCTCCAAAACCAGAAATGGCAAGCCTTTACCTAACACGTCGTCACGGCGCGTGGCCATGTCTGCGGGGGAGGGGGGATCGATTTCAAATGTGCCTGTGCCGGTGAGCACGTTATGCCGGTAGATGGCGGCAATCTGCGGCACATCTTCAGCGTTGCTGGGTCGGATCAGGGGCATGGAGGGAGAAAGATATAATCGAGTGCTATTCTGAGTGTCGCTGGCCGGGTGGTCAGTCGCGTGTCTCAAGCTCCGAATTTTACGATTGACCCCCTTCAGTCACCCAAAGGACCCACTATGGTCGTTATTCGACTTTCCCGCGGCGGCGCCAAAGCGCGCCCCTTCTTCAACATTGTCGTGGCCGACAAACGTAACCGCCGCGATGGCCGTTTCATTGAGCGTATCGGTTTTTACAACCCGATCGCAACGGCCAACGAAGAGAGCATCCGCATTGCGCAGGACCGCCTGTCGTATTGGCAAGGCGTAGGCGCCCAAGCCTCTCCCACGGTGGATCGTTTGATCCGCCAGGCGGCTAAGGCCGCAGCGCCTGCAGTCTGAGCGATCTGTGCGGGCGGGGGTTTACCTCCGCCTTTCTGGTGCCGCTTGATGCTTGCAGGACTTGAACCCGCCGAACTGCCGGCTGATGCGGTTGAAGTCGGGCGCATAGCGGACGCCTGGGGCCTTCAAGGCTGGTTCAAAGTCATTTCCCACAGCGCCCAGCCGGAGGCGCTTTTTTCATCCAAGCGCTGGTATCTGCTGCCCACGGAGCGGGGCCCCAAACCCTTCGACGGGGTGGGATTGATGGCCATTCGGGAGGCCAAAGAACATTCCGGTGCGGTGGTCGCCCGCTGCCACGACATCACGGACCGTGATGCCGCGCAAGCGCTCAAGGGCTCCCGGATATTTGTCGCCCGCTCCAGTTTTCCGACGGCTGCTGCCGACGAGTTTTACTGGGTGGATCTGATTGGCTTGGCCGTCGTAAATCGGGAAGCTGTGGATTTGGGTGTTGTTCGCGACTTGGTTTCGACCGGCCCGCAAACGGTGTTGGTCATCGAGCACACGCAGGGCGACGCCGTGCGAGAGACGCTGATCCCTTTTGTGTCGGTGTATGTGGACGATGTGGATATGGCGCAGCGCCGGATCCTTGTCGACTGGCAGCCCGATTACTGAACACAGTGCCCGCCTAGTTACCAAATACCGGCCGTTTGCCATGCGTTTTGACGTCGTCACGCTGTTTCCGGAGCTCTTCGAGCCCTTTGTGCGGGTTGGCATTACCCGCCGCGCTTTCGAATCCGGCTCGGTCGAGTTGCATTGTTTCAACCCCCGCGACGTGGTCACGGACAACTATCGGCGCGTCGACGACCGGCCATTTGGCGGTGGTCCCGGCATGGTTTTCATGGCCCAGCCTTTGCTGGACACCCTGTCTGTCATTCGCGCGCAAAGACAGGACGATGCACCGGTGGTGCTGTTTTCTCCCTTGGGCCCTCAACTGGACCATGCCGCCGTTCAGGCTTGGTCGGATAGCGCCGGCGCGATTCTGATTTGCGGCCGCTATGAGGGCTTGGACCAGCGGTTTATTGATGCCCATGTCGATCAGCAAATCAGCCTGGGGGATTTTGTGCTCTCCGGGGGAGAAGTCGCTGCGATGGCACTGATCGACGCCGTTGCCCGCCTGCAACCGGGCGTTCTGGGTGACCAGGACAGCCACCATTTCGACAGCTTCAACCCTGCTTTGGACGGTTTATTGGATTGCCCGCATTACACCCGGCCGGAACACTGGGAAGGTCAGCCGGTTCCGCCCGTCTTGCTATCGGGCAACCACCAGCAAATTGCGCTGTGGCGGCGTGAGCAGCGCTTGCGTGCCACCGCCTTGCTGCGGCCCGAATTGCTGGCCCGCGCCCGCGCATCGGGTGCGCTGGGGCCGCAGGACGAAGCATTTTTGGCCACCTTGCCTGCGCCCGGTATGCCCCGCTGAGGTCGCCCGGGGCGGGTTTTGTATAATCGCAGGCTAACCTGATCCTCTGCCCGACCAAAGCGGCCTCCTCGTTCGGAAGGGGCCACGCTTGGCATCAAGCCTGAATGCCGGTGCGCGCAAGATCAACGAAAGAAGCTATGAACCTGATCCAAACCCTGGAGCAAGAAGAAATTGCCCGTCTTGGGAAGACCATTCCCGAATTCGCCCCCGGCGATACCGTGATTGTGAGCGTCAACGTCGTTGAAGGCACCCGCAAGCGCGTGCAGGCCTACGAAGGCGTGGTAATCGCCAAGCGTAATCGCGGCCTCAATAGTGGCTTCATTGTCCGCAAGATCTCCAGCGGCGAAGGCGTGGAGCGTACCTTCCAGACCTACAGCCCGCTGATTGCCGGTATTGAAGTCAAACGCCGTGGTGATGTGCGCCGCGCCAAGCTCTACTACCTGCGTGACCGCAGCGGCAAGTCGGCGCGTATCAAGGAAAAGCTGCCTGCCAAGAAGACCGCGGCCTGATCTACGTAGACCGCGCCTTCCGTCAAGCCGCCCCAGACACCGTCTGCGGCGGCTTTTTCGTTGGCAACCCTGTATTGCGCCATGGCAATCCCTTTATTTGACCCCCGCCAGATTCCAATCGATGCGGTAGACAGCCATTTGTCGGCCGTAGACCACGCGCAGTTGCAGGTAGATGCCCTCAAGCGGCGTTTTGCCACGCCTCCCGCATGGCGCGCGGAATTGCCTGGAGATCAGAGTGCTGAAGCCGGAAAAACACTGCGACGCGCGGCCGTCTTGGTGCCGATTGTGGTGGGCCGCGTTCCCACGGTTTTGCTCACGCAGCGTACCTCCCATTTGAATAGCCACCCGGGTCAAATCGCCTTCCCCGGTGGTCGCATCGATCCGCAGGACCGTGACGAGGCCGACGCAGCACTGCGCGAAGCGTGGGAAGAAGTCGGTTTGGAGCGATGCTTTGTCACCATTTTGGGCAACTTGCCGGTCTATGCCACCGGAAGTGCATACAGCGTGACACCCGTTGTCGCTCTGGTTCACCCGGGGTTTGCGCTGCGCCCCAACAGCGGCGAGGTGGCGGAGGTGTTCGAAGTTCCCCTGTCCCATTTCACCAACCCCGCGAATCACCGGTGGCACAGCACCGAGTGGGAACACAGGCGACGCCAATGGTTGTCCATGCCTTACCTGGATGCACGGGCCGGTGTTGAGCCCGTCGAGCGCTTCGTGTGGGGCGTAACTGCAGGCATCTTGCGCAACTTCTACCGTTTCCTGATCGCCTGAGCCGGCAGGGCTGCTGTTCCGGACGCCCGCTATCATGCGTCCATGGGTTTCTTATCGCTCCTGTTTGCGCTGGTAATTGAGCAAGTGCGCCCGTTCACGGGCATCAGCCGCTTGCGCACGTGGGGTGGTGGCTGGATCGAATGGGTCCTGAAGAATTTCGATGCAGGGGGATCCGGGCAGGGCATGCTGTGCTGGTGCATCGCCGCGCTGCTGCCGGCGGGCTGCGTGATTCTGATTCATTGGGCATTGACGCTGTGGTTGGGTGTGTTCAGCGCTTTCGTCTGGAATGTCGCGGTGTTGTACGCGACTTTGGGTTTTCGCCAGTTCAGCCACTACTTCACAGAAATTCGCACCGCCCTGGAGATGGGTGACGACGAAACCGCCCTGCGTATTTTGCAGAGCTGGACCGGCCCGCTGCCACCATCGCTCACGCGCTCGGAAATCATCCGTCGCCTCGTGGTGCAGTCGGTACTCAGCGCACACCGCCATGTGTTCGGTGTATTCACCTGGTATTCGATCGGCTCACTGTTGGGTCTGGGGCCTGCCGGCGCAGTGGTCTACCGCGTTGGAGCCTCCATAAGTGCCCGCGCCATGGCGCAGATCGACGCGGGCTCCCGCGCCAGTTCGGTGGTGCAAGCGTTTGCCAGTCGACTGTGGTGGTTTTTGGAT
>RFRO01000063.1 GCA_009924455.1 Betaproteobacteria bacterium
AGCTCCCGTACAGCTGCAAATTGCTGGGGTTCAAGTCGCGCATGATGCCGGCGCAACAAGTGTTGGCTCTGGATGGGCGACCGTGCCAGGGCTTCGATGCCAAGCCGCTGGTGTCCAAGCCGCCCCAGGTCAAGCCCGGTTTGGCGATGGCGCGCTGAGGCGCTTGGCATAGCGCGGGCCTCTTAGGGCCTGCAGCGGCAAGCGCTTGCCGCCGGTCGGCAAGGCGTCGACAAACCGACGGAATTGGATGGCACGGCTCCTGCTTATCAGGGTGTCCGAACCCTATCAAACCGTTCACCGATGTCCAATTCGACCCATCCTCTCCACGCCTTATGGCTGGACCCCTTCCGGGCGCTGCGACCCCAGGATCAGTCTGCATTGACGGATTTGGGGATGGATGTGCATGTCGTGCGCACCTTGGACGAATTGGGTGCCCCGATACGGGCCGGGTCAGTCGATCTGGTGGTGGTTGGATTGGGCCAAGACTGCGAGCTGTTGCAGGCGGTCAAAGACCTGATTGACGCATGCCCTGCGGATTCCAAACGCCCCTCTATCCTTTGCCGTGTCGAGCGGCGCAATTTAGAAGTGACCGTGGCTGCAATGCGCACGGGTGCTTTGCATGTAATCGCTACCGATGACTGGGCTGTTGCCACCTGGGAGGCTGCGCTGCACCCGGTGCAGCAAGCGGACCAGGACAAAAGCGCTGAGAGCCCCGCAGCCAAGGCCTCGCCCGTGCCGGCCGTGCGCGATGTGATTTATGTGGATCCGGTCAGCCGCAATTTGCTGGCCCTGGCGCAACGCGTTGCGCTGGCCAATGTGAATGTGCTGATTGAGGGTCCGACCGGGGCGGGTAAAGAAGTGCTGGCCCGTGTTCTGCATGAGTCGTCCGTTGTGGCGCGCGGCCCCTTTGTCGGCCTGAATTGCGCGGCGCTGCCTGAGCACATGATGGAAGACCTGCTCTTCGGCCATGAAAAAGGCGCCTTCACCGGCGCGGTAAAAGACCACCGCGGCTTGTTTGAGCAAGCGCAGGGCGGTACCTTGTTCCTTGACGAAATCGGCGAGCTGCCGATGCACTTGCAGTCCAAGCTGCTGCGCGTGTTGCAGGAGCGCACGCTGACCCGTTTGGGCTCGGAGCGCCCGATTGCCTTGAACGTCAAAATCGTGGCGGCCACAAACAAGAACCTGCGCGATGCGATCGTCCAGCGCGAATTCCGTGAAGACCTGTATTTCCGCCTGAGTACCTTCAAGCTGCGTATTCCCCCGTTGCGCGAGCGCCAGGGCGACATCCTGCCGATGGTGGTGCGCATGCTGGCGCGTAATTGCGCGCACACCCAAACCCAGCCTTGGGAGCTCACGCCCGACGCGCAGCGCGCGCTGTTGGATTACAGCTGGCCGGGCAATGTGCGCGAACTGGAAAACGTGGTGCAGCGCGCCATGGTCATCTCAGGCGACCACGTGATCGACCTGCAGCACTTGATGTTCGACGATTCGATGAACCCCTTGGATTTCATGGACGGTGCCGATTTGGCTTTGCCCCGCCCGGCGTATAGCCCGAGCTACTTCGACAAGCCTGCCGTGCAACCCGCTTCGGCGATGCCGCAGAGTTTGCATGCGACCGTCAAAAGCAGCGAGTATTCGGTCATTCAAGCGGCGCTGATGGAAAGCAAGAGCCGTGAAGAAGCCGCGCAAAAGTTGGGTATCAGCCCACGCACCCTGCGTTACAAGCTTGCGCGACTGCGTGAAACACCGGACGCCGTGGGCTCTGCCGCCTGATCCGTTCCGCACCAACCAGGACACACGCCATGATTGAAAATGCCACTTCCGCATCCAGCATCGCCTCGATGCTGCAGACCCTCAAAAGCCACGCCGAGCAGGCCAGTGGCGTGGGCATCGATGGTTTGGGCGGGCAGACAGTCGTCAAGTCCGACTTCTCGGACATGGTGCGCCAGGCTGTGAAAGAAACCAACAGCCTGCAGATGGATTCGCAGGAAACCAACAATGCATTTGAACGCGGTGAACAGGTGCCACTCACGGATGTGGTGTTGAAGATGCAAAAGGCGTCGCTGTCGTTTGAGGCCACCTTGCAGGTGCGCAACAAGGTGCTCAAGGCCTATGAAGACATCATGAACATGCCGGTCTGATTCCACACCAACCACGACATTTCCCGCGCTGAAAGACGAGTTATATGGCCACTGCACTTGCAAATACCGGCACTTTTGTACCCGCATCGGTTGACGAGCAGCCGCTGGCGACCCGCAGCGGCAATGACCGGCGCGCCGGGGGCCAAGGCGGCAGTCTGGCGAACAACAACCCCGGCAACGGTGGCGCCATGGCAAACGCCAATGGCATGAACAATGGCGGCGGTATGGTCGCCAATGGCTACAACAACGGCGGCATGGCGGCCGCTGAAGATTACAGCGGCCTGTTCGGCCCGATCCAGCGCACGCTGGCACAACCCGCTGTTAAGCGGGCTTTGCCGGTTCTGGTGATTGCGCTGGTATGCCTCTTATTTGCGATCATTTTTGTGGCGATGAACCAGCCGGCCTACCGTCCCGTGATGACCGGCGTGACGGAAGGCGATCAGCAGGCGGTGTTCGAGGCGCTGAAAGCCGCAGATTACAAACCCATCATTGACAGCTCCAACGGGCAGGTCACCGTGCCGACCGACCGCTACCATGCGGCGCGCATATTTTTGGCGTCTAAAGGACTGCCCAAAACCATGCCTACCGGCCTGGACGCCCTGAAGGAGCAGTCGGCGCTGACAACCAGCCAGTTCATGGAGCAGGCCCGCTACAACGCAGCGATGGAGCAGGAACTCGCACGCACCATTTTGCAGATCGAGACCATCCAGAACGCCCGGGTTCATTTGGCGATTACCAAGCCATCGGTGTTTGTGCGCGATCGCACACCGCCCAAGGCCTCGGTCGTGGTGACACCGCAATCCGGACGCACTGTGAGCCCCTTGCAGGTGCAGGCCATGGTGCATTTGATTGCGTCCAGCGTCCCCCTGCTGACGCCCGATAACGTGGTGATCGTCGATAACTTCGGCAAGCTGATGACCGAGAGCGCCAGTGAGCAAGCGATGGGCTTGACCGCCGGCCAGACCAAACACAAACAGAACCAGGAAGACCTGTACCGCCAGCGCGTGTTGCAGATTTTGTCGCCGATCGTGGGTGAGGCCAATGTGCGATCGCAGGTCAACCTGGCTTTGGATTTCAGCCAGACGGAGACCACGGTTGAAGATTACGACACCGCCGGAAAAGGACCGAAGACCCGCTCCGAAATTCTGAGCGAGGACCGCAACAGTTCCAAAGAAGCGGGTGGCGTCCCGGGCACGCTGTCCAACACCGCGCCGCCTACGCCCACGACCAGCGCCAACACCCAGACCACAACCGCCAGCGGTACGGACGAGCGCAACACCATCGCTTCGCGCAGCACCCGC
Organism: Betaproteobacteria bacterium; assembly: GCA_009924455.1. Lineage (GTDB taxonomy): Bacteria > Pseudomonadota > Gammaproteobacteria > Burkholderiales > Burkholderiaceae_C > Allorhodoferax. The sequence goes on from RFRO01000063.1 coordinate 3,443, forward strand.
AACTACGAAATTGACCGTTCGGTGCGCCACACCAAGAGCGCTACCGGGGATATCCAGCGTTTGAGCGTGGCAGTCGTCATCAACGAACGCGCGCCGACCCCGCAACCCAAGAACGACAAGGGTGAGGATGTGCCCCCCGTGCCAAACCCCTATACGCCTGAGGAAATTGAGCGTATGACACAGTTGGTGCGCGGCGTGGTGGGTTTTGATGAAGCCCGCAAAGACGTGGTCAGCGTGGTGCAAGCCAAGTTTGAACCCGAGACACCCGTGGATCTCAGCGTACCCTGGTACAAGGATGAGTCGATCATGAACAGCATCAAAGTGGCAACCCTGGGGGTGGCGTTCATCGGATTTTTGCTGATCATCGTGCGCCCATACGTGATGCACACCTTGAACAAGGAAAAAGAAGCTGCCGCCGCTGCGGCCAAAGCCATCCAGGCGGAGCAGGAAGCCATTGCGGCTGCTGCACAGGCTGCTATCGCGGCAGAAGAAGCCGCCAAGCGCGAAGCCCTGGCCCTGGAAAATCCGGCCGCCGCTGCGGAAGAAGAGGGCAACGCCGCCGAGACCTTGGAAGAGATCAAGGCGAAGATGAAGCCGAAGAAGTCCAACATCTCGGCCGAGATGCTGGACACCGCCAACACCTATGATGACAAGGTGGCGCTGATCCGCATGGTTGTGGCAGAAGACCAAGGCCGCGTGGCCAGTGTCTTGAAGAACATGATCAAAATTGGCTAAGCGCACGCGCGTCCCATTTTCTTAGCGAACGATTCTCACCATGGCAGATCCAGATACCAGCGCCGACGGCTACGCCTCCGAGGCATTGCGCCAGGAAATGGCGGCGATGACCAGCACGCAGCGTGCGGCGGTTCTCATGCTGTTGCTGGGTGAAGAGCAAGCCTCCGACATCATCCGCTTCCTCAATCCCAAAGAGGTGCAGGCCCTGGGTGCTGCGATGGTTCAGGTGCAGGATTTGTCGCAAGAAGCCATCAACGTCGTGCTCGACGAATTTGTGGCGACGATCAAGAAGCAGACCAGCCTGGCATTGGGCACGGCTGACTATGTGGAAAAAGTATTCAAGCGCGCGCTGGGCGATGACAAAGCGGCCTCGGTGCTAGGGCGCATCTCCCCCGGAGCGGGCAGCAAGGGCTTGGAGATTTTGTCGTGGATGGACGCGCGCTCGATCGCCGACATGATCCAGGCCGAGCATCCCCAGGTGGTTGCCATTATTTTGTCGGTGCTGGAGCCGGTGGTGGCCGCTGACGTGCTGGCCTTTTTGCCGGTGGACAGCCGCGCCGAAGTGATTCAACGTGTGGCCAGCCTGGAGACGGTGCAACCGTCGGCCATGGTGGAGTTGGAAGCCATTATGAAGAAGCAGTTCTCCACCAACAGCTCGGCCAAGTCGTCTAGCTTTGGCGGCGTGAAAGCTGCCGCAAGCATTATGAATTTAAGAAGGCACTCAAAGGTGCCAGCGATGCGGTAAAGGACAAGTTCCTTGGCAATATGTCAGAGCGCGCCCGCGGAATGTTCAAAGACGATATGGAGGCCCTAGGCCCCATGCGTCTGGCCGATGTGGAAGAAGCCCAAAAACTCATCATGCGCGCCGCGCGCAAACTGGCCGATGCCGGTGACCTGGTTCTGGGTGGCGGGGCCGACTATGTGTAAGCCACACCGGACCGGTTTGGTCCGCCATTGAGCGCCAGCTTCCACCATGTTCAAGCCGCACGAATTGATTCAAGCGGGTTCTGCCGACGTGCCGCTTGTGGCGGACGGACCCGATGGACAGGAGCCGGCCGCTGAGGATGTGCGCCGCAGCGAAGTGAAGTTCGCACGGGTTTGGCAACCAACCGATTTGTTTGGTAACAAGGCGCCTGCAGGCGGCTTTGTGTCGCAGTCCGGATCGTCAATTCCTGTCAAAAGTTTTGCGATCCAGGATGTGGATTCGTTGTTCCTGATCGGGCCGCGGAGCACTGCGCCTGCGGTTGCGGAAGGCCCGCGGGATCCGGCGCATGCCGACGCCCCCGATGCGGCGGGCACTGAGCCCCATGATGGCGCCGGCGCTCAGGCTCATTTTGTAGCGGAGCAGGCCCCCAGCCATTCGCAACAAGCCGTCGACGATGCCCATGCCCAAGGCTATGCCGATGGGATGGAAGATGCCCGCGCCCAACTCTATGAACAAATTCGCGCTGAGGTGCAAGCGGAAATGCAAGCCAGCGCGCAAGCCCAGGCGCAGATCGACCAGACCTTGGTTCATGCTTTGGAAGCCGCCGCACAGACCATGCGCCAGGACCCGCAGCAGTTTGTGGAGCCTGTGAAGCGCCTGGCCCTGCATATCGCGGAACAGCTCGTTCTGGGCGAATTGCGCTTGGATGGTGCTGTTATCGACCGATTGGTTCAACGCTGCGTCGATGACCTCGCGGCCAATGAGTTGTCGGCCGTGGTGTTGGAGTTGCATCCGGATGATTTGCATGCGCTGCACGATTTGCGCAAGCGCGCCGGGCTGGTGGAAAAAAATCTTCCGCAATTGATGGCCAATGACGCTTTGCCGCCCGGCAGCGTGCGCGCCAGTGCCAACGATGCTGTGGTCGAGGATTTGATCACCCACCGCTTGAGTGCGATCGCCCGGACCTTGCTCATGGACGAAGACCGCCTTCGTACCCAGTCCGCCTTCAGTCCCGAGCGCTTGGCCGCGGATCGTCTGGGCAATATGGCGGTGCAGGATGTTCCTGCGCGCATGAGCCACGCCCCGTCGGATGTCCACGCTGATGTGCTGGATCTGGAGGACAGCGATGTTTGACTTCGCCGCCGAAGTGGACCGCAGCATTTCTCTGCTGCAGAAAAAAGCCCAGAGCGCACCGGTGCGCAGCGGAACTGTGGTGCGCCTGGTCGGACTGCGCATGGAAGCACGCGGCTTGATGGCGCCTATCGGCGCGTGCTGCGCGGTGGAGGGAACCGGCGGTCACCGCATTGAAGCCGAGGTCGTTGGATTCTCGGACAAGACTCTGTATTTGATGCCTTTCTCCAAGCCGGTGGGAATAGGTCCTGGTGCGTCGGTCCGCATACTCAGCGAAAGCGGCCACGCCGATTTGGGCGAGGCCTTGCTAGGCCGGGTGATTGACGCCCAGGGCGCACCGCTGGACGGCATGCCCAGACCCGTTTGCGAGGACCAACTCAGCCTGTTCGGCTTGCCGCTCAATCCTATGGAGCGCGGCACGATTGACCGCGTGCTCGATGTGGGTGTTAAAGCCATTAACGGCTTGCTGACGCTGGGACGCGGTCAGCGTCTGGGTTTGGTGGCCGGCTCCGGCGTCGGCAAAAGTGTGCTCCTGGGCATGATGACCCGCTTCACCAAGGCTGACGTGGTCGTGATCGGTTTGATTGGTGAGCGCGGGCGTGAGGTCCAGGCGTTTATCCATGAATCGCTCGGCCCCGAGGGGCTGGCCAAATCGGTGGTGATTGCGGCACCGGCCAATATTTCTCCCGTGTTGCGGCTCAAAGCCGCGCACCTGACCCATGTGATAGCCGAGTATTTCCGGGATCAGGGGAAAGACGTGTTGATGCTGGTCGACAGCTTGACCCGTGTGGCCCATGCACAGCGTGAGATCGGATTGGCCATCGGCGAGCCGCCCACCAGCAAAGGCTACCCGCCCTCCGTTTTCGCCCTGTTGCCCAACCTGATCGAGCGCGCCGGTGTGGGGCGCAACGGGCACGGATCGATTACGGCTATCTACACCGTGCTCGCTGAAGGCGATGATGGCAATGACCCCATCGTGGACATTGCCCGTGCCTCATTGGATGGGCAGGTGATGCTCTCGCGCAAACTCGCCGATGCGGCCCATTACCCCGCCATCGACCTCAACGGTTCGATCTCGCGTGTGATGCAGGTTCTCTTGCCACCCGCCGATCTCAAGATGGCCAACCGCTTCAGGCGCTTGTGGTCCTTGTACCAGCAAAACGTGGATTTGATCCAGGTGGGGGCTTACCAGGCCGGCTCAAACGCTGAAATTGACCAGGCCATTGCCCTGCGTCCCAAGATGGAAGCGTTTCTGCAGCAGGAGATGAATACCGGATTCGATGAGCAGCTCACGCGCGAAAGCTTGCGCGCGCTGATGGAGGGCTGACCATGGAAGGCCCCCGTTCCTGCTGGGCTGCGCTGGAGGACAAGGCGCAGCGCCGGATTAACGAATTGCAGGCCGAGATTGCGCAGGCGGGCCAATTGCTGCAAACGCTGTATGCCAGCCGCACCCGCTTGTTGACGCTGTACCAGGAGTACCGCGACCAATTACAAAGCCGAACCGAACAGTTAGGCATGCAAGAGGCCATGAACCAGCGCCAATTCATGTCCCAGTTGCAGACGCTGCACCACCGGGTGGAGGCCGATATTGAGCGAACGATGGCGCACCAGACCGCACTGCAAGATGCGTTGCGCGATGCCGATACCGAACGCTTGAAGATGAAAACCTTGCGCGAGAACGCCCAGACGGCACATAACAAGGAAATGGCACGGCTCGAGCAACGCGCCATGGATGTACTGGGCGTCCAGCAATACAACCGCAAGGCTGCATGATGACGCAAACCGCACCTGCCGCCGATCTGGTGTTGCCCTCCGCACCGGGTGCCGGCGCGCCGGGCGCATCCGGTGGTTGGCTGTGGCATTGGCGTGCCTGGCAGGCGCAAAGCCGCTGGGCTGCGACCACCCAGCAGATTGCGCAATGGTTAAGCGGCGTATCACCGGGCAGCACCGAGCTCTTGCTCATTGGCGCCAGTGGCGGCTGGATGATGAGCAGCGCCTGGTTGCAGCGGTTCCGCTGCGTGCGCGCGTTTGACCTGGACCGTTGGAGTGCGCCGGTATTCCGTTACCGGCATGGCGCGGCTTTGCAGCAGTCCCGTACCAAGCTGGAGTACCAGCAGCTCGATGCCATGCGCTACCTGCCCCAGTTGCTGCGCACCTACCCGGAAGCCTTTGTGTTGTTTGACAATGTGCTGGGGCAATTGCGCTTTGTCCATAACCGCCTCGACGCGGCCGAGGCGCAGTTGCATGCGATCACGCGGATGTTGCGCGGACGTGAGTGGGCCAGCGTGCACGATGCCTATTCCGGCCGGGTTGCCCCTTCCGCATCGGGAGCACTGGTGGTTCCCCAATTAGGGCCTTTGCAGACTGTCCGGCAGCGGTCGGTTGCCGGCGCGCTGCCGCAGTTTTCTGTTGCAGAGCGGCGGTGGTGTGCGCAAATGGGTGTGAAGGGCGCATGGTTGGACCATCTGACGGCGGGCATTTTCCCGGCCGGGACTCCGATTCAGCATATGGCCTGGCCATTCAGCCGTGAATACCGGCATTGGCTGCAAGCCGCATGGGTGCGCGCATGAACGGTTGGCAACCAAGTTTTCTGCGCGGCATCAAGTTGCTGCGCAACGTGTCGATGCTGCTTGATATGGTTTAAATTAGCGGGATAAGCGCAGCGGTCCCCCTGTTCCCGAAGTGAAAGAGATCCTATGAAACGCACCGTGTTGGAAATCGTCTTGGCACTGGCTATGGCTGGCGCTGCGGCGTTTGGGTATATGTCATGGAAGCAGTCGCAGGGCAGCAAAGCGACGATTGAAGAGCTGACCAAGGCATCCGAGGAGGCTACGGCCAAAATTGAGGAGGCCGAGAAGGCGGCGAAGGCGGCTTCCGAAGAGCTGGAAGCCATGGGCAAAGAGTCGCAAGCTGCGGCTGCCAAGGCTATTCAGTTCGATGCATTAAAGGCCGGACTTTCAAGCGGCGCTACGCTGTCTGATTTGGAGGCCGCCTACAAAAAGGAAAAAAACCTCAGCCCGGAACGCTTGATTGGCTTGGCCACTTTGCGCATGCTGACCAAAGGCGCGGACGATCCGACAACGATTGAGGCGTACAAAAAGGCGCTGGCTTTGGCGGACTGGAGTAACCGCAAAAACACGATTTGTGCGGCCCAGATGGGCCTGGCCACCACGGGTGAAAAAGTGGACGTGATGGCTGATTGCCTGCCCAAAGGCAGCCCCAAGGTGCCAGAAGGGCATAGCAAGGACGACGGCCACGCTGACCATGGCAAAGACGATGCCCATGGCAAGGGTGATGCTGCAGCCAAGCAAGATGGCCACGGCAAAAAAGACGATGGCCATGCGAAAAAGGACGAGCCAGCTGCGGATCCGCATGCCAAGGATGGTGAGAAGACCGCCGAGAAGCCTGCTGAAAAGCACGCCACGCCGCACTGGGACTACGAAGGCGACATGGGCCCTGCGCGGTGGGTGAAAGAGTTCCCCACCTGCGGCAAAGGTACCAAGCAGTCGCCGCTCAATATCAAAGGCCCGTTTGTCAAGCAGCGCGTTGACTTGGCGCCGTCGTACAAGCCCGGCCCCTTGACCATGCTCAACAACGGCCACACGATTCAGGTCAACATTCCGGCGGGCAGCAAACTGCGTATCGACGGTATTGCGTATGACCTGTTGCAATTCCATTTCCACCGCCCCAGCGAAGAGCAGATTGACGGAAAGCCCATGGCCATGGTGGCGCACTTTGTGCACAAGAGCGCCGAAGGCAAGCTGGCGGTCATCGGCGTGTTGTTGAAGGAAGGCAATGAAAACCCCAACATCAAAACGCTGTGGGCCAACCTTCCAGCGGGAGAAGGTCCACCGGTTGATGTTCCCGATGTGACCTTCAACCCGGCCAATCTTTTGCCTAAGGAGTTGGACTTCTGGAGCTACGATGGATCGTTGACCACACCGCCGTGTACGGAAGGGGTGCGCTTCTTCATCCTGCGCACGCCGGTGAATATCTCCAAGGAGCAGGTCAACGCCTTCCCCTTCAAGATGAATGCCCGCCCGGTGCAGCCGCAGAACAACCGTGAAATCACCATCGGCCGGGCGCCGCTGGATGCGGGTTGGCTGCGTGACGCGTTGGCCCAGGCTGTGCCCGTCAACGCGCTGATGGCCATGGAAGGTGCGGCCCACCTATGAACACCCCCCGCGCTGTCGGCGGCCAAACTCTGGTGGCTGTGCTGGTTTCAGCCACCGTCGTGCTGCTGCTCGTACTGGGCATCGGCGCGTTCGGTGTGTACGCCGGTTGGATCCATATCGGGAGCTCGGCTTCTAAGGCGGTCGGATCCAAAGAAACGGACGCCATGGCTAAGACGACGGGTGAAGCCAAGTTCATCTGTGAAGTCACCATCTCCATGCCACAGCGCACCCTGGAAGCCGAGCCCAAGGTCTACAACGACATGCTGGTTGCCGGCGTCGATTACGACCAGAAGACCGGCTGGTACCAAGGTGACTTTGCGATATCCGAGGGCCACAAGGGCTCGCTCAAAGTCAATGGAACCAAAATCCTGGTCAGCCGCCCGGCAATGTTTGAGCGCTTTGGCGTGATGATCATCCAGGAAGATTTCACGATTGACCGTGCAGATGGCAGCTTCGTGCAGACCCTCACCTTCAAAGGTGACAAAACCCGCCATATTCTCAAAGGGTTTTGCGGTGGTTTGACAACGGCGCCGTTCTAAGCTGCTAACCGGCGCGCCCGGCGCGCGCCGTACCATTGCCGGCTATGTTTCTTCTTTCCAAGTTGCTCGGATTGGCAGCGGACCCCATGTTCTGGGTTCTGCTGCTGCTGGCTGTGGCCGTGTTTCTGCTGCCACGCCGCCCGCTGGCAGCGCGCCGCTGGGTCCTGGCGGCTTTGGGCATCTTGCTGCTGGGTGGCTGGGCACCTTTGCCGGATGCCTTGCTGCGACACCTGGAGCGGCAATACCCCGACCCGCCTCCGTTGCCTGCCCAAAGTTATGTAGGCGTTGTTGTTCTGGGTGGAGCAACAGAGAGCGGCTACGTCAGTGAAGGCACCGAAGAACCGCAGGTCAACAGTGGCGCCGAGCGCATGACCACGGTCCTGCCGCTGCTGCGCCAGGCCCCCGAACTCCAGGTGGTATTCAGCGGTGGCGAGGGCCAATATTTCGGAAGTGGTCCCAGCGAAGCAGAGCGTGCGCGCCGCTTTTTCGTGCAACTGGGATTGGACCCGCAGCGCATCCGCCTCGAAGACCAGTCCCGCAACACCTATGAAAACGCGGTGTTCACCGCCCGCTTGAGCGGGATTGATCCGCATCAACCGTGGATCTTGATCACCTCGGCAAGCCATATGCCCAGGGCCTTGGCGGTTTTTCGCAAACAGGGCTGGAACGTCACGCCTTACAGCGTGGATTTCCGAGCCGGTCTTGCAACCCCTTGGACTACATACTCCCTTGGCGATTTTCAAAAATGGTATTTGGCGCTGCACGAATACCTGGGCATCGTGGCATACCGATGGAGCGGCCGCATCTGAGTGGCACGGCCTCTCTAAAATCGGCTCTTTTCGCCTCCACCCCCATCCATGACTTTTCTTGCCGAGACGCGGCGGCGCCGTACGTTTGCCATCATTTCCCATCCTGACGCCGGTAAGACCACGCTGACGGAGAAGCTGCTCTTGTTTTCCGGTGCGATCCAGATCGCCGGCTCGGTGAAGGCGCGCAAGGCCAGTCGCCATGCCACCAGCGACTGGATGGAGATTGAGAAGCAGCGCGGGATTTCAGTGGCCAGTTCGGTCATGCAAATGGTCTACCGCGACCACGTGATCAACCTCCTGGACACACCTGGCCACAAAGACTTTTCGGAAGACACCTACCGCGTGCTCACCGCCGTCGATTCGGCGCTGATGGTGATTGACGCGGCCAACGGCGTAGAGGCGCAGACGCGCCGCCTGATCGAGGTCTGCCGCCAGCGCGATACGCCCATCATCACCTTCGTTAACAAAATGGACCGGGAGGTTCGTGAGCCGCTCGATATCCTGGACGAGATTGAGCGCGAGTTGGGTATGCCGTGCGTCCCCATGACCTGGCCGGTGGGGCAGGGCAAGCAGTTTGGCGGCATCATCAATTTGCGCACGCAC
>RFRO01000064.1 GCA_009924455.1 Betaproteobacteria bacterium
CCGACAGCAACGCGATACTGCTTGCCGCCGGTTTTTATGACCGCGTACATGTGAACCTCTTCGATAGGATTACTGCAGACGGATTTCTGCAGAGCCAGCAATTATAGCGGCCCCGCCTGCCGGCGCTGTCCCGAACAGGTGCCAAGCCTATAATTTGGCGCATCCCCAGCCCCGCTCCAGTGACTACCACCTCTTCCAGCTCCCTTGCGGAGCATGACTCCATTGCGGCAGACATGCTGCAAGTGGACGCCGTCATTGCGGGGCGCCTGCACTCTGGCGTACCGCTGGTAGGGCAGATCTCGCAATACATTCTGGGCGCCGGTGGCAAGCGCATACGACCCAAACTTTTATTGCTCTGCTGCCGGGCTTTGGGTTGCGAAGACCCCCGGCGACACGAACTGGCCGCAGTCGTCGAATTCATCCATACCGCCACCCTGCTGCACGACGACGTCGTCGACGACTCCAGCCTGCGCCGTGGTGTGGCGACAGCCAACGCGGCCTTTGGCAGTCCGGCCAGTGTGCTGGTCGGCGACTTTTTGTACTCACGCGCCTTCCAAATGATGGTCGAAGCCAACAGCATGCGGATCATGGAAGTGCTGGCAGAGGCCACCAACGTCATCGCCGAAGGCGAAGTGCTGCAGTTGATGAACATGCACAACGCCGATTTGACGCAGGCGCAGTACACCGAAGTCATCCGATCAAAAACCGCCAAGTTATTTGAAGCCAGTGCCCGCGTGGGTGCGATTCTGGCCGGGGCTACCCCGGCGCATGAAGCGGCTTGCGCGCGCTACGGGCAGGCACTCGGCACTGCGTTCCAAATGGTGGACGACTTGCTGGACTACACCGGCGACGCTGAACTCATGGGAAAAAACCTGGGCGACGACCTGCGCGAAGGCAAAGCCACCCTGCCGTTGATAGCGGCTATGGAACGCAGCACGCCGCAGGATGCGCAGACCGTACGGCTGGCCATTGAAAACGGGGACGAGAGCCAGCTTGCCGCCATCGTGGCGATTGTCCAAAAAACCGGGGCTGCGGCGGTGGCTATGGATGCCGCCAAAGCCCAAGCCGAACTGGCCGCAACGGCTGCTCTGGAGCTACCCGGCGGGCCATACGCCCAAGTCCTGGTGCATCTGGCCCGGCAGTCCATCACCCGCAGCACCTGATCGGACGCGCAGCACAGGCCTCTGTGCCCAAACCCGAGCGCGGTCAATGCGCCGGCTTGGCGCCGTGCCCGGCGGGCGCCTCTTCTTTCTTCTCTTTGGGCTCCTCGCCTTCTTTAACCGGTCGAACCACGACAAATTTGCATTTCTTGACGGCTTTTGTGTTCAGGGTTGCCGGGATTTCCTCACACACTTTCTCGACTTTGTAGGCAAAGGCCGCTGCAGCGTGCACAACGAGATATCCCACAAAGCAAGCCCGCCACATCGCTGTGCCGGAAAGACCCGAAGAAATTCGCATATTGATTCATCCTCGCAAGTGGCTGACGGTCCCCACACCTTGGGAAAACCGCACCGCGCTATTGTTCAACAGGCACGTTGCCGGCGCAAGCGCGCGGCGCGATCACCCATCCAGACGGTGCAAAGCCTGCCCGGAAACGGCCTGCATCTGGGCCGGATTCACCAGATCCGGGGCAATTTCTGCCAGTGGCACGACCACAAAGGCCCGTTGCCACATCCGGGGATGCGGAATTTGCAAGTGTTCGTGGTCCACACGGGCGGCGCCGTAGAGCAGGATGTCCAGATCCAAGGTGCGCGGCGCGTTCCAGTAGGGGCGCTCACGCCCAGCCTTCTGCTCAATCGCCTGCAAAGCCGCCAGCAGCGCATCCGGGCTGAGCGCAGTCCGCACCTGCACCACGGCGTTGACGTAATCCGGGCCATCCGCATCCAATGGCGCGCTGCCATACAAAGAAGATATCCCCACCATGTCAGTGTCCGGCAGACGCGCCAGGTCAGCGATGGCCTTGCGCACGGCGGTGCGGGGATCGCCCAGATTGGCACCAACGCCCAGCGTCGCGAGTACCGGATTGCGCATGTTTATTCCGATGGGGGCGGCGCACTGCCACCGGCGCGGCGGCGACGTCGGCGCTTCTTCGGCGCTGCGCCGTCGGATAACGGATCTGTAGCGTCTCCCGGTGCCGCAGCGGCGCCCGTATCCGGCAAGGCGCGGCGCGTAGCCACCGAATCAGGCTGGGGGGCACGCTGCACCCGCGGCGCACCCGGACGTTTGGCCTGCTCCTGGCGCACCTGTTCCACCAGGTCTTGCTGGATATCGGCGTCGCCAGTGCTGAATTCCTGCCACCAGTCCACCAGCGCCTCGTCCACCTCGCCGATGTCAGCGCGCAGGCGCATGAAGTCAAAGCCCGCGCGGAAGCGCACTTGATCCAGCAAACCGAAGGGCGCGCTGCCGGTGCGCTTCTCAAAACGCGGTTGCAGCATCCAAATCTCGCGCATGTCGCCCGCCAACTTGCCGCGTCCGGAGACATCGCCAATGCGGTTGTTAAAGACGTCGTCAATCGCGTCTTGTAAAGCGGGATGGCTGTGCTCGCCCGCATGAAGACGTGCGTTCCAACCGTCGCGCACATCAGGCCAGAGCACGCAGGCTAGCAAAAAGCTGGGCGCCACCGGTTTGCCCTCGCCCACGCGGCGATCGGTATCCTGCAGCACAGCGTTGACCAGCGGCAGCGCCGCGCGCTCGACCACCAGATCGAGCAAGGGATAGATACCGCGCGCCACACCCAGCGTCTGCAACTGCGCAATAGAGGCCAGCGAATGCCCGGTTTGCAGCAGCTTGAGCATTTCATCAAACAGCCGGCTTTGCGGCACATCATCAAGCAGCTTGATGGACTTCTGAATAGGCGCGGCGGTTTTGGACTCGAGCTTGAAGCCCAGATGGCTGAGCTTGGCAGCAAAGCGCACCGCGCGGATGATGCGCACCGGGTCTTCGCGGTAGCGGGTCACCGGGTCACCAATCATCCGCAAGGTTTTGCTTTTGGCGTCTTTGAGACCGTTGTGGTAGTCGACCACCACCTGCGTGGCCGGGTCGTAATACATGGCGTTGATGGTGAAGTCGCGGCGCACCGCGTCTTCCTCCTGCGGGCCCCAGACGTTGTCGCGCAGGACACGGCCAGTGGAATCCACGGCGTGCTGCATGCCGGCAAGTTCGCTGCGGCTGGTTTTCTCGTTGCCCGCGACCTGTTCGGCGGCGGCATTGTCCAAATAGGCGCGGAAGGTGGAAACCTCGATCACCTCATGCTCACGGCCGCGGCCGTACACCACGTGCACGATGCGAAAGCGCCGCCCGATGATGAAAGCGCGGCGGAACAACTGCTTGACCTGCTCCGGCGTGGCATTGGTCGCCACATCAAAGTCTTTGGGCCGCAGACCCAGCAGCATGTCGCGCACCGCGCCGCCGACGATGTAGGCCTCAAATCCGGCGCCCTGCAAGGTGCGCACGACGTTGGCGGCGCGTTCGTCCACCATGGACGGGTCGATGCCGTGCGCGCTAGCAGGCATGTCAACGCGCTTACCGAACTTCGACTTGGATCCGGGACCGGCTTTACCCAGCAGTTTTTCGATGAATTTTTTTATCATGTTGTGTGGTGATGCGCCCGTCAGATTGGCCTGCCGGACGGTGGCGCGCGCTCAGTGGGCCGCGCCAAAGAGATCCAGTATGCGCCAGCCGCGATTCTGCGCGATTGCGCGCAAGGTGTCGTCGGGGTTGGTTGCCACCGGATCGTCGACCCGCTCGAGCAGCGGCAGGTCATTGATGGAATCGGAATAAAAGCTGCTGTCCACGTCACTCCAAGCCAGGCCCTGCTGCGCCAGCCAGGACTCGATCCGTTGCACCTTGCCTTCGCGAAAACTCGGTACGCCGTGCACCAGACCTTTGAACCAGCCGGTTGTCGCATCGCGCTGCAACTCCACTGCCATCACCAAATCGGGGCCGAACAGGCGCGCAACCGGGCTGGCGACAAACTCATTGGTCGCTGTGATCACGATGGTAGTTGCACCCTGCTTTTTATGGTCTTGCACCAGCTCCACCGCTTGCGGCCGGATTTCAGGCGCAATGATGTCCTGCACGTAACGGGCGTGCGCGGCCTCTGCGGCAGCCTGGCCCTGGGCCAGGAATGCGGCGGTGGCAAAGGCGACGTAGGCATCAATGTCCAGTGTTCCGGCGCGGTAGTCGCGGAAGAATTTCTCGTTCTGCCGGTCAAAGGCGGCGCGATCCACCCAACCCAAACCGGCCGTGAAGCGGCCCCAGGAGTAGTCTGAATCCAGCGGCAGCAGAGTGTGGTCCAGATCGAACATCGCGATCTTTTTGCGTGTCATAAGCGTTCCAACATGGTTTTGATAAACGGAATCGTGATGGCGCGCTGGGTTTGCAGCGCGAAATGGTCCAAGGCAGTGAGCAAGGGCATCAGGCTGCCCAGGTCGCGACTGAAGCGGTGCAACACGAAGTCCAGGACGTCATCACCCAACACCAAACCACGCAGCCTCGCGCTGTCCTGGAGCACAGCGCGGACCTGCGCCTCCGTGAGAGCTTGCAATTGAAATATCTGCCCGCCGCCCAAGCGCGTGCGCAAATCCTCACGCAGCGCCAAAGCGCGCGGCGTGGCATTCCCCGTGGCGAAGACGGCACGCTGGTAGGTCTGCGCGTGCACAAACCAATTGAAAGCGGCGTGCTGCACAGGGGCATCGAAGGCGTGGACATCTTCCAGAATGACCGCAGACCAAGCCGGGTCGAAATCAGCCGCAACCCGGGAGTCGGGACGCAAGATGCCGACGGACGCACCCGCTTCATTCACGGCACGGGCCAGCGCGCTGACCAAATGCGACTTCCCGCTGCCCGGTGCGCCTGCAATAAAGCACGCCTCCGCCGCGCGGGCGTGTCCAGTCGCATGCCCTTGAAGCCACTCCCGCAGATAGGCCAGGGCTTCGGCATTGGGGCCGGGGAAAAAATTATCCAGCGTGGGAATCAGCGGTGTGCCGATATCCAAGGTGATTTGCTGCATCAGCTGAGGATCCGCAAGCTTCGGCCATCCGTCATGGCGCGTCCACACCGTCGGAGCGGCCCTCTTGTAACCGGGCAACCAGGCGGCGCAAGGCCACCAAAAGCAAAGCGCTCAAAGGCAAAGCCAGCAACACGCCAACGAAACCGAATAGCTGCCCGAAGGCCATCAAGGCAAAAATAACCGCCAGCGGATGCAATCCGATGCGCTCCCCCACCAGGCGCGGAACCAGAATAAAACTCTCCACGATCTGCCCGATGCCGTAGACCACGCCCACCACCAACACCGCGTACTCCAGACCCGCACCCGAAGCGAATTGCAAAATGCTGGCCAAACTCGCCAGCAGTAGCCCGATCGCGAAACCGATATAGGGAACAAACACGGCCAGGCCGGTGAATACGCCGATGGGGATCGCCAAGTCCAACCCGAACAAGGTCAAGGCCACCGCGTAATAGACCGCCAAAGCCCCCATCACCATCAGTTGGCCCCGCAAATACTGGCCCATCACGCCATTGGCCTCGGCAAAAAATCCGTCCAGGACGGCCCGCCAACGCGGTGGTGTCAGGTCACGCGCTTTGAGGAGCAACGCGTCCCATTCCATCAACAGATAAAACAGAACCACCGGCACCAACAACAAGTTGCCCACAACGGCCAGCGCCACGCTACCCCCGATCTTGAGCGAGTCCATGAGAAAAGCCATGGACGATTCAAAATTGGCATTCAAATAGGTCGCCACGAACGCCTTGATGCCCGTCTGGTCGACTGCGAAGTGGATACCCAGCTTCAGCAGCTGCGGCTGCAAAAAGGCGTTCAAGGCGTCCAACAGGCCAGGCAATTGATCGCGCATCAGCGGGATTTCCACGGCAAGGATCGGAATGATCATCAAGGCCAGTCCCGTGGTCAGCACGATGAAGGCTGTCTCCACCACCAGCACGGCAAACCAGCGCCCCAACAGCCCGCCACCCAGGCGGCACAGCAGGTTCACGGACGGGTTCAGCACATACGCCAGCACGGCCGCCATCGCGAAGGGCGCTAAAACAGGTGCGAGTAGCCACAGCACAAGGCCCAAGGCCGCCAGACCTGCCACGGACAACGCGGCGGATTTGAATCTGGCAGCCATCAACCGATTTCCCGGCGCAGCCGCTGAACTTTCTCAGCAATGCGGTCCATGTCCGCCAGGTCTTCGGTGTGCACCAAATAGCACTCCAGATCGGCCACCGCCAGGTCCTGGTGGCCAAGGGCTGCATGCGCCAGACCGCGATCCCGGTACTCGGACCACGCCTGCGGCATCAGCACCACCAAGCGCTCCTGCACCGCCAGCATCCGCGTCCAGTCGCTTTGTTGTTGGTAAATCTCTTTCAAATTGCGCAACATCCGCGCCAGGATGTCGCGCTCGGGCGCCGCCTGCAGATACAGCGACAGCGGCGTGTCCTGGGCATCGGTCAGGCCCGCCTGGCGGCGGTAGGGCAAGAGGATTTCCTCCAAATGGTCTCGACCCAGCGACTCTCCCGTGAGCGGATCAACCACCGCCAATCCCAAGGGCAATTTCACTTTAATCAGGAAATGGCCGGGGAAACACACGCCGTGCGCCGGTAATTTCAACGAGCGGGCCAACTCGAGCCAAATCAGCGCCAGCGAAATCGGGATCCCAACACGGCGTTCCAGCACCTCGTGGATAAAGCTGTTTGCAGGGTCATAGTAGTCATTGACATTGCCCCGAAATCCCAGGTCCTGGTAGAAAAACCGGTTGAGCGCGCGCAAGCGCGAGAGGGTCGCGTCATCCGGTGCAACACGGCGGCGCATGCGTTCCACCAGGTGGTCAACGGTTGACAAGGCGGCTTGCACATCCAGCTGCGGATATTCATCCTGCGCAACGCAAATTGCCGTCTCCAGCAAAGGCAAATCGTCGTCGGACTCCACCAGCGACTGGAAATAGTCCAAGGGACTCGGGACGTCAAAAGACAGGTGCATAGCGATTTATAGCCGCAATTTGTTCCGCGCTGGTCGGTGGCTGAGCTATTTTTCAGCGCTTTCGCGACGCAGAAATTCGCGCAGATCCAAGCCCAGCACGCGCACCACGGCCAGATACCAGATCGCACCAACGGCCACCACAGCCAGCAAAGCCCCCATGCGTGCAACAGGCGCCATGCGCAGCCATTCAAGCGCTGTAGAGGCCCACCACAAATAAGCGGCCAACGCACCACAACCGGCCAGCACCCGCAAAGTAAATGGACCCCACCCCGTGCGGGCCGTGTAACTGCCTTGGCGACGCAGACCCAGCAACAACCACGCCGCATTGACCAATGCACCCATGCCGATGGACAGCGACAGCGCGGCGTGGGCCATCAAGGGCACCAAAAACCAATTGAGTACCTGGGTGAGCACCAGCACGGCCACCGCGATGCGCACCGGCGTCGTGGTGTCCTGCTTGGCGTAGTAACCCGGTGCCAAAACCTTGATCGCCACCAACCCCAAGAGCCCGATTCCCCAGCCAGTCAAAGCCAGGGCCGTTTGGTGCACATCGGAATCGGTAAACGCCCGGTAGTGGAAAAGCACCGCCACCAGCGGCTCACCGAACACCAGCAAAGCCACGGCACACGGCATGGCCAGCAAAACCACGATGCGCAAACCCCAATCCAGCAGATCAGAATATTCCTGATCATTCCCGCTGGCACGGGCCGCGCTGAGTTGCGGCATCAACACCACACCCAGTGCCACACCCAACATAGCGGTGGGGAACTCCATCAATCGGTCGGCATAGCTGAGCCAACTCACGCTGCCAGGCCGCAAGTGCGAAGCGATCTGGGTATTTATCAGCAGCGATATCTGCGCCACGCTCACACCCAGCAGGGCCGGGGCCATCAGCCGCAGAATGTTCTGTGTCCCGGAGTCCTTCCAACTGCTGCGCAATCCGGCCCACGTCAAGGCCAGACGCGGCACCACCCCGATGGCCCGCAAGGCCGGTATTTGCACGGCCAGTTGCAAAACGCCGCCGGCCATCACGCCCACCGCCATCGCAAAAATCGGCTCGATTCCACGCGCTTGCAATTGCGGGGCCAGGCCCCAGGCGGCCGCAATGGTGCAGAGGTTGAGCAAGACCGGCGTGGCCGCAGGAACCGCAAAGCGCCGGTAGGTATTGAGCACGCCGGAGGCCAGCGCCACCAGCGACATACAACCGATGTATGGGAACATGAAGCGGGTCATGAAGACCGCGGCCTCAAAGCCACGCGGATCTTGCTGCAAGCCACTGGCCATGGCCCACACCATCAGCGGTGCCGCAACAACCCCCAACGCGCACACCAGCAACAAAACCCAGACCATCACGCTGGCGACTTTGTCCACCAGCGCCTGGGTGGCCTCATGCCCTTCGCGCGCATGGGTTGCCGCAAGAACCGGTATGAAAGCCTGGCTGAATGCGCCTTCGGCGAACATGCGCCGGAACAAATTGGGGATGCGAAACGCCACATTGAAGGCGTCCGTCATGGCGCTGGCACCAAAAGTTGCTGCCAGCAGCGACTCCCGCACCAGACCGGTCACGCGCGAGAGCAGCGTCCACAAAGAGACGGTCGAAGCGGAGCGAAGGAGGTTCACGTCCCGAGTTTAGCGAGCGCCCCATCCTTGGCCGCAGGGCCAAAAGGTATACTCGCGGGCTTTGCTGGCAACATCCACAGACACAAGGACACCTATTTATGGCATCTGGAAAACCCAAGAAAAAGAACCCGCGCCTGGCGTCGGGCCGTAAACGCGTCCGCCAGGACGAGAAAATCAACGCAGCGAACACCTCGCTGCGCTCCAAATACCGCACCGTGGTGAAGAACGTCGAGAAAGCCGTTCTGGCAGGCGACAAAGTCAAAGCCACGGAATTGTTCAGCAAGATGCAAGCCGTAGTCGACACCGTGGCGGACAAAGGCATCTTCCACAAAAATAAGGCAGCCCGTGACAAGAGCCGCCTGGCCACCAAGGTGAAAGCCCTGGCATTGGCCGCCTGATTTTCAGGCACATCGCACGAACCCGAAACCGGGTTCGCCGTTTGTAACGGGTGCGCTACCAGCAAAGCAAAAAGCCGTCGCAAGACGGCTTTTTTGTGGGCGCTTCTCGGGGACTGTTTGGCGTGCAGACCCCGGTTTACTGCAACTTGAAGCGCAACACTTGGGTGACCACGACTTCGCCCCCTTCGCTCTTGCACCGGTATTGGCGAATGGCTCTGCGCACACTGTCGTGGAATACCTTGGGGCCGGAAAGGATGGTGACGTCCTTGACCGCCCCGTTGAGGATGGTGATTTTTGCGCTGACCAGCCACTCATCCCCGGGTTCGTCCTTGGCTTTGAGCGGCATCTCCGGCTTGACCTGCAGCTCCGGCGGACAAACCGCATCAATCGCATTACGCGGCACGACCGAACTGGCGATAAGCGGAGTCGCGGGGACGGGTGGTGCTGGTGCTGGTGCTGGTGCTGGTGCTGGTGCTGGTGCTGGTGCTGGTGCTGGTGCTGGTGCTGGTGCTGGTGCTGGTGCTGGTGTGCTGGCGTTTGCACAGTGACAGCCATTGGTGCCGGTGGTGGTACTGGTGCTGGCACCGCCGCAACAGCATGCACCGGCACGGGAGCGGGATCCGGCGGCGCGGGGGGCGGCGTGGGCACGGCAGGCGCAGTCACCAACCTCTCTACTGCTTTGACGGGTACAGCCTTTTCAGGAATCTCGGGAGGGATGACCTTCGGCGGCGGTACGGGAGCGCTTGCAATTGCGATGTCTTGAATAAGCAGCGTCTGCAGGTCCTTATCCTCAGGCACGTCCATCGGTGGCGTGATTGCCAGCAACGCCCACAGGGCCGCGAGGTGCAGCAGCGCCACCAACGCCGCACCGCTCAGCCGGTGCGCACCACCGCTTTGCGGATAGTGCAAGCTGGAAGTCGTCAAGGTGCAAACACCTCTACGCCCGCTACCGCGACCCTGGACAAACCATGTCGCCGGCTGCTGGCCAGAACCTGGACAAAGACTCCGTAGGCTGCGGCCTTGTGGGTCCGTATCTGAATGTTCGGCTGCAATTGCTGCGTTCGGGCCTGCTGCGCCAATTGGGCAAATCGCTCCTCCATTTGGACCGCTGTCACAAGCTGACCCTGCCAGAAGACCATGCTCTGCGCATCAATTTCCAAGGTGATGACCTCGCCGTTGGCAGGGGATGCGGCCACAGGGGCGCTGGGCAGCGCCATCTTGACCGCGTGCAACTGGACGGGGATGGTGATGATCAGCATCACCAGGAGCACCAATAGAACATCAATCAGGGGCGTGGTGTTGATGTCCAGCATCAGGCCTGGCGCATCGTCGACTTCTGTGCGTTGCAAACCCTGGGCCATGGTGGCAAGCGGCTACGGCAAGGCAGAAGGTTCGGTGATAAACGAGACCTTGGCAATCCCCGCACGCTGGCAGGCTGCCAAGACCCGCCCCACCCCTTCGAAGCTGGCCTGGCGATCGCCCCGTATCTGCACCTCGGGCTGCTGCACCCGCGCAGCCACGTCGCGCAGGCGGCGCTCCAACGCATCGGCATTTGGCAAGCGGGTGTCGAACCAGAACAGCTGACCCTGGCGGTCCACAGAAATGATGATGCTGTCAGGACGGCTTTGGCTGGAAACGATCCGCTCATCGGGCAATTGCACCGCCACCGAGCTGGTCACCACAGGAATGGTGATCAAAAAAATTATCAACAGCACCAGCATGACATCGACCAGTGGCGTGGTGTTGATGCCTGCCAACAGTCCGCAGTCTTGGGCGTCATCCGGTGGGAGCAACACCGCCATTGCTGTGCTTACCCCTGGCTGCGGCTGCCCGCTACGACGGCATGCAGGTCATTCGCAAAGGCACGCACATCGGCCATCGCCAATTTGTTCCGGCTGAGCAGCCAGTTGTAGGCCAGGACGGCCGGTACCGCAACCGCCAGCCCCAGGGCGGTCATGATCAAGGCCTCGCCGACCGGGCCCGCCACCTTGTCGATGGAGGCTTGCCCGGACATGCCGATAGCAGTCAACGCATGGTAGATGCCCCACACGGTTCCGAACAGGCCGACAAAGGGGGACACCGACCCCACCGTTGCCAGGAACGCCAAGCCGTCATGCAAGTCACGCTGCACGTCCTCTACGGCGCGCTGTGTGCGCATGAAAATCCAATCGGCCGGTGGAACATGGGTCAGCAACCCGGATTGGGGCTCTGCGGCCTGTACGCAGCTCGCCGCGATGAAGCGCAAAGGACTGCGCACGTCCAGCAGCGCCATGCCCTTGGCAACCGTCTGCGCCTGCCAAAAATTCTCGCGCGCGGCCTGGCAATGTGCGTCCATAGACCGCAAAGCCCACGCTTTGAGCAGCAGGACATACCAGCTGCCGCAGCTCATCAACAGCAGAAGAAGCAAGACCGCCTTGGTCACGGTATCGGACGCCAGCCACAGTGCCTGCAGCCCATAGGGGCTGTCTTCGGCGGCTGACTGCGCCCACACCATGCCGTGCAACGAACACAACAGCAAGAGCGTGAGGCGGCGACGGGTTCGTATCAGCATGTTGTTCATTTCGGCTAAGACCGCAGCAACTACGGGTACCTTACGGCGCCGCCTGCTCCAAGACCTGCAATCCGTTGTCGCGCGCAAAGTTGACACAAAAATCCCATGCCATGACATCGTGGTCCCTTAAATCGGGATGCAAGATCACACAATTCACGCCCTGCAGCGCGCTGGGCGTGCACCAAGGGGAATAGCCCAAGTGGCTGCCCACATGGCTGCCGCCGGGGCGAAACTGGCTCATCACCCCCGCCAAACGCTCGGCCCAATCACTGGGGCGGAAGGTTTTGCCGTCCGAGGTCTTGCCCAGGATATACAGAACAGTGGAAGGTGGGGGAGCCATGAACCGGAACGCCTTACCGCGAAAACACACAACGTCGCTGCGCAAGCGGCGGGATTCTACCCGCGCGCCCTAAAATGCGGCCTCCCCGCCCCGGTCATTTCCCGGGGCGCTTTCATCTGGAGCACCCCCTATGAGCAGTCCAGCGAGCGCAGCCGCACCGTCTTCCCCCCACGTGATGAACACGTACGGGCGATTGGCCATGGCCGTGTCACACGGAAAGGGCTGCAGGGTATGGGACGTCGATGGGCGCGAATACCTGGATGCGCTGGGCGGTATCGCGGTCAACACCCTGGGCCATAACCACCCGGATCTGGTGCCGGCGCTACAAGACCAGCTGACCAAAATCATCCACAGCTGCAA
>RFRO01000065.1 GCA_009924455.1 Betaproteobacteria bacterium
AGGTGGTGACCGCCATGATGCGCTGGCGGAACTGCGCTTTGCTGTAGGCAATCGCCGCGTGCGCCATGCCTTGTTCGTTGTGGGCGCGGTAGGTCGGCAGCAGCTTCTGATGCGCGTACAGCGCCTCGCCCAAGCCAGCCACGTTGCCGTGCCCGAAGATGGCAAACACGCCAGCGCAGTAGGGCTGAACGCTGCCGTCAGCGGTTTCGATGCGCAGCGCGGCCAGGTGTTGGACCAGTGCCTGCGCCATGGTGAGACGGTGGGTTGTCATGGGGTGTCCGGTTCAGTGTGGATGGCGGGCGCGCCAGGCGTCCACCAGGGTGGCGAAATTGTCGGCGACTTCGGCGATCAGCCCCGCGTCGGGCAATTCGCCGCGCAGCCAGCGCAATGATGCGTCGGCCCACAGCGTGCGCCCCACCATAAAGCCTTTGACCACCGGATTGGTGGCCTGGGCGAAGCTATTGCACAAATAGTCGAGCGGTTGGTTCAGGCCCAGAATGACCGCGCCCCGGCAATACGGGTCGCGCCGCGCCAGCAAGGCCGCGAGTTCCGCCCAGCCCGCCGCTTGCATGGGCGCGAGCTTCCACCAGTGGGGCTTCACACCGAGGTTGTAAAAGCGCTTGATGGCGCGCAACACCGCCGCGTCCTCTTCACCGGCGGCTGACATGCCCTTGGGCAAAATGATTTCCAGCAGTAGCTCATGCCCGGATGCACGGACGGCTTGCCACAACTCCAGCACTTTTTCTTCCTGTTCGAGTCGCAGGCTATAGGCGTCGTCGGGGTGGTAGTGCAGCAGGCACTTGACCACCTGCTCGGTCGGCCAATGGGTCAGCGCGGTGCCGATGGAGCGCGTGCCGTCAAAACGCAAGGGGCGCGAGCCGGGTAACTCCACCGGTCGCCCCACCCACCAGCCGCGTCCGGTAGCGCTGGCCAGGGCATCGCGCCCGTAGTCGCCGCCGTCGATCAGCACGCCGGTATGGCCTTGCAAGTTATGGCTATGTTCCACCTGCTCTGCCGCGCGTACCAGCAATTTTTTCAATGCCGGTATGCGCGATTCGGCGGCTCCGCAGGCGCGCGCCAGGTCCAGAAATTGGCTGCGGTGGTCAAAGGCCATGACGCACACATCGCTCCACTGCGGCCGTGCCACCGAAACCCGGTGCAGCTGCGCCAGCGCCTGATCGGCGTCTACCTGCGGGTTGCGGCTGCCGCCAAACCAGTGCTCCAGCTCTGCGGGGGTGGGCATGGCCGCTGAGCAGGCGTGGCGCGAAACGACGATGGCGCCGCAGGCGTTGGCCACACGCGTGGCGTCTGCCCAGCCTTTGCCCTGCAACAAGCTGCTCAGTAAACCGGCCAAAAAGGCATCGCCCGCGCCCAATACGTTGAGCACTTCCACGCGCTCACCTTGAAAGGTGGGGGCGTCGTCAATCTGTGCCGGGATGGCACCTTCGATCACGGTGCAACCCAAAGCGCCGCGCTTGACCACCAACGTGGCGGCGCTCAGCACCCCACAGCACCGGGCGGTAATCGATGTCGAGCACGCGCACCACGCCATGGCGGGCCGCGTATGCCAAAGCCTTTTGCGACGCGGCGCGCGTGCCGGGCGTGGACAGGTGTGTGCCGGTGATGGACAGCGCGCGGCAGCGGGCGATAAAGCCTTCGTCAATGGTGTCCGCGTCGATCGCCATATCGGCGCAGTTTTCGCGCATGAACAGCAAGGGGAAGGTGTCGCGGTCTTTGAGGCCCAAGAGCACCAATGCAGTCAAGCGCTGCGGGTCGATTTGCACCTGGCTGGTGTCGCAGCCTTCACGCTGCAAGGTCTGCAATAAAAAGCGGCCCATTTGTTCATTGCCCACACGCGACACCATGGCGCTCTTAAGGCCCAGGCGTGCCACACCAAAAGCCAGGTTGGCCGAGCTGCCACCCAGGTACTGGGCCATGGTGCGGTTGTCTTCCAGCGGGCTACCGAACTGCTGGGAATAAAAGTCGACGGCAAGCCGGCCCAAGCATGCAAGGTCAAACTCCCGCTTGGCGGGGAAGGGCAGGACGCTCATCGATTTTTCCCTTGGGACTGTTTGGGGTGGTGTACGGTCAATCCATTATATGGATAATTTTTTCTTAATTATTAATAAATAGAAATTTATTTCTATAATGTGCTGATGTTGTCTACCACCAGCGCCGACCAGTTGGTCCAGCGGATTTCCGCCGCGTACCCTGACTTGAGTAAGCAGCTCAAGGCGATTGCGCTGCACATTGAAAAAAACCGCGACCACGTCGGCCTTGAAGGCATCCAGGATATGGCGCGTCAATGCGGCGTGCAACCCAGCGCCGTGGTGCGTTTTGCCAAGCATTTCGGTTTTTCCGGTTTCACCGAATTGCAAGCGGTGTTCCGCGACAACTTGTCGCGCCAGATTGCGCCCGGGCGCAATTACCAGGCCCGCATCCGGGACCTGATCGCGGGCGGAACGGGCAAGCTATCCAGCACCGACATTGCGCGCGAATTTGTGGCCGGCAGCATAGAAGGCATGCAGGAACTCCAAACCAAGCTGGACCCGGCAGCTTTCAAGACGGCGGTCGATTTGCTGGTGCGCAGCGAATGCGTCTGGATTGCCGGCGCGCGCCGCGCTTTGCAAAGCCTGTTCATCGCGCTCGCCTACGCGCTGGAGCTCTCGCACGCGGGCACTGCGCCATGAAGCATGACTATAGTTCTCACCCCATCCGGTAGCAGCGTGCGCTGCGAGCCGGACTAACCCCAAGGAAGTTTTTCATGAAGCATGTTGCCGTTTTCGGTGCCGGTCGTATCGGCCGTATCCACGCCTCCAACCTGGCTGCGCTGCCGGGTGTTCAACTCGACGCCATCTGCGATCCATCGGCTGAAGCCGCCAGCGATTTGGCGCAGTCGCTGGGCGCGAAGGTCTCCACGATTGAGGCGGTTCTGGCCGACAAGCGGATTGACGCTATCGCCATTTGTTCGCCTACAACGACCCACAGCGACCTGATCACCCGCGCGGCTGCGGCGGGCAAACATATTTTTTGCGAGAAGCCGGTTGACTTGTCCGTGCCCCGTGCCCAGGCCTGCGCCGAGGCGGTTCAGGCAGCCGGTGTTGCCTGCATGATCGGATTTCAGCGCCGCTTTGACCCGACTTTTAATGAAGCCAGCCGACGTCTTGCGGCGGGCGATATCGGCAACGCCGAAATGCTGATCATCACCAGCCGCGACCCCGGCGCGCCACCGGCCGAGTACATCAAAGGCTCGGGCGGTATTTTTCGCGACATGCTGATCCATGACCTGGACGTGTTCCGCTGGATTTTGTGCGCCGACGGCGACGAGGCCGCCTGGCTCAGCGCTACCGGTTCCGTCCTCACCGACCCTGCGATTGCCGCTCTGGGCGACTACGACAGCACGGCCGTTACCATCCGCACCCGCAAGGGCCGCCTGTGCCAGATCAACACCAGCCGCCGCGCTGCGTATGGCTACGACCAGCGCTTCGAGGTATTGGGCTCTAAAGGGCTGTTGCAATGCGGCAACCAGATGCCGACCGGTGTGGTGCAGTCGGATGCCAGCGGCGTGCACAGCGACAAGCCTGAGGCCTTCTTTTTGCAACGCTACGCCGCCGCCTACCGCCTGGAGATCGCGCACTTTTTCGAGACCCTGCAGTCCGGCGGTGCCTTCCGGACCACCGTAGCCGATGGTGTGGCCGCGCAGAAGCTGGCCGACGCCGCCACCCACAGCTGCCAAAGCGGACAACCGGTCGCTTTATGACCGCCTTTGTCGAACAGCGCCTGCTTCAGAGCCCTTTACGCTGGGGCATGGTCGGCGGCGGCCAGGGCAGCCAGATCGGCTACTCGCACCGCGACGCTGCCGCGCGCGACGGCTTGATGCAGCTGTGCGCAGGCGCGTTCGATATCGACGCAGCACGCGGCCGCGCCTTTGGCATCAGCCTGGGGCTGACAGCTGAGCGCTGCTACGCCGATTACCGGGCCATGTTCGCCGCCGAGGCCGCCCGCCCGGACGGTATCCAGGTGGTCAGCATCGCCACGCCCAACAGCTCGCACTACGCGATCTGCAAAGCCGCCTTGCAAGCCGGTTTGCACGTTATCTGCGAGAAGCCGCTGACCACCCGTTTGGAAGAAGCGCAGGAACTCCAAGCCCTGGCCAAAGCCCAAGGCCGCGTGCTGGGTGTGATGTACGGCTACACCGGCTACGAGATGGTGCAACAGGCCCGCGCCATGGTGCAAAACGGCGAGCTCGGCGCGGTGCGCTTGGTGCACATGCAGTTCGCCCACGGCTACCACGCCACCGCGGTGGAGGCGGCGGACCTTGGCATCCAATGGCGTGTCACGCCGGCGGTGTCAGGCTCGAGTTATGTGATTGGTGATCTGGCAACGCACTGCTTTCAGATGGGCAGCCTGATCAGTGGTTTGCAGGTCGAGAGCCTGAGCTGCATGCGACGCAGTTTTGTGGCCTCACGCGCGCCGCTGGAAGACGATGCCCATGTCATGCTGCGCTACCGGGGCAACGCCGTTGGTACGGTGTGGGCCAGCGCCATCAACATCGGCAGCGCGCACGCTTTCAAGGTGCGCGTGGTCGGCGAGAAGGGCAGCCTGGAATGGTGGGACGAGCAGCCCAACCAGCTCAAAGTGGCCTTCATCGGCAAACCGGAGATGACCTACGAGCGCGGCCACGGTTACCTCGATGCCTCGGCTCGTTTTGAGCGGGTGGGCGGCGGTCATCCATCAGGTTACTTTGACGCCTGGGCCAATTTGTACCGGCGCTTTGCCTTGGCCATGTCGCCCGAGCCGCAGGCCAAAGACCTGCTGGCCGGGCAATGGTTCCCCAATGGCCAGGACGGCGTGGAGGGGGTTCGCTTTGTGGAGCGCTGCGTGGCCTCGGCGGACCAGGGCAGCGCGTGGGTGGACTTCGCCTGATTAAAAAATCGAGCGGTTGTTTTTGACAGCCAGCGTCTCGAAATAGGGCTTGAAGCCGTCTTCGGTCATGCCGAAGCCGGCAAGCGCTTTGTTGAAGGCCGTTTGCTCGGACGCCGCAGCACGGCCATCGGACAACAGCGAATCGGCCATGTTGACCAGCACGCACAGCTTTTGCTGCGGGTTGAGCAAAGCGTTCGCTTCAGTCAAAAACTGGTCGTAAGGTACGGCGCGCAGGTATTTGATCGCGGCCTGGATCAGTTGCTCATCGCCGCCGACGACCGATTGCAACTGGCCTATTTCTTCTTGCTCAATTTGGCCGTCAGACGCCATCATGAACAGCAGCCCTGTCGCCAGCGCCAGTTTGGGCGATAGTTTGGGTGCCTCGGTTTTGAACATGTCGAAAAGTCCCATGGGGTGCTCCTAGTTGAAAAACGCCATTTATACATGGCCTGGATGTAGCTTGCGCAGTCCCGCGTCAGTGCGAATCGCGCGGTACAGCGGCCCCGCTTTTGCCGACCAGAAAATCCAGGTCCGCGCCTAGGTGCGCCTGCTGCACATGGTCCACATACAGCTTTTGATAGCCCCGCACGGGCGCCGGTGGCGCGACCCAGTGCTTGCGCCGTTCGGCCAGTTCCGCGTCGCTCACATCCAGGTGCAGCCTGCGCCCGGCGACGTCGAGTTCAATCATGTCGCCGTTTTGCACCAGGGCCAGCGGGCCGCCGGCAGCGGCCTCGGGTGAGGTGTGCAAGACCACCGTGCCATAGGCAGTCCCGCTCATACGGCCATCGCTGATACGCACCATGTCCGTTATGCCTTTTTTGAGCACCTTGGGCGGCAGCGGCATATTGCCTACTTCGGCCATGCCGGGGTAGCCGCGCGGACCGCAGTTTTTCAGCACCATGACGCAGTGTTCGTCCACGTCCAGGTCATCGCGGTCGATGCGGGCATGCAGGTCTTCGATGTTCTCAAACACCACGGCGCGGCCCCGGTGTTGCATCAGGTGCGCGGACGCGGCCGAGGGCTTGATCACGGCCCCGTCGGGTGCCAGGTTGCCACGTAGTACCGCAATGCCTGCGTCTTTCATAAAAGGCGCTTGCGGAGTTTTGATGACGTCGCGGTTGTAGCAAGGCGCGTTGGCAATGTTCTCGCCAATGGTTTTGCCGTTGGCGGTCAAGGCTTCGGTGTGCAGCAGGTGCTGGATTTCGCGCATCACCGACGGCAGACCCCCGGCGTAATAAAAATCTTCCATGAGAAATTTGCCGGAAGGCTGCAGGTTCAACAGGCAGGGCACTTGCGCGCCGAGCTGGTCCCAGTCATCCAGGTTCAGCGGTATGCCCATGCGCCCGGCGATGGCGATCAGGTGGATTACCGCATTGGTGGAGCCGCCAATGGCGGCGTTGGTGCGGATGGCGTTTTCAAAGGCCTGCCGCGTCAAAATTTTCGACATCTTCAGGTCCTGCTCGACCATCTCGACGATACGCCGCCCGCTCATCTGCGCCAAACGGTTACGCCGCGTGTCAGCCGCGGGAATGGCCGCGTTTTCCGGCAGCGACATACCCAGCGCCTCGACCATGCTGGCCATGGTGCTGGCGGTTCCCATCGTCATGCAATGGCCTTTGGAGCGGTGCATATCGGATTCGGCTGCGGTGAAGTCGGCCTGGCTCATCTCACCGGCGCGCACCATCTCCGACATTTGCCATACGCCCGTGCCCGAGCCGATGTCCTTGCCCCGGAACTTGCCGTTGAGCATGGGTCCGCCGGAAATGCCGATGGTGGGCAGATCGCAACTGGCCGCGCCCATGAGCAGCGAGGGCGTGGTCTTGTCGCAGCCCATGAGCAGCACCACGCCGTCAATCGGGTTGCCACGGATGCTTTCTTCCACGTCCATGCTGGCCAGGTTGCGAAACAGCATGGCGGTGGGGCGCAGCTGGGTCTCGCCCAGCGACATGACCGGAAACTCCAGCGGAAAGCCACCGGCCTCGTACACCCCGCGCTTCACAAACTCCGCGATTTCCCGGAAGTGGCCGTTGCAGGGTGTCAGTTCGCTCCAGGTGTTGCAAATACCGATAACCGGTCGCCCGTCGAGCTCGTCGTGCGGGTAGCCCTGGTTTTTGAGCCAGCTCCGGTGCACAAAACCGTCCTTGTCCTGCCGGCCAAACCAGGCCTGGCTGCGGCGGACGGGGTATTTTTTGGATTCCATTGGCTCAGGTGTGCTCGCCCTTGTAAGCCTGATACGCCGCATCCACCCCCGCCCCCCGCGTAAAGCGGTGGCCTTCGGCGGCGAGAACAATCTCCAAGGCGGCGAGGGTTTGCAGCACGCAATCGGGGCGCGCGTTGTAGCCCATCGCGCCGATGCGCCACACTTTGCCGGCCAAGGGGCCGAAGCTGGTGCCGATTTCGATGTTGAAGTCATTCAGCAAAGCGGCGCGCAGCTTGTCGCCATTGATGCCATCGGGGATGTATACGCCGGTGACATTGGGCATTTTGTTGCTGATGTCGCCGTAGGGTTTGAGGTTCATGCCCTGCACGCCGGCGACGACGGCGCGCGATGCGGCGGCGTGGCGGGCATAGGCTTGGGGCAAGCCCTCTTGCACAAAAATGCGGGCGCATTCGCGCGCGCCGTAGAGCATGGTGGTGGCTTCGGTGTGGTGGTTCAGGCCGGCGTCGCTCCAGTAGTCCATGATCATCGCCATGTCCATGTAGTTGGATGCGATGCGCTTGCCCGCGCCGGGCACATAGCCTGCGGGCTGCAAGCCGTCTTCAATGTGGCGGCGGCGGTAAATCGTGCGCGCCATCTCGTCCGACAGGGTGATGGGTGCTACGCCCGATGGACCGGCAAGGCATTTTTGCAAGCCAGCGGTGACCGCGTCGATGGCCCATGCGTCCACCGGCAGCGGCGTGCCGCCGCAAGACGCGGTGGCATCCACTTGCAGCATCGCGCCATAGCGGTGGCACAAAGCACCCAAGCCGTCGAGTGGTTGCAGCATGGTCGTGGAGGTGTCGCCCTGGCAGATGGCCACCAGCTTGGGTGAGAACGATTGGATAGCCGCTTCAATTTGCCCCAGATCAAACACCGTGCCCCAGGGCGCCTGCACCACGTGGACATTGGCGCCACAGCGTTGCGCGATCTCGTTGAGCAACTGGCCGAAGCGGCCGAAGCTGCACACCAGCACTTTTTCGCCGGGCTCGATGGCCGAGAGCATGACCATTTCAATCGCCGAGCGGGCCGTGCCGTCCAGCACCAGCGTCCAGTCGTTGTGCGTCTCAAAAAAGGCGCGGTACAGAGCCATGGTTTCGCGCATCATGCGGCGGAACTGCGGGTCAAACTGCCCCAGCAATTGCGAGGACATGGCCTTGAGGACCCGGGGGTCGGCGTTGATGGGGCCGGGGCCCATCAACAAGCGCGGGGCGAAGTGCAATTCGTCCATGGCACTGACCGGGTTTGGCAGTGGCGAGAGGCTGGGGAGTAGGGTGCTTGACATATAAAAGCATAATAGCAAATTGTTAACAAAAACCCCTTGGATTGCCCCGCATGACCACCTCTTTGCACACGGCCGCATTCATCCACGCCAACCTCTACAAAGACTCCGTCGCCCTGATGCGCGTGGCGCAAAGTTTGCTGGCCATGCCGGGTGTGGTCAATGCCACCTTGCAGATGGGTAACCCCGCGAACAAGGACATCTTGCGCGAGGCCGGCCTCCTCAAAAGCGCGGTGCAAGACGCGGGCCCCAGCGATGTGATGGTGGTGGTGCAGGCACGCACCGCGGACGCCTGCGAGTCCGCCGTCACCCGCTGCAAAGCCGAGCTGGCGGGAACCCAGGCAGCAGGGCCGCAGGCGGCAGACGCGGCGCGGGTGGTACCGACCAATCTGGGGATGGGCAAGGCCGCTGTTGCCGCTGCCAATCTGGCGCAGATCTCAGTCCCCGGCCCCTACGCAGCAGCCGAGGCCCTCAAGGCCATCAAGCTGGGGCTCAATGTGTTTTTGTTCAGCGACAACGTACCTCTGGCGCAGGAAGCGGCGCTCAAGCGCGAGGCCACCCGGCGCGGCTTGTTGGTGATGGGTCCGGACTGCGGCACCGCCATCATCGGTGGCGTGCCTTTGGGTTTTGCCAACGCGGTGCGGCGCGGCGCCATCGGCCTGGTGGCCGCATCGGGCACCGGCTTGCAACAGGTCAGCACGCAAATCCACCGCATGGGTGGCGGCATCAGCCACGCCATCGGAACCGGCGGGCGCGATGTGTACGACGCCGTGGGCGGCGCGACCATGCTGCAAGGCATCGCGTTGCTGGCCCAAGACGCTGCCACCAAGGTCATCGTCATCGTCTCCAAGCCGCCGGGCGCTGTGGTGGCTGCGCGCGTACTGGGGGCGCTGCAGGCGACGGGCAAGCCGTCCATCGTGCTGTTCTTGGGCCCGGCATCTACGCTGCCCAAACCCGCCAAGGGCAGCTCGGTGCGCGTGGCCCACACCCTGGTCGATTGCGCAGCGCTGGCCGTCAAACTGGCCGGTGTGCGCCGGGTTGCACCGCCGGTGTACCCGCTGCCGAAAATGCCGGTATTTGGCAAAGGCCAAAAGTATTTGCGCGCACTGTTTTCTGGCGGCACCTTTGCCGCCGAGGCCCAGTTGCTATGGGCGGCCGCTGGCTTAAGCGTTTGGTCCAACGTGCCCTTGAATAACGAGATGGTGCTGCCGAATCCGCGCCAGGCCAGCCAGGCGCATAGCGCGCTGGATTTAGGCGATGACGCATTCACCGTGGGCCGCCCGCACCCCATGATCGACCAGGCCGCGCGCATCGAGCGCTTGGCCATGGAAGCGGCTGATCCGTCGGTGCGCGTCATCCTGCTGGACGTGGTGATCGGCTGGGGTGCGCACAGCAACCCGGCGGGCGAACTGGCCCCGGCTATTCAGCGCGCCAAGGCTGTGGCGCGCAAAGCGGGCCGCAATCTGGCGATCGTCGGTTTTGTCTGCGGTACCGAAACCGACCCGCAGGTGCTGAGCGCCCAAGAAGCCACACTGCGCGCAGCCGGTATGGTGCTGGCGGGCAACAGCGCCAACGCGGCCTGGCTGGCTGGCGAGTGGGTGCGATGAATACCGGCCCCGTGCCTGCGCGCAAGCGGGTGGTTGTGGCGCTGGGCGGTAACGCCGCCTACCCGCCGACGATCAAGGGCACGGCCGAGGAACAGCTGGTCTTGATGCGCCAGGTCTGCGCGCATTTGGTGGAGATCATCCGGGCCGGTTGGCAGCTGGTGCTGACCCACGGCAACGGGCCGGTGGTCGGGAATATCTTGTACCGCATGGCGCGCACCGCCGAGGAGCTGCCGCCCATGCCCATGGATGTGTGCGTGGCGCATTCGCAGGGTGGCATGGGCTACATGCTGCAGCAGAGTTTTGCCAATGTGCTGGTCGACAGCGGGCTGGATATCGTGGTGTCCTGCGTGGTGACCGAGGTCGAAGTCGATGCCGATGACCCCGCCTTCAGCAACCCGACCAAGCCGGTGGGCAAGTTTTTCAGCGAAGCCGAGGCGGCCGATATGGCCGCCAAGACCGGTTGGTTTTTTGCCGAAGACTCCGGACGCGGCTGGCGCCGCATGGTGGCCAGCCCCAAGCCGAAAAAAATTCTGGACCTCAAAACCATTGACGCGCTGCTGGATGCGGGTGTGATTCCCATTGCCTGCGGCGGCGGCGGCGTCCCGGTTGTGCATGGCGAGAACGACCACTGGACCGGTGTGGCGGCGGTGATCGACAAAGACCTGACCAGCGCCATGTTGGCGGCGCATTTGCATGCCGATGCGCTGATCATGCTCACCGGCGTGGAGCAGGTGGCGCTGGACTTCAACAAGCCGACCCAGCGGCCGCTGGACCACATGACCCTGGCGCAGGCGCGCCAGTACACCGCCGATGGCCAGTTCCCGCCGGGCAGCATGGGGCCCAAGATCGAAGCGGCGATCAGCTACCTCGAAGAGCTGCCCAATGCCAACCACGATGGTGAAGTGATCATCACCTCGCTGGAGCGTGCGTTTGACGCGCTGATGGGTCGGGCGGGTACCCACATCACCTGCAAAGCGCCCATCCGGTGAACCTGGTCGCGCCCGACTTGCAAGCCGTGCCGGGGTTCGAGACCACGGACTACGCGCTCCTGGATGGGCGCATCGTCTGGACTGGCTCCAACGCCCGCACCGACCACCCGCGCAACCTGGCGCATCCCTGGCAGGCCGAGCCGGTCACATATGGCGCGCAAGCACTTCGCAGCGGTGCGGCGCTCGCTTGGCAGGGTATGGATACGCATATCGGTTTGCTGGGCTGGCTGGCCGGGCAGCGTCTGGTGTTTCCGCTGGAGGTGGCCCGGCCCCGGCTGAACGCTGTGGCGCTAGCGCTGCGCGCGCGAGACCTTGCGGCTTTTGAGGTCGCCGCTTTGCGCGTGCTGGGCTTGGGAAATGGACTGACCCCCAGCGGCGACGACCTTTTAGGCGGCATTTTCTTTACCCTGGCACATGCGCCTATCGCGGCTTGGCACAGCGCCATGTCCTGCGTGCACGCCCGCATCCGAAGCGCCGCCGAACGTGCCACCAACCCCATCAGCGCAGCCTTGCTCGACGACCTCATGCGCGGCAGCAGCTACCGCGTGCTGCACGATGTATTCGACGCCTTCCAGGTGGGTGAACCCGGCCCGATCACCGATGC
This sequence comes from Betaproteobacteria bacterium, assembly GCA_009924455.1. Classification (GTDB taxonomy): domain Bacteria; phylum Pseudomonadota; class Gammaproteobacteria; order Burkholderiales; family Burkholderiaceae_C; genus Allorhodoferax. The sequence goes on from RFRO01000065.1 coordinate 11,606, forward strand.
CGTGGACCGGCTTGTGCGCCTGGGCGCCAGCTCGGGCGGCGATATGCTTGCCGGCGTCTTTTTGGCTTTACAGATTTGCGAACCCCCTGCGGACACCTTATGAAAATGCCTGCCAACTCCCTGCTCAACCAAGCGCCGTCCGTTCTCAATATCGGCATCGATGGTTTCAACGACAGCATCAGCCACAACGGCGGGCAGGTCGACCATCTGGGCTGGCGTCCACCGGGTAACGCCGATCCGGTCCTGGCCTGGAACCTGGCGCGCCTGATGGACGACCCGCGCATTGCGGCAGCCAACCAGGAAGTGACCCAGCGCATCATCAACGCGCGTCCCATGTGGGAAGACGTCGCCCTGCGTGCGGATGGCGTGTGGAGCGAGATGAAGGGTGCGCGGTTGTTGCTGCATGCGGGCCCGCCGGTGGCCTGGGACGCGATGTGCGGGCCCATGCATGGCGCGATGATCGGTGCGGTGTTGTACGAGGGATGGGCGCAGACTGCCGAGCAGGCCGAAAAAATGCTGCAGCGCGGTGAAATCGCATTCGGCCAGTGCCACGATTTCCAAGCCGTTGGGCCCATGACCGGCATCATCAGCCCGTCCATGCCG
>RFRO01000066.1 GCA_009924455.1 Betaproteobacteria bacterium
GCCCCGAAAAACCACATCCAGCTGATGGCCAGCATGGAACGGAACACCACCGCGTCTTGCGCGCCCAGACGCAAATTGGCCACGGTCTCGGACAGCGGGTTCCAGCGCATGGGCGTGTCGATCACCGGCGGCGCAGCTGCCGGAATCCAGCCGGCCGCAATCCGGCCCGCCACCGCAATCAGCACGCAAGCCAGTGCAGCCGCGCCCTGCCCCGCCCCAGGCAGCGACATCAATAAGCCACCCAACATATTCCCCAGCAAGATTGCGACGAAGGTACCCATCTCCACCATGCCGTTACCGCCCACCAGTTCTTCGTCGCGCAAGACCTGCGGCAGGTACGCAAATTTGGCCGGGCCGAACAGCGTGGAGTGGCAACCCATCAAAAAGGTACAAAGCAGCAGTACCGCCACATCCGCGGCCATGAAGCCATAGGCCGCCAGCAGCATGATGGCGATCTCCAGGTTCTTCACCAAGCGCATCAGCCGCGCCTTGTCCCAGCGGTCGGCCAACTGCCCGCTTGTCGCTGAAAACAGCACATAAGGCAGGATGAACAAAGCCCCGATCACCAACCCGGCCATCTGCGGCGGCAACCACGCCACCTGCAATTGGTAGGTCACCAGCACGGTAAAGGCGAACTTGAAGACGTTGTCATTTCCAGCACCGCTGAACTGGGTCCAGAAAAAGGGGGCGAAGCGGCGCTGGCCTAAGAGCGCGAATTGGTTGGGCCTGGCGCCAGGCACCCCTGTAGGTTCGGTCAATTGGCTCACCCGCCCGCGCGCTCGCCCGTTTGCAAGCGCCACAAAGCCGCATAACTACCGCCCAGCGCCAACAGCGTCTCGTGGTCGCCGCTTTCCACAATCCGCCCAGCTTCGACGACGTGGATGCAGTGCGCCTGGCGCACGGTGGAGAGGCGGTGGGCGATGACGATGGTGGTGCGGTCGCGGCTGACCACGTCCAACGAGCGCTGGATCGCGGCTTCGGTTTCGTTGTCCACCGCGCTGGTGGCCTCGTCCAGAATCAGGATGGGCGGGTCTTTGAGAATGGCACGCGCCAGAGCCAGGCGTTGGCGTTGGCCGCCCGAGAGCTTTTGCCCGCGCTCGCCCAAGCGGGTCGCGAAGCCCAGCGGCAGCTTGGCGATGAATTCGGTCGCTCCGGCCGCTTCCGCTGCGGCGGCGATGGCCGCGTCGCTGACCGCATCCAGGCTGCCATAGGCAATGTTCTCGGCGACGGTGGCGTCGCTCAAAAACGCGTCTTGCGCCACATAGCCGATGGCGCGGCGCAGGTCCTGCAAATTGAGGCTTTCAATCGGTGCGCCGTCTAGCAGGATGCGCCCGTGCTGCGGTTCGTAAAAGCGCAGCAGCAGTTTGACCAAGGTCGATTTGCCCGAGCCGGTGGAGCCGACAAAAGCCGTGGTCTGCCCCGCGGCGATGGTGAGGTTGATGCCGTGCAGCGTTGGCGCGGCCCCGGTGGTCGCATAAGAAAAACCCACGTCCTCGAGGCGCACTTCACCGCGCACGCTGGCCTTGGAGAAATGCGTGCCCTCGTAGGGAATGTTGATGGGCGTATCCAGCAAGCCCATGGCGCGCTCGATCGCAGCCATAGAGCGTTGGTACATATCGGCCACATCGGCCAACGAGGTCATGGGCCAGAGCAGGCGCTGCGTCAAAAAAACCAGCACCGAGAACGCGCCCACGGCGAGTTGGTCGTGCAGCGTCAACCAGCCACCGTAGAGCAGCGTGGCGGTAAAGCCCGCCAGAATCGCCATGCGGATCACTGGCGTGATGGCCGCGCTGACGCGGATCGCGCCCTTGTTGCTCTGGCGGTAGCGGTTGCTGGCGTCGCTGATGTGCTGCGCCTCCAGGTTCTCGGTGGCAAAGGCTTTGATGGTGGCCAGACCCAGCAGGTTGTTGTTGAGCCGCGCGCCCACATCGCCCGCCGCTTCGCGCACCTCGGCGTAGCGCGGCGCCAGGCGCTTTTGGAACCAGAACGCGCCAAACAAAATCAGCGGAACCGGTAAGAGCGCCATGACCGCAATACCCGGCTGCATCGCAAAAAACACGGCACTCACCAGCACCGAGGAACACAGCACCTGGATGATCTGGTTGGCGCCGCCGTTCAAAAAGCGCTCCATCTGGTTGATGTCGTCGTTCAAGATAGCCATCAGGTTGCCGGTGCGCTGGTTCTCGAAATACGCCATGTCCAGGCGCTGCACATGGCGGTAAGTGTCCAACCGCAAATCGTGCTGCAGGTTCTGCGCCAGTTGCCGCCATTGCACCTCGTACAAATACTGGAACAGCGACTCGCCACCCCAGACCAGCACATTGAATGCACCCAGCGTCAGCAACTGCCCCCAGGTACTGGTAATCCCCAAATCACCCAGCACATTGCGCGCGAGAAAACTCTGATCTCCCTTGACCACCACATCCACCGCCGCGCCAATCAGCACCTCGGGCAGGATGTCGAAGAACTTGTTGAGAACCGAATACAGCGTGGCTTTTTGGAAGTCGCTGCGGTAGGCGGCGGCGTAGGTCAGGAGTTTGCGTAAGGGGTGCATAGTGTTACCGGCAAAGTGCGGGCTCAAGTCCGCAACTTCGCCGCTACCTGCGCCACCCGCGCGCCATAGGCTTTGGCGGTTTCCAGAGCTGGAGCCCAGGCGGTTGATGGTGTCGTTGCCCATGATGTTCAGGCCGGCCCAGACCATGCCGTGCTGCATGGCAAAGGTCAGCAGGTACTGCAAGGTAGAGAGCTTGTCGCCGCTGGGGTAGCCCGAGCAGGTGAAGCCGCCGGACACTTTGTCTTTCCAGGCGCCCGTGTACCAGCGCTTGCTGGATGCGTCGGCGAACTTTTTGAATTGCCAGGACACGGTGCCCATGTAGGTGGGTGCGCCCATGATGATGGCGTCGGCCGCGTCCAGCGCGGCCCAATCGGCCTCGCCGATGTTGCCCTCGGCGTCAATGGCGATGAGCTGCGCGTCCGCGCCATCGGCCACCTGCTGCGCCAGACGCTGGGTGTGGCCGTAGCCGGAGTGGTAGATCACAACAGTGTGGGTCATGGGGAAGGCTCCAAATTAGTTAAAACGAAAACCGGGACGGTCAGGGCGCGAGGTCAAACACCAACACTTCGGCGCTGTGGCCTTGGCTCAACTGCAGCGCAGATTCCTGCTCGATGAGCAGCGCATCACCCGTAGCCAAAGCCATGCCGTTGACCTGTAGCGCGCCGCGCAGCACCTGCACATAGGCTTTGCGCGCCGGGTCCAGCGCCAGATCGGCGCTTTGCGCACCATCAAAGCAACCGCTGTACATGCGCGCGTCGGCATGGATACGCACCACGTCCGGCCCCGCATCGGGCGCGGCAACCAAACACAAGCGCCCGTCTTTGCGCGTCTGCGCGAAGGTCTGCTGCTCGTAACTCGGCGGGATACCGCGCACATGGGGCTCAATCCAGATTTGCAGGAAGTGCGTGGTCGCATCCGGCGCGTGGTTGAACTCGCTGTGCTGCACCCCACTGCCCGCACTCATGCGCTGCACATCGCCCGGCGGAATGCCTTTGACGTTGCCCATGGTGTCTTTGTGCACCAGCTCGCCGGACAACACATAGCTGATGATTTCCATATCGCGGTGGCCGTGCGTGCCAAAGCCGGTTCCGGGCGCGATGCGGTCTTCATTGACCACACGCAAATTGCCCCAGCCCATAAAGGCCGGGTCGTAATAACCCGCAAAGGAAAAACTGTGAAAGGACTTGAGCCAGCCGTGGTCGGCGTAGCCGCGTTGGGAAGAGGTGCGAAGGTTCAACATGGTGGTCGCTCAGGTGAGGGCCGCTGCGGGCGGCCGATAAAAAATAATCGCTTCAGCGCGGCCAGCGTGCCAGCCGCTCGACCTCGTTCAAATCGAGGTGGTTGCGCATGTACTCGGCGCTGCCATTGCGTGGCGGCGTGTATTCCCACGGGGTGAAAGTGCCTTGGCGCAAAGCCTGTGTGATGAAGTGGCGCTCGCGCTGGCTGCTGCGCACGGCGGCGTCCAACGCGTCCAAGTCCCAGCGGGCGGCGACTTCGGCGCGCATCGCCGCCACCGTGGCGGCATGGGCGGGGTCGCTTGCGAGGTTATGCACCTCATGGGGGTCCTGCGCCAGGTTGAAAAGCTGGTCCGGGTCGGATGGGCAGTGGATGAATTTCCAAGCACCCCGGCGCACCATCACGATGGGCGCGACCGAGCCCTCGGCCATGTATTCGCCGTAGACCGGCGTGTCGCTATCCGGCACATCAGCGGATTTCTTGTCCAACAAGCCCAGCAAACTGCGCCCGGCCAGTGGCTGCACCGCCGGGGCGGCACCGGCCAGGGCGCCCAAGGTTGGCAACACATCGACCAGCGACACCGGCTGCGCCACCCGCGCCGCAGCGAAGCGCGCGGGGTAGTGAAACACCAGCGGTATGCGCGCCGCGTCTTCGAAGAAATTCATCTTGTACCAAAGCCCATGCTCGCCCAGCAGATCGCCGTGGTCCGCGACCAGAACCACCACCGTGTTCTCGCGCAATTGCAGCGCGTCCAGCGTATCCATCAGCCGCCCGGTCCATTCGTCCACATACGAAATATTGCCGTAGTACGCGCGGCGCGCGCGCTGGGCGTCCGCTGGCGTGATCTGGGCCTTCGCCATGTCGCTGCCCTGCATCAGGCGGCGGGTGTGGGGGTGCGGGTTGGCCTCTGCCGGCACACGCGGTGCGCCCACGTCCACACCTTCGTACATGTCCCAGTATTTGCGCCGCGTGACATACGGGTCGTGCGGGTGTGTGAAGCTGGCGACCATGAAAAAGGGCCGCCCGTCATCGGCCCGCGCCGCGTCGTGCAGCGCACGCACCGCGCCCTGCCCCACTTCGTCGTCGTAGAGCAATTGGTTGGTGACCTCGGCCACGCCTGCGCCCGTGACGCTGCCCATGTTGTGGTACCACCAGTCGATGCGCTCGTCCGGCTGGGTCCAGTCGGGCGTCCAGCCGAAATCGGCGGGGTAAATATCGGTGGTGCGACGCTCTTCAAAACCATGCAACTGGTCCGGCCCGACGAAATGCATCTTGCCGCTGAGCACGGTGCGGTAACCGGCGTGGCGCAGGTAGTGCGCCACCGTGGGCACGGTGCTGGGCAAATACGCGGCATTGTCAAAACCACCGGTTTGCGAGGGCAGCTGGCCGGTCATCAGGCAGTAGCGCGCCGGGGTGCACAAGGGGCTGTTGGAATACGCCGCATCGAACACAACGCCCTCCGAAGCCAGGCGATTGATGTTGGGCGTGATGGCAACCTGGTTGCCGTAGCAAGGCAAGGCGCCGGCGGCGATTTGGTCGTACATGACGACCAGGATGTTGGGTCGTTGAGTGTGGGGTTTTGCAGTCATCCCTGGATTTTGACCGAGGCGGCCGCGTGCAAGCGCTGCAGCAGCTCCGCAGCGTCGGTGCCCACCATCAGCAAGGCGCGCACCGCCGGGCTCAAAAAGCCCTCGCCGACCATGCGGCCCAGCATGGCGATCAGCGGGTCGTAATAGCCATCGGTATTGAGCAGGCCGAAGGGCTTGCTGTGCACGCCGAGTTGATGCCAGGTCCAGATTTCAAACAATTCTTCAAACGTGCCAATGCCGCCTGCCAGCGCCACAAAGGCATCGGCGCGCTCGAACATCAGCGTTTTGCGCTCGTGCATGGTGGCGACCACGCACAGTTCGGTGAGTCCCGTATGGCCCACTTCCTTGTCCAGCAAGTTCTGCGGGATCACGCCGAAGACTGTGCCACCTGCGGCCAGCGTGGCGTCGGCGGCGATGCCCATCAAGCCGACCTTGCCACCGCCGTACACCATCTGCCAGCCGTGGCGGCCAATCCATTGGCCGACTTGGGTGGCGGAAGCCGCAAACGCGGGCTGCGCACCCATGCGCGAGCCGCAATAGACGCAGAGAGAAAAATCGTTGGGTCGGGTCAGAGGCATAGCAGTTAGGGGTGGGTCTGGCGAATCGGCGATCCGAGCATAGGGGCAAACCGTGACGGCGCCCGGCGGGTGTACAGTGGGCCACAAGAACAGCAACAGGCTTCAAGGCCCCACGGAGACGCGCACATGACACAGTCCAAACACATCGCCATCGTTGGCGCAGGCATTGCGGGCATCAGCTGCGCCCGCACCCTGGTTCAAGCCGGTCACCGCGTCACGGTGTTTGAAAAAAGCCGGGGCGTGGGCGGACGCATGTCCACCCGCAACAGCCCCTTTGGCACCTTTGACCACGGCGCGCAGTACTTCACGGTGCGCGACCCGCGCTTCGCGCAGGCGATTGAAACCGCCCCCGGCGTGTGCCGCCCCTGGAGCGCCACCACGGTGCGGGTGCTCGACGCCCACGGCATGGTGGCCGCCGCCGCGCTGGACCACCGCGAGTCGCATTGGGTCGCCAAGCCGGGCATGAACGCACTGGCCAAGGCCTGGGCCGCGCCGATTGCCGAGCACATCCACCTGGAAACCCGGGTGGACCGGATTGAGCGCGACACCCTGAACAAACACCAGTGGCAGTTGCGCACCGAAGGCGGCAGCGCCGGTGTAGCCGTCCACGGCGCGTTTGATGCTGTGGTACTGGCCATTCCGCATCCGCAGGCACAGGTGCTGCTGCAATCCATGCCCCACGGCGGATCGCTGGCGAAGTCGATCAACAAGGTCACTGTGCTCCCCTGCTGGACGCTGATGCTGGCTTTCCCGCAAGCGGTGCAGCCGGGCCTGACCACGCTGGGGCCGCACTGGAACGCGGCGCGCAGCACCCACCACCGCATTGCCTGGCTGGCCCGCGAATCCAGCAAGCCCGGACGCAGCACCGTGGAGCGCTGGACCGTGCAGGCCAGCGCCGACTGGTCGGCCGAACACATCCAGGACAGCCCGCAGCGTGTCCAGGCCAAGATGCTGCGCGCCTTTGCTGAGATCACCGGCATCCGCGCCGAACCGGCGCATGTGGACGCGCACCGCTGGCTCTACGCCAAGACCGACAAACCCTTAGGGCGCAGCCACCTCTGGAAGGCCGAACGCGGCATCGGCGTCTGCGGCGATTGGTGCATAGGCCACCGGGTGGAGGATGCGTTCATTTCAGGCTTGGAGCTGGCGCTGGCCATCGTCAAAGGCTGAACCCGCATGGGCGGCTACACCGGGCGGTTTGCGCCCTCGCCCACCGGCGCGCTGCACGCGGGTTCGCTGGTGGCGGCATTGGCCAGTTGGCTCGATGCCCGTGCCCACGGCGGACGCTGGCTGGTGCGCATCGAAGACATCGACACGCCACGCTGCGTACCCGGCGCAGACGAGGTCATCCTGACGCAACTGGCGGCCTGTGGCCTCGTACCCGATGAAGCGCCCCTGTGGCAAAGCGAGCGCGCCGCTTGGTACGAGCAAGCGCTCGCATCCCTTGTTGCCGCCGGGTTGGCTTATCCCTGCGGCTGCTCGCGCAGCGCGATCGATGTTGCCAATGCGGCGCGCGGCATCGCGCGGCCCCGCAACGGCGAGCGCGTGTACCCCGGCACCTGCCGCGACGGCCTGCACGGCACCGGACTCGCCGCCTGGCGCATGCGCACGCAGCATGCGCCGCCGCTGTTGCACTGGCAGGACCGCCGCTTAGGCGCGCAAACACAGGACTTGCACACGCAGGTCGGCGACTTCGTGCTGCGCCGCGCGGATGGCCTGTTCACGTACCAGTTGGCCGTTGTGGTAGACGACGCGGCCCAGGGCATTAGCCACGTGGTGCGTGGCGAAGACCTGGCCGATAACACTGCGCGCCAGCGCTGGCTGCAGGACGCGCTGGGCCTGCCAGCGCCGCAATACCTGCACACGCCGCTGGTGATGGGGCGCAATGGCGAAAAACTCTCCAAACAAAACGGCGCCCAGCCCATCGACATCCGCGCGCCGCTTGCCGCACTGAACGCCGCTGCCGATGTGCTGGGATTGCCGGAACACGGTGGCACGATTGGCGACGCGCTGGCGGCATGGACTGCAGCGTGGCCCTGGCGCAGCGCCACCTAAAATCCCGCGCCACTCTGATTGCGTTCGCATGCCACCCCCCATTCCCGATCTCGCCACCATTCCCTATCTGCGCACCGTCAAAAGCTATGTGCTGCGCGCCGGTCGCAGCACCGCCGGCCAGACCCGGGCCATGGAACAACTGGGGCCGAAATTTCTGCTCCCCTACCAAGCCGCAATCACAGATGTGCGCGCCCTGTGGCCCGAGCCACAGGCACCGCTGGTCCTGGAAATCGGCTTCGGCATGGGCGAGGCCAGTGCGCAGATTGCGCAGACCTTGCCGGATACGCACTTTCTGTGTTGCGAGGTGCATGCGGCCGGAGTGGGCGCGCTGCTCAAGCGCATCGGCGAGATGGGGCTGGAGAACATCCGCATCTGCGCGCATGACGCGGTGGAAGTGATCGACAACATGCTGGCACCGGCCAGCCTGGACGGCGTGCACATCTTTTTTCCCGACCCTTGGCACAAAACCAAGCACAACAAGCGCCGCTTGATCCAAGCGCCGCTGGTAGCCAAGCTGGCGCAACGCCTCAAACCCGGCGGCTACTTGCATTGCGCCACCGACTGGCAACCGTATGCCGAGCAGATTCTGGACGTGCTGGAAGCCGAGCCGCTGCTGCACAACCCGGCGCGCAGCGCACACCCGAAACTGGCCGGTTACGCGCCCAAACCGGCCTACCGGCCGCTGACCAAGTTCGAAAACCGCGGGCTCAAACTCGGCCACGGCGTGTGGGACGTGGTCTGCGTCCGGCGATGAATCTGGCACCTGCAACGCGCCTGGGCGTAGGCCCCAGCAGCGTGGTTTTGCCTGCGGTCTGCGATCCGGCATGGTCCAGCCTCTTGGATTTTTTGAGCGCCCGCTTCACGCATATCGGACGCGGCGTCTGGGCGCAGCGCATGGCCAATGGCAGCGTGTATGACGCGGATGGAACAGCATTGGCGCCCGACGCGCCCTTTTGCCCCGGCGCGCGCATCCACTATTTCCGTGCCATTGAATCGGAAGCACCGATTCCGCTGCAAGAAACCGTGCTGTACCGGGACGCGAATCTGCTGGTCGCCGACAAGCCGCATTTTTTACCGGTCATCCCCTCCGGCAAATACCTGCACGATACCTTGCTGGTGCGCCTCAAACACCGATTGGGCTTGGATGGGTTGGTGCCAATCCACCGCATAGACCGCGACACCGCCGGGCTGGTCTTGTTCAGCGCCAACCCGGCCACCCGCAACGTCTACCACGCGCTGTTCAGGGACCACGCGGTGGACAAGTATTACGAAGCCATCGCTCCCTGGAACCCGGACTTGCCTTGGCCGCTGACGCGACGCAGCCGCATCGGCAGCGCACCACACTTCATGCAGCAAACCGAATTGGATGGCGAACCCAACAGCTGGACCGAGATCGCTCCGCTGGACGTATCCGGCGAATGGGCCCGCTACGCGCTGCGGCCTCACACCGGGCACCGCCACCAGTTGCGCGTGCACATGGCGGCACTCGGCCTGCCGATTGCGGGAGACGGCATCTACCCGGTGCTCACACCCGAGGCCGCGCCCGACTATGCCCGCCCGCTGCAATTGCTGGCCCGTGCCATCGCATTCACAGACCCTATCAGCGGGAAGGCGCAGCGCTTTGAGAGCCTGCAAACACTCAAACCCTTGGCTGAAGTTCAGGCCCAATACACGGCGCAAGCGTTCGCGGACGGCCCCGCATGAGCGCCGACACAACGCCCGCACACACGCCCGCCAGCGCCGCGCTGGCCCAACACGCCATGCGGGCTTTTGACACCATGGTTCAGCGCAGTGCCGCCTTCACGCCGCGCGCCGGTCAGCAGGCCATGGCGCAGCGCATCGCCGACACGCTGTCCCGCGCCGATCTGGGTGAATGCGACAACCCGACGCAAGCGATTGCGGTGGTGCAAGCGGGCACTGGCGTGGGTAAATCTGCGGCTTACGCCAGCACGGCCGTCGCGCTGGCCTTGGCGCGCAAGACGCGGGTCATCATCTCGACCGCCACCGTGGCGCTGCAAGAACAGCTCATGCAAAAGGACCTCCCGGCGCTGGCGCAGACCATGGACGAGCCCTTTGTGTACGCGCTGGCCAAAGGGCGCGGGCGCTATGTGTGCAAGGTGAAGCTGGAGCGGCTGGTGGGCGTGGGCAGCGCGGAAGACGACTTGTTTGAAGAAGATTTTCCGGCGCAGGCGCTGGGCAGCGCCTCGCGCGAAGCCCGGGAAGAACGGCGCACCCGGCTGTATGAGCACATGGCCACACAGCTCGCTGCCGGCTGGGATGGCGACCGCGACACCCTGGCCCAAAGCCCGCAGCCCGAAGACTGGGGGCCGGTGGCGGCTGAGCGCCACAGCTGCACCGTGCGCCAATGTCCCAGCTTCAACAGCTGCAGCTACTACCAGGCCCGCAACGCGCTGGCGCAAGCGCAGGTGATCGTGGCCAACCACGATCTGGTGCTGGCTTCGCTGGGCACCAAGACGCTGCCCGATCTGGATAACTGCCTGGTCATTTTTGACGAGGCGCACCACCTGCCTGCTGTTGCGCTGGACCAGTTCAGCAGCGCCGTCGACCTGGGCAATCTGCGCTGGCTGGACCAACTGCCCAAAGCGATGAAGGAAGTGGCCAAGGCCTTGGAGCTGGAGTTAAGCGAAGACCCGGCCACCGTGGCCAGCCAACTCAAAGGCGTCTTCAACACCCTGGCGCGCATGGTGCTGGAACTGGTGCACGCCAGTACCGGCGGGAAAGACGGCACGCTGCGCTTTGCCCATGGCGTTCTGCCCGATGCCCTGCACGAGCCGGTCAGCCAGATGGCCGCGCAGGCAGCCGGTCTGCAAAAGGCACTCGACGCCCTGGGCCAGGAGGTCAAGACCCTGTCCAAAGAAGACCCCAGCCGCGCGCTGCAATGTGCGCAGCTCTACGCCCGCTTAGGGCCGTTGGCACCCAAACTGGCCAGCGCGTTTGATACCGCACAACTGCTGCTGGAGCATGGCGAGCAGCCGCTGGCGAAATGGCTGGCGTGCACCACCGACGGCGACTTTTTGCGATTGAGCGCGCACGCCTGTCCTATCGTGCCCGGCGATTTGCTACGGCAGTTTTTATGGAGCCAGGTGCGCGGCGCGGTGTTGACATCCGCGTCCCTCACCAGCTGCGGCAGCTTTGACTATTTTTTGCAGGAAGCCGGCCTGCGCCACAACCCGCAGGCCAGCGCGCTGGAGGTCAGCAGCCCCTTCGACTACGCCACGCAAGGCACTCTGCGCGTGGCGCAAACCGTGGCCGACCCCAAAAACGCTGCTGTTTACACGGCTGAAATGGTGGCGCTGTTGCTAGAGGATTTGGCCCGGGTGGAGCGCGGCGCCTTGGTCTTGTTCACCTCCAAGTCGCAGATGCGCGCCGCCACCGACGCCCTGCCCGGCGTGCTGCTCGACGTGGTGCTGGTGCAAGGCACCTTGTCACGCACCCGGCTGCTGGCGGCGCACTGCGCCCGGGTAGAGGCCGGGCTGCCGTCGGTGCTGTTTGGGCTGCAGTCTTTTGGCGAAGGCCTGGACTTGCCGGGGGCTTTGTGCGAGACGGTTTTCATCGCCAAACTGCCCTTCACGCCGCCCAGCGACCCGGTGGACGAAGCGCGCGCCGAGTGGCTGCGCCGCCTGGGACGTGATCCGTTCAACGAACTGGTGGTACCGGCCACCGGCATCAAGCTCCTGCAATGGACAGGCCGGGCCATACGCACCGAATCCGACCGCGCCGAAGTCGTCTGCTACGACAAGCGCTTGCTGACCCAGGCCTACGGGCGGCGCATGCTCAGCGGGTTGCCGCCGTACCGCTTGGAGCAGCAGCGAAGCGCCGCGTAAAGAGTAATTTATTCGGCAAATAAGGCCCGCAATTTGTTCCGGTCAGGTGCAAGCACGACCCCTTTCTCCGTGATCAGTGCGGTAACCAGTTCTGCGGGGGTGACATCAAAGGCGGGGTTCCGTACCTTCACACCCTGTGCTGCCCATTGAGCCTCGCGGAAACCGGTAACTTCGCTCGCATCCCGCTCCTCAATCGGAATGCCCCGCCCATCGGCGATCGACATATCAATCGTTGAAAGTGGACAGGCCAC
>RFRO01000067.1 GCA_009924455.1 Betaproteobacteria bacterium
GCCTTTGAGCTCAAAGGCCTGATCACCGTCAAAGACATCACCAAACAAACCAGTTTCCCCAACGCCGCCCGCGATGCCCAAGGCAAGCTACGCGTGGGCGCGGCGGTCGGTGTGGGCGAGGGTACCGAAGAGCGCGTAGAGGCGCTAGTGCGGGCCGGTGTGGACGCCATCGTGGTCGACACTGCGCACGGTCACAGCAAGGGCGTGATCGACCGGGTGCGCTGGGTGAAACAAAACTATCCGCATGTTGATGTGGTGGGCGGCAATATCGCCACCGGCGCGGCGGCGCGGGCGCTGGTGGAGGCGGGCGCAGACGCGGTCAAAGTCGGCATCGGTCCGGGCTCGATCTGCACGACCCGGATCGTGGCTGGCGTGGGTGTTCCGCAGATCATGGCGGTCGACAGCGTGGCCACCGCTTTGCGTGGAACCGGCGTTCCGCTGATTGCCGACGGCGGTGTGCGCTACAGCGGCGATGTGGCCAAGGCCATTGCCGCTGGGGCGTCCAGCGTGATGATGGGGGGCGTGTTTGCGGGCACCGAAGAGGCGCCGGGCGAAATCGTGCTCTACCAGGGCCGCAGCTACAAAAGTTACCGGGGTATGGGCAGCATCGGTGCCATGCAGCAAGGCAGCGCGGACCGCTACTTCCAGGAGTCCAGCACCGGCAACCCCAACGCCGACAAGCTGGTGCCCGAGGGCATCGAGGGCCGCGTTCCCTACAAGGGTTCGATGGTTTCCATCATTTTCCAGATGGCCGGTGGCATCCGCGCCAGCATGGGCTACTGCGGATGCGCCACCATCCAGGACATGCAGGACAAGGCGGAGTTTGTGGAGATCACCTCCGCCGGTATCCGCGAAAGCCATGTGCACGATGTGCAAATCACCAAAGAAGCACCCAATTACCGCGCTGACTGAAAACGCCCATTGAACTGATGTCCCACCACAAAATTCTGATCCTCGACTTCGGTTCACAGGTCACCCAATTGATCGCGCGCCGTGTGCGTGAGGCACATGTGTATTGCGAGGTACACCCCTGCGATGTGAGCGACGACTGGGTGCGCGCCTATGCCCGCGATGGCAATCTGAAGGGCATCATCCTCTCGGGCAGCCACGCCAGCACCTATGAAGAAGAAGATTTGCGCGCGCCGAAGGTGGTCTACGAATTAGGCATTCCAGTGCTCGGCATCTGCTATGGGATGTTCACCATGGCAGTGCAGTTAGGCGGCCAAGTAGCGCCGAGCCACAAGCGCGAATTCGGCCACGCCGATGTGCGCGCCCACGGCCACACACAATTGCTGAGCGGCATTCAAGACTACGCCACGCCCATGGGCCACGGCATGTTGCAGGTGTGGATGAGCCACGGCGACAAGGTGACCGAACTACCCCACGGCTTCAAGCTGATGGCCAGCACCGACAGCTGCCCCATTGCCGGCATGGCCGACGAAGAGCGGCGTTTTTACGGCGTGCAGTTTCATCCGGAAGTCACCCACACCCAACGCGGCGCGGCCATCCTGGAGCGCTTCGTGCTCGATATCTGCGGCAGCAAAGCGGACTGGGTGATGGGGGATTACATCTCGGAGGCGGTGGCACAGATTCGCGCGCAGGTGGGCGACGAGGAAGTCATCTTGGGCCTATCCGGCGGTGTGGATTCCTCGGTGGCGGCGGCGCTGATCCAACGCGCCATTGGCGACCAATTGACCTGCGTTTTTGTTGACCACGGCTTGCTGCGCCTGGACGAGGGCGACGCGGTCATGGAGATGTTTGTGGGCAAGCTGCACGCCAAGGTGATCCGGGTTGATGCCGCCGAACTGTTCCTGGGCAAACTCGCAGGCGTGTCCGAACCCGAAGCCAAGCGCAAGATCATTGGCGGGCTGTTTGTGGACGTCTTCAAGTCCGAAGCCGCAAAACTCAAAGCCGGCAACAGTGGACACAAAGGGGCCAGCTTCCTCGCCCAGGGCACGATTTACCCCGATGTGATCGAGTCGGGCGGCGCCAAAAGCAAAAAGGCCGTCACCATCAAGAGCCACCACAACGTGGGCGGGCTGCCGGAACAGCTAGGGCTGAAACTGCTGGAGCCGCTGCGCGATTTGTTCAAAGACGAAGTGCGCGCGCTCGGCGTGGCGCTGGGCTTGCCGCACAGCATGGTCTACCGCCACCCCTTCCCCGGTCCTGGCCTGGGGGTGCGTATTCTGGGTGAAGTCAAAAAGGAATATGCCGACCTGCTGCGCCGGGCCGATGCGATCTTCATCGAAGAGCTACGCAATTTCCGCGATGACGCGACCGGTAAAAACTGGTACGAACTCACCAGCCAGGCCTTCGCCGTGTTCCTGCCGGTCAAAAGCGTGGGCGTGATGGGCGACGGCCGTACCTATGACTACGTGGTTGCCCTGCGCGCCGTCCAAACCAGCGACTTCATGACCGCCGATTGGGCCGAGTTGCCATATGCGCTGCTCAAGAAAGTGTCGGGGCGCATCATCAACGAGGTGCGCGGGATTAACCGCGTGACCTACGATGTGTCGAGTAAGCCGCCGGCGACCATTGAGTGGGAATAGCGCGCGCCACTGCGCCGTACAGCGGGCCGTCCTACCAAGCCCCGTAATGGCTGACGAGCCCGTACCACAATGCCCCTAGCTCTCGACCCATACTGGTCTGTCCGGCTTTGGCCGTGGCATTGGCAGCCAAGTGCACCAAGACCAATTTTTGCGAGGGGTCAACAAAAATGGCCTGCCCGTACACGCCCAGAAGTGCGAAGCGGCGCTGTACACCCGGGAAGGTCCATACCTGGTAGCCGTAACCGTAATAAGGCGTTGCTTTCTTGGGGGCAAATGCGGGCGGATGTTGGTTCCAATCGGTGGCTTCGAGTAAAAAGTCTCTTGGAATAATTTCGCCCAGATCGGGCCGGTCCGAGCGCCGGCCATCGTTGGCGAGCAGTACCCCAAGGCGCGCGTAGTCGCGTGCGGTGGCGTTGAAGTTGCCGCTGGCGCGCTCCAAGCCGGTGGAATCGGTTCGCCACAGCCCGGCGCTCTGCGCACCCATTGGTTCCCACAAACGCGTTTGCAGGTAACTGCTCAGGGTTTGGCCGGTAGCGCCTTGCAGCACCAAGGCCAACATATCGGTCTCCGCGCTGGCGTAGTTGAAGACGGTGCCCTGCGGATACAGGCGCTCGGTGATGACCTTGGCGCCGCCCGCTGCGCCGTCGCGCGCAGACGCCGCACCGTAGCGCGCCAGATCGTCTTTTCCGTTGTAGATCTCCTCGAACTTGGCGCCTGAGGCCATGCGCAACAAGTTCCGGACTGTGGTGTCTCCGTACAGCGTGCCAGCCAGCTTGGGCGCATAGGTTTCCGCTCGGTCGTCCAAAGACCGGATACGCCCCTCACGGTGGGCCAAACCAATGGCCAGGGCAGTCACGGTTTTGGCCATGGAATTGGACAGAAAGCGGTGGTCCGCGGTACGGTCGTACTGGTAGCGCTCGACTTGGATCACGCCGTCCTTGATCACCAGCAAGGCCATTACGCGTTGGCGGTTCAGATAGTCGTCGACCGTTAGCCCGGGCTGGCCTCCCACACTCCAACGGTAGGGCGGCTCTATATCCGCCTTGCCTAAAACCAACGGCATGGCAGCGGGTTGCATGGCGTTGACCGAACCAAAAAAGATACCCGGAATTTCAGCCTGGTGGGTGAAGGAACCAACGCGTACGCATTCATCGAAAAACCAGTTCCTGGCTGTACCGACCGGATAGCCGCGCGGCTTGCATAGGGCTTCTTCATCCGGAGCGGCGAGGGCGGTGCTGCACCAAACCAAACAGCCAGCCAGCGCTGCAAACAACAGGCGGAGGAACGTCATGCGCCGCTCATCCTGCTACGGAGAAATGATCCGGCGGCAAGCCGGACTGATGGCGGGTTTGCATAGTCCGGTAAGCGGCCTCGATATGGCGGGCGAATAGCGGGGCATCGAACAACGGACTGGTCTCCCGTTGAATCAAGAGTTTGGCCCGAATCGCCTTGACGGACGACGGGTCCTTGGCCAACCGAATCGCCCGCGCTTCGAACTCTGCTTGCGTATCGGTGATCAATTCGGGCAGGCCAATCGTCCGCAGCAAACTGCCGGCAACCCGTGCGGCGAAGGAAACGCCCATGCAGGTCAGCACCGGCAGCCCCGCCCACAAGGCGTCACTGGCGGTGGTGTGGGCGTTGTAGGGCAGGGTGTCGATGAACAAATCCGCCAAGCGATGCCGCGCCAGGTGCTCCGCCAGTGGCATTCGCGGCGCAAAAATAAGCCGATTGGCGTCAATGCCTCGGTACTGGGCTTCCCGTTGGAGGTTGCGCGTAGCCACCGGGTTGTGGTCCAGCAGCCAGAGGACGCTGCCTTCCACGGCTTGCAGAATGCGCATCCACCCGTCAAAGGTGGCGGGCAATATCTTGTAGGCATTGTTAAAGCAGCAAAAAACAAATCCGTCGTCGGGTAAACCCACTTCGCTGCGAGAAAAAACACGTTGCGAAATTGCGCGCTGCCCGTCATTGGGCTGATAACAGTGCGGCAGATACGCCACTTTCTCCACGTAGTGCTGCCGTTGGTCTTCAGGAATGACGGTTGCATCCGCAATGACATAGTCGTAATACGAGGCGCCCAGGGTGCCCGGGAATCCCAGGAAATTGACTTGAACGGGCGCGCAGCGGTGCGCAAAAATGCCGGTGCGTGAATCGACGGTATGGCCGCCCAGGTCGATAGCGATGTCGATGTTCAGGGCCCGTGAAAGCTGCGCGGCATTGCGGTCGCTCTTGTCGCTCACATCAATGACCTGGGTCACCGCGGCAAATATGCGTGCGCTGGTTTCATCGGGCGGCCCGGGGTTGAGTTTGAAAGCGTAAATCTCGAAGGAATTTTTGTCATGCTTTTCGAGCATTTCAGCAACCAGATAGGCAATCGCATGGTTTCGAAAGTCCGCCGAGAAATAACCGATTCGCATTTTCTGACCCGCCGTACTGGGCTTGATCGTCCCCATGGCCTCGTTTTGCGGGAACCGCTTTTGTATGTAAATCTGGGCCACTTCGCGGTGTAGCGCCGGGTCATCCAGCACACCGGTCACGACAAACGGACTGGCTGCCGGCAGCGTACCGCGCACCTGGTCTCGCAAAGACTGCAGACTGGCGCTCAAACCCTGCCAGCTGCAGATTTGCATCGCGTTATGGAGGTGCGCACCCACCAAAAATGGGTATCCAGCATTCAGCGAGAGCGCCTGTCGAAAACTGACTTCCGCCGATTCCAGGTCTTTCAGATCACATAAGACCAGGGCTCGGTTGTAATGGGCTTCGACGTAGTCAGACTTGATACGGATGGCCTGGTCATGGTCAGCTAAGGCCTTCGCATACTGCGCTGTCTCTTTGAATGCGATGCCCCGGTTATCGAAGGCCTGGTGGTAGTCCGGCTTCAAGCGAATGGCCTTGTCGTAACTGGCGATGGCTGCCGGCAACTGCCTAATCTGAAACAAAGCGTTGCCCCGGTTGTAATGGGCCGCCGCATAGTCCGGCTTGGCCGCAATCGCCCGGTCATAGCAATCAATCGCTTCTTTGTATCGTTGCGCTCCGGCGTAAAGAATGCCCTGGTTGTTGTAGGTTTCAGCCACACCTGGCCGGATTGACAGCGATTTTTCGTAACTCGCCAAAGCCATTTCAAATTGACCCAGTTCACGCAAGACCAAACCGTGGTTGGAGTAATAGCCGGCCATACCCGGATTGATGGCAATGGCCTTTTGGATCAAATCCGATGCCAGCGTGTAGTTCTTTTCCTGGTAGGCCACCATGCCAAGGAGATGCCAGGCATCGGCATGGGCGCTGTCATCTTCCAGCAGGCTGGTGTATATCGCTTTCGCTTGCGCCAGTTGCCCCTGCTGATGGAGCGCAACGGCTTGGGCTAATCGGGTTTTGGGCGTCACCGGACGATTTTCCCGCATTTGCCCGACCTCGCCACCCGTGGGAAGCACCTGTCCATCGGATACCATGACCCGCGCACCGTTGGCCCCCCCATGTCGATCTACCTTCCCTCGCAGTTCCAGTCCACCGACCCGACGCTGGCGCAAACCATCATGCGCTCGCATCCCTTCGCCAGTCTGATCTCGGTTGACGATGACGCTTGCCCATTCGTGACGCATCTGCCGCTGCATTGGGAACCGGGGGAGGGCGAAGGCGCGCACGGCGTCTTGCTCGGGCACTGCGCCATGGGTAACCCGCATTGGAAGTTCCTGCGCGAGCGGCCGCAAGCGGTGGTCACCTTCATGGGGCCGCACGCCTATATGTCGCCCAAGGTGTACCCCGATTTAGCCCGGGTTCCTACCTGGAACTACATCGCGGTGCATTGCAGAGTGCAGGCGCGTGTGTTGGAAGGCGAACCCGCCAAAGATGCCTTGCTGAAACAACTGATTGCCGATCATGAACCCGCCTACGCCGACCAGTGGCGGGGTCTGAGCCACGACTACACCGAGAGAATGCTGCGTGGAATTGTCGCATTCTCTTTAGAAATCAAAGAATTAATGTGCAAACTGAAAGTCAATCAGCATCGTCCAGAGGCCCATGCCCGCATGCTGGAGATGTACGACGCAGGCGGCCCGGGCGAGCAGGGCCTGGCCCATTGGATGCGCAAGCTGGGGCTGGGAGTCGCCTCAGCGTGACCGATATCGGCTACGCCGATTCGCACTGGATGCGCCTGGCGCTCAACCAGGCGGACCTGGCCGCGCAGGAAGGGGAGGTTCCGGTAGGGGCTGTGGTCGTCAAAGACGGGCAACTGATCGCCAGCGGCCGCAACGCGCCGATTGCCAGCCACGACCCCAGCGCCCACGCGGAAGTTCTGGCCTTGCGTGCAGCCGCAGCCGCCCTTGGCAACTACCGCCTCGATGGATGTGAATTGTTTGTCACCCTGGAACCGTGCGCGATGTGCAGCGGTGCCATGCTGCACGCGCGGCTCAAGCGCGTCATTTTCGGCGCGACGGACCCGCGTACCGGAGCGGCGGGCTCGGTTGTTGATCTGTTCGCCGACGCCCGGCTCAACCACCAGACCGAGGTGCAGGGCGGGGTGCTGGCCGCCGAGGCGACGCTGGCGTTGCAATCGTTTTTCAAACCTCGGCGCTTGAACGCCCAGCCTGTGCGCGAGGATGCGCTGCGCACGCCGGAATCCTGCTTTTCCTCGCTTCCCGACTACCCATGGCCTGCGCAGTACCTGGATGCGCTTCCCGCATTGGACGGGCTGCGCATGCATTACCTCGATGTGCCGCCGGACCCCGGCGTAAGCCCATCAGGCCTCACCTACCTGTGTCTGCACGGCGAAGCCGACTGGAGTTATGCCTTCCGTGAACACATTCCCGCGTGGACCAGAGCAGGGCATCGGGTCCTAGCGCCTGACCTGGTTGGCTTCGGGAAAAGCGACAAACCCAAAAAGGACGCATTCCACACGCTCGATTTCCACCAGCGTGTGCTACGGGAGTTCGTGGCGCAACTCCGCGTCGACAAGTTGGTGCTCGTGGTCCCGGAAGAGGGCGCGATCGTGGGGTTGACGCTGGGGTTCCAGGTATTGCAGATACCGATAGCGCCGATGGAGCCCGCGCGTGCCTATGATGCGCCGTTCCCAGACCGCGGTCATCGCGCAGGGCCCCGGGCGTTCGCCCAGTTGCGGGCGTGCAACCTGTTGTAAACCGGATAAATCACGCGAAGTCTATTGGATAAATATGCACGATATATACATTTATTCCCCGTCCAGCGCGGTCCGTGACAAGGCCGCGTTCCGGCGCGGCGTCAAGCAGCTGAAGGGTATGGGGTACGCGGTAACAGTCGACGAAGCGGCCCTGACCAGCCAAATGCGCTTTGCCGGCGACGACGCCACACGGCTAGCCGCCATCGGCCGGGCAGCCGCGAGCCACGCCGACGTGGCCATGATTGCGCGCGGCGGCTACGGGCTGACACGCCTTTTGGCAGATCTGCCCTATGAGGCGATTGCCCATTCAGCGGCGCACGGCACCCGCTGGGTGGGTTTAAGTGATTTCACGGCCTTCCAGGCGGCGGTCTACGCCAAGACCGGCGCGGTGACCTGGCAGGGCCCCGACGTGGTGGCGGACTTTGGCAACCCGGATGGGCCCGACGAGATCATGCAGGCCTGCTTTGAGGATTTGCTGCTGGGCCAAGGCGAGGGCACCGGCTGGCGTCTTCCCGCCTCCGAAGCGCGTCAGAACGGCTGGGAGACATCGGGACGTTTGTGGGGCGGCAATTTGGCAGTCCTGTGCGGCCTGCTCGGAACGCCTTACTTTCCGTCTATCAAGGGCGGTATTTTGTTTCTGGAAGACGTGGGCGAGCACCCGTACCGGATTGAGCGCATGCTGACGCAGCTCCTGCATGCGGGCGTCCTCGGTCGACAAAAGGCGGTTTTGCTGGGCCAATTCACCAACTACAAGCTTGTGAGTGGATACGACAAAGGCTTCAAGTTTTCCACCGTCGTCGACTGGTTGCGCAGCCAGACGACCGCACCGATTTTCACCGGCCTGCCGTTCGGCCACGTGGCCACCAAAGTGCTGCTGCCGTTTGGCGCGCAGGTCGATCTTTCCGTCCAAGGCCGTGATGCGATGGTGCTGTGGGGCCCGTTGGACGGGCGCAGGCATTGAGTAGCGGGGGTGGATTTGCTTTTGCAGTTGACGCCCCCGCGTATTTATATTCACATAATATACATCGTATAAAGTGATATAGGCACTCAGCGAAGGGCTTCAGCGGCCAAAGCTTTGACTTAACACAGAGCCCCGCGTTACCCACACCGGTACACTTTGCCGAATAAGTAATAACCGGCTGCCACAGCCAGGAAACCCGTTATGCCCAAGAACGTGAACCGCTGGATTGTTTTTTTCATTGGTCTGCTGATCGCGCCAGCAATTGCGCTGGCCGAGCGCCAGCACGCCATGCAGATTTGGCCAACCATTCCGTTTGTGCGCGGCAAAGATCTCTGCCAGTACCAAGAGGCTTACAGCAAAAGCAAAAACTCCCAGTCGCAGACCTTGTTGAGCAACGTGATCGCGTTGATGCGCGAAGGCGCCCAGGACGTCTACGCCATCGGCATCGTCCAGGCCATCGATGAAATGGAAAACCTCAACCGCGCGCGCGCCGCCTCGGGTCTGGGCATGGACGTTTTGTTGGAAGGCAGCTTTAAGGCGGCGTTAGACGGATACTACCGTGACGTGCAGCCCGCGCAACGCAAGCTGAGTTTCTTCAACCCGCTGCAGCTCACCCAACTGGTGCGCACCGTGCGCGACCAGAAGCGCCAGGGTTACCTCGACGACAAAATGGTCAAGGAACTGCAGGGCATATTTTGGGGAACCTACTCATTCGGTCCCGGTTGCACAGGTAATGTCTTGGTGACCTTGCACCTGGAAGACAAAGACGGCGAAACGTACAGCTTCCAAGGCCAGGGACTCCCGCAATCGGTCATGCACGCTCTGGCCGGGCAAATTTTTGAGTACTTTCAGCGCACCAAGTTCCCCTCCAAAGTGACCATGGGCAAAAACGGCCTGGAGGTCTTGGGCGCGCCCGGCGCCGCCTTCGCCCACACCCCCGACACCCCATCCGCCGAGCGCGTATGCAAGCAAATGAGTGGCCGTTTGCCGACTGTCGAAGAGCTGGAATACGTCAACGCACTCGGTGATTGGAATGGCGGCATCACCCTGCGCAATGACATTTGGGCGCTGCGCGACAACTTGGTTTACGCCCCTGATCTTCCCAACCCCTCGCCTGTTCGCAAAACCGACGAAGTACGCGGACAGCAAATCCATTTTTACTGCGTGCGCTAACGGCGCATGCACAAAATCCACGTCATCGACTCCCACACCGGCGGCGAGCCCACCCGCCTGGTGTTGGACGGCTTTCCCGATCTGGGCAGCGGCAGCATGGCGCAGCGGCTGGACATTTTGCGTACCCAGCACGATGCATGGCGCGCGGCCACCGTCCTGGAGCCACGCGGCAGCGACGTGGTCGTCGGCGCCCTGCTCTGCCAGCCGGTTGACCCGGCCAACGCCGCAGGGGTGATCTTTTTCAACAACACCGGCTACTTAGGGATGTGCGGCCACGGCACGATTGGTCTGGTGGCTTCCTTGGCGCACCTGGGGCGCATCGCCGAGGGCACCCACGCGATTGAAACCCCGGTTGGCACGGTACACGCCATGCTGCACCCCGACGGCTCGGTCAGCGTGCGCAACGTCCCCGCCCGACGCCACCTGCGGCAGGTGGCAGTCACGGTGCCCGGCTTTGGTATGGCGCACGGCGACGTCGCATGGGGCGGCAACTGGTTTTTCTTGTGCAGCGACCATGGTCTGCGCGTGGCCAGCGACAACCTGGGCGCCCTCACCGCCTACACCGTCGCCCTGCGCCGCGCCTTGGCCGCACAAGGCGTCACCGGTGAAGACGGCGCAGAGATTGACCACATCGAACTCTTCGGCCCCGACGACCAGGGCGCTGACAGCCGCAACTTCGTGCTCTGCCCCGGCGACGCCTACGACCGCTCGCCCTGCGGCACCGGCACCTGCGCCAAAGTCGCCTGCCTGGCAGCAGACGGCTTGCTGGCCCCCGGCGCGGTATGGCAGCAAGCTAGCGTCATCGGTAGCCGCTTCGCCGTCAGCTATGAATTGGTTGACGGCCAGATCATCCCCACCGTGCGCGGGCGGGCATATGTCAGTGCTGAATCGCGGCTGGTGCTGGATCCGTTAGATCCGTTTTGTTGGGGAATACGGCTTTAGCCCAGTCTGAAGCCCCAGACATGCGTAAAAAAAGCCCGCCGAAGCGGGCTTTTTGCGCAGGGCGTGGACCTTAAAAGTTCAACGTCCGCTTATCCACCGCCAGCGCCGCCTCTTTGGTCGCCTCAGACAGCGACGGATGCGCGTGGCAGATGCGGGCAATGTCTTCGCTGCTGGCGCGGAACTCCATGGCGACCACGGCTTCGGCGATCAGCTCGCTGGCTTGCGTGCCGACGATGTGCACGCCCAAAATCTCGTCGGTCGTCGCGTCGGCCAGGAACTTGACCATGCCGGTGGTGTCGCCCAGGGCGCGGGCGCGGCCATTGGCCAGGAAGGGAAAGGTGCCGGCCTTGTAGGCCACGCCGTCCGCCTTGAGTTGCTGCTCGGTGCGGCCAACCCAGGCAATCTCGGGGCTGGTGTAAATGACCCAGGGGATGGTGTTGAAGTTGACGTGCCCGTGCTGCCCGGCGATGCGCTCGGCCACCGCCACGCCCTCCTCTTCCGCCTTGTGCGCCAGCATGGGGCCGCGCACCACGTCGCCCACGGCCCAGATGCCGGGGACGTTGGTTTTGCAGTCGGCGTCCACCACCACCGCGCCGCGCTCGTCCAGCGCCAGGCCTACAGCAGCGGCATTCAAACCAGCGGTGTTCGGCACCCGGCCGATCGAGACGATGAGCTTGTCAGCGTCCAGAGTCTGCGCCTCGCCCTTGGCGTTGGTGTAGGCCACCGACACGCCCTTCTTGGCGACTTTGATTTCGCCGACTTTCACGCCCAGCTCGATCTTCAGGCCCTGTTTGTCAAACGCTTTTTTGGCTTCTTTGGCGATCTGCTGGTCCACCGCGCCCAGGAAAGTCGGCAGACCTTCCAGGATGGTGACGTCCGCGCCCAGGCGACGCCAAACCGAGCCCATCTCCAGGCCAATCACGCCCGAGCCGATGAGCGCCAGCTTTTTAGGCACCGCGCCCACGCGCAGCGCGCCGTCGTTGGACAGCACGTTGACCTCGTCAAACGGCGTCCCGGGCAGCGCGCGGGCGCTGGAGCCGGTGGCGATGATGACCTGCGGGGCGCTCAAAGTTGCTTCTGTCGCGCCGCTGACCGTGACCTGGTGCACGCCGTCCACGGGCGCAGCCAGGCTGCCCAAGCCGTGGAAGAAGCTGATCTTGTTCTTCTTGAACAGATACAGGATGCCGTCGTTGTTCTGCTGCACCACGCTGTCTTTGCGCG
>RFRO01000068.1 GCA_009924455.1 Betaproteobacteria bacterium
CGATCGGACCCGGCGGTACGCAGGAGAAAGACGTAGTACTGCAGCTCGCCTTCCTGCTGCGCGAGCGCATCAACAGCAGCAGCGTCAAAGGCATGCCCATGCGGGCATTCATGACACGTGAGGCGGACTACTTCGTACCCCTGCACATGCGCGTACAAAAAGCACAGCGCGTGCAGGCTGACTTGCTGGTCAGCCTGCATGCCGATGCTTTCTTCACCCCGGACCCGCAAGGCGCCAGCATCTTTGCGCTCAGCCAGGGCGGTGCATCGAGTAGCGCGGCCCGGTGGATGGCCGATAAGGAGAACAAAGCCGACCAAATCGGCGGCATCAACATCAAGGCCAAGAGTGCCGAAATCCAGAGCGCGCTGCTGGACATGAGTACCACGGCGCAAATTGTGGACAGCCTCAAGCTGGGCAGCACGCTGCTGCGCGAGGTCGCACGCGTGGGCAAATTGCACAAAGGGCAGGTGGAGCAGGCGTCGTTTGCGGTGCTGAAAGCGCACGATATTCCCAGCGTGCTGGTCGAGGCTGCCTTCATCAGCAACCCGGCCGAAGAAGCCAAACTCACCAGCGAAGCGTTTCAAACCCAGTTTGCCGACGCGCTGATGCGCGGCTTGCTGGGCTACTTTGCAAAGAACCCGCCGCTGGCGCGCAAGCGCACGATGTCTTAGACAGCGTCAGACCGCCGCCGCCGCGCGCGCCAGGAGCCCAGCAGCACCAGCAAGCCTGGGCCGACAATCATGGCCCAGATGATTGTGTCGAGATGGGTTTTGACCCAGGGAATGTTCCCGAAAAAGTAGCCGATGGTCACGATGCCGCCGACCCACAACGCGCCGCCGGTTACGTCGAAAAACGTGAACTTGCGCCGGGTCATCTGTGCCACGCCGGCAACAAAAGGCGCAAAGGTGCGCACAAATGGCATGAAGCGCGCCGCGACGATGGTGATGCCGCCGTATTTCTCGTAAAACGCGTGCGCCTGGTCAAAGGCGCGGCGGTTGAACCAACGCGAATCTTCCCACTGGAAGACGCGCGGCCCGATGGCGCGGCCAATCGCGTAGTTGGACTGGTTGCCCAGCACCGCCGCCACAAACAGCAGAGGAACCAGGACTGCGTAATCCATCAAACCGATACCGCACATGGCACCCGCCACAAACAGCAGCGAATCACCGGGCAAAAAAGGCATGACCACCACACCGGTCTCGATGAACACAATCGCGAACAACAGCGCATACACCCAGACGCCGTAGTTCTGCACGAACAGCTCCAGATGCTGGTCCACGTGAAGAATAAAGTCCAGAAGCGTGGTGATGATTTCCATGGGCGCTGATTATGGGCTGGGCCTGTGGCGGCACAATGAACGCAAAAACCGTCACATGCAAACCTTCTACAACTCCCACCACGCTGCCCATGCCGGGCAATTCGAGATGTTCCGCGGCGCCTTGGTGCCCTGCTTTGAAGTTCCTGCGCGCGCGGATTTGGTGCTGGCCGAATTGCAAAGCAGAAAGCTCGGCGTGGTTCTGGAGCCGCAGGCTTTCGATGACAGCACGCTGGCCCGCATCCACAGTCCGCGGTACCTGGACTTTTTGCAATCCGCATGGACGCAGTGGCTGGCCCTTGACCCCGACAACGCCAAGCGCGATGTGCTGCCCAGCGTATGGCCCGGCGCTGACGGCCGCAGCGATCTGGAACCCACCAACTTTTCGGCCCGTCTGGGCTTGTATTGTTTTGATGCGGGAACGCCCCTGACCGCAGGCACCTGGCAGGCCGCGCGCAACGGCGCCGATTGCGCGCTCAGCGCAGCCGCCTCGGTGCTGGGTGGTCAGCGGGCCGCGTTTGCGCTGACGCGACCGCCAGGACACCATGCCGGCGCCGGGTATTTCGGTGGCTATTGCTTCATCAACAACGCGGCATTGGCCGCGCAACACCTGCGCGATCAGGGGCTGGATCGGGTTGCGGTGCTGGATGTGGACTACCACCATGGCAATGGAACGCAATCGATTTTTTACGACCGGGCCGATGTTTTTTTTGCCAGCATCCATGGCGACCCGCGCACCGAATACCCCTTCTACCTCGGGCATGCAGATGAGCGCGGCGTGGGGCCTGGTCTGGATGCGAACCTGAATCTGCCGCTGGCGCGCGGTGCGGACTACGCCACCTGGTCACAGGCGCTGGACACCGCGCTGAGCGCCATCACCCGCTACGGGGCACAGGCGCTGGTTATGTCGCTGGGTGTGGACACGTTTGCGCAAGACCCGATCTCGGGCTTCAAACTGCACAGCGACGATTACCTGCGCATGGGTGAACGCATCGCACACCTTGGGCTACCAACTGTCATCGTGTTCGAAGGCGGCTACGCGGTAGAGGCTGTGGGCGTGAACGTCGCCCATGTCTTGCAGGCCTTTACCTGAGCCACACCAGCGAAGGCGTCAGGGCAGGAAAAGGCTGTGCAAATCATTCAAGAAATCAAAGCCACGCGGCGTGGGGCGCGCGTGCACCCGATCAGCCTCTAACAGCCCGCGCGCTTGCGCCGCGCGCAAACCGGTATCAATCGCGCTCAGCGGCAAACCGGTTCGCTCGCTGAACAAGGCCAGCGCGAAACCGTCTTTCAAACGCAGCGCGTTGAGCATGAATTCAAACGGGAGATCGGCGCGGCTGACTTCATGGCTTTGCGTCACGGCGGCGCTGCCGCCGCCCGTCTGTGCGCGCTGCATGTACAGCGCCGGGTCGCGGGCGCGCACCTGGCGGAGCACGCGGTGGGGGAAGCTGAGTTTGCTGTGCGCGCCCGCGCCAATGCCCAGGTAATCACCGAACTCCCAGTAGTTGCGGTTGTGCCAGCAGGCGTGACCGGCGCGGGCGTAGGCGGAGACTTCATAGCGCTCCAGCCCCGCCGCTTGGGCCGCTGCGCTGATGTGGTCCAGCATGTCGTAGGCCGCGTCGTCACCGGGGAGGACTGGCGGATGGGTGACGAAATAGGTGTTGGGCTCCAGCGTCAGCTGGTAGATTGACAAGTGCGGCGGCGCGAAAGACAGCGCGGTGGCCAGATCGGCCTGCAGCGCGTCCAGCGTCTGGCCGGGCAAGGCGTACATCAGGTCCAGATTGAAAGTGGAAAAAGCCTGCGCGGCCTCCTCCACGGCCGCCAGCGATTGCGCGCGGTCATGCACCCGCCCCAGCGCCTGCAAATGCCCATCATGGAAACTCTGCACGCCAATCGACAGGCGGGTCACTCCGGCGCCCGCAAAGTCCCGGAAACGCGCCTTCTCAAAGGTTCCGGGGTTGGCCTCCATCGTGATTTCGCAATCCGGCGCCAGGCGCAGGCGGGCGCGGATGTCGCCGATCAACGCGGCGATGGTGGATGGATCAAACAGGCTGGGCGTGCCGCCGCCGATGAACACGCTGTGCACCACCCGGCCCCAGATCAGCGGCAGCGCGGCTTCCAGGTCGGCCATCAGCGCCTGCGTGTAGGCCGCTTGCGGCACATTGCCGGCCGTGTGCGCGTGCGAGTTGAAATCGCAGTATGGGCACTTGCGCAAACACCAGGGAATGTGCACATACAAAGACAGCGGCGGCAGGCCTTGTAGTTGCAAGGTGCCCGGGCGCATCAGGGTGGCAAGGTCTACAACCGGCGCCGGACCCAGGTCAGCATCCGCCTGCGCCAGGACGGGAATCATGCGAACCAGCGCTCGCGCATCATGGCCAGCATCAGCTGCGCGGCGCGGCCCCGGTGGCTGTGCGCGTTTTTGACAGCGGGGTCCAGTTGCGCAAAGGTTTTGCCGAATGCGGGAATCCACAAAACCGGGTCGAACCCAAAGCCGTTGCTGCCCACGCGCTCGCGGGTGATTTCGCCGGCGGCGCGGCCCACCGCAATCAGCGGCTCAGGGTCGTCGGCGCTACGCAAAGCCACCAGGGTGCTGACCAGCGCAGCGCGGCGGTCAGTTTGGTTGTGCATCTGCTCCAGCAGGGCTGTGACGTTGTGGTCATCGCCTTTGGGGTAGCCGAATTGCGTGGCGTAAAAAGCCGTGTCCACGCCGGGGAGTCCGCCGAAGGCGTGCACGCACAAACCGGCGTCGTCGGCCAGCGCCGGCAAGCCGGTGTGGTGTGCCGCGTTGCGCGCCTTGGCGAGTGCGTTTTCCACAAAGGTACGGTAGGGTTCGGGTGACTCGGGCACGCCCAAAGTACCCTGGGCAAGCAGTTGCACGCCCAGCGGCGCGAACAGATCCTGCAACTCGCCGAGCTTGCCCTGGTTGTTGGAAGCCAGAACCAGTTGCATACCGGACATTACACAGGCTGTACCAGCGCGGCTTGCTGCAAAGCCAGCAGTTCTGAAATGCCTTTGTCAGCGAGGTCCAGCAGCGCTTGCATCTCGGCGCGCGTGAAGGCCGCACCCTCGGCGGTGCCCTGCACTTCCACAAAATGTCCGGCCCCGGTCATGACCACATTCATGTCGGTATCGCACGCCGAGTCTTCGGTGTATTCCAGATCCAGCAGCGGCACGCCCTGCACAATGCCCACGGAAATCGCAGCCACCGCCTCTTTGATCGGCGACTGCGTGATCTTGCCCTGGCGCAAAAGCCAGCTCACTGCGTCTTGCGCGGCAACAAAGGCGCCCGTGATCGCGGCGGTGCGGGTGCCACCGTCGGCCTGGATCACGTCGCAGTCCAGCGCAATCGTGCGCTCGCCAAGCAGCTGCAAATCAAACACCGCGCGCATGGAGCGGCCGATCAGGCGCTGGATTTCCTGGGTGCGTCCGCTTTGCTTGCCTTTGGCGGCCTCGCGGTCGCTGCGGGTGTGGGTGGAGCGCGGCAGCATGCCGTACTCCGCAGTGACCCAACCCTCGCCGCTGCCGCGCTTGTGCGGCGGCACGCGTTCCTCGACCGAGGCGGTGCACAACACTTTGGTGCCGCCAAAAGCGATCAACACCGAACCTTCGGCATGCGCGGTGTAAGCACGGGTGATGGTGACCGGGCGCAAAGCGTCCGGGCCGCGGTGGATACGGGAAGCGATGGTCATCAAGGTTCTCAGTTCACTAAAAAATCATTCGGGTGTGGCTGCCGGTATGCGACCCACGGGTGGGCCAAAGGTGCCGCGCAGTGCGGTGATGGCGGCAATCAATTCGTTCTCGTCCATATCGGTGGGCGGCTCCGGGATATCGGACTGCGCCGGTTCGCAGACCCAACCGCTGGTGTCGTCAAGCCCGGTCTGCGCGTCATCAATCGACTTTTGCGCGGGCTGCCACTCCAAGGCCAGCGCAGTCAGATTGTCGCTGCGGGCGCCGGCCTTCCGATAGGCCCGCTGGACCAGGGTCTCGGTGGCCGCATGCGGCGGCAAGTGCGCGATGCCGCGGGCGATTTCCATATCACTCAAAGGGCCCCACAAGCCGTCGCTGCACAGCAGCAGCTTGTCACCCGGCTCCAGTGCGGCAGGCTCCGAGACATCGATACGTGGGAGTGTGGGCGCACCCACGCAGGTGTACAAAACTTGGCGCTGCGGCACGTCGGTCTGCCCGGTGTGTCGCCGGTCGGGTCCGGCATGGTCCACGGTACGCGCACGCACGGCATCGTCACGCACCCAGTAAAGCCGTGAATCGCCGCAGTGCGCCCATTGCACCTGCCCGTCCTGCACCAGCGCGGCCACCAAAGTGGTGCGCGGCGGCGCGGCCATGGAGCGCACCACCGCATAGCGCAGGATCTCGTAATGGGCCGTCAAAAAAGCGCGCGTGAGAAATGCTGTGCCATCGGCCAGACGCGGTGTGGCGTGGCGCCTGAAGCAGGCCACCATGCAGTCCACGGCCATTTGCGCCGCCACTTCGCCCAGCGGATATCCGCCCAGGCCGTCGGCGACCAGCAGCAACACCGATTGGGAGGTGTAGCAATAGGCGCTCCGGTCCTCGTTGAGGTCGCGCCCGCCGATGCGGCTGGTATGGGCCACCGAAAATGTCATGGCTTATTGTGCCTGCGCAAGGCCGTAGGGCAGGGACTTCTGCAATTCCAGCACCGATTGCGGACGCCGCGCAGGCTCCAGAGACAGGCAGCGCCCGACCAAGGCCAGCAAAGCGTCCGAATACACGCCGCGCAGGCGCTCCAGATGCGCGGCCAGGTTATCGGTATTACGCCGCGTGGGCACATCCATGGGCGGGTAGCCGCGCATGCAGGAATACAGACAGGCACCCAAGGAATAGACATCGGTCCACGGCCCCAGCGGCGTGCCTCGCACATACAACTCGGGCGCGGCAAAACCCGGCGTGTACATGGGGCGCAGCGCCATCGCCTCCGGATCCAGCGCGTGCCGTGCCGCCCCGAAGTCAATCAGCACCACGCGGTCGTCGCTGGTGATGAAGATATTGCCGGGCTTGAGGTCCAGGTGCAGCAGCTTGCGCTGGTGCACGACACGCACCGCAGCAAAGAACTCCAGGAACAGCGAGCAAATCGTGGCCTCGCCCAGGTTGCCCGAGCCGCCCTGCTGCCGGGCGCTGACAATGAAATCCTGCAGGCTGCTGCCTTGCAAAAAATTCATCACCATGTAAACGGTGCCGTTGGCAGCAAAAAAGTCCAGCACGCTGCTGACCCCGGGGTGCGAGATTTCGGCCAGCGCCCGCCCTTCGTGGAAAAAGCTTTGCAAGCCCAAGCGGTACAGCCGCAATTTGTCGGGGGTGGTTTGGGTGTGTGTGGTGCCGCTGACGCGGCTGGACAAGGTGGCAGGCAGGTACTCTTTGATCGCCACCTGCTGCGATCGCGCGTTGGTCGCCAGGTACACGATGCTGAATCCACCGACCGCCAGGTTGCGCACGATCCGGTATCCCTGCACGAGCGTGCCGGGCGCAAGGGGTGCGGGCTGGTGCATGGAGGGCTCCGGGCAGCCGGTAGGGGAAGTGTGCGGGGTAAACCAAGGTATTCTCGGCGTCACCCAAAGGGGAAGGAAAACGACGTGCCAGTTTACAGTATGACCGGATACGCAAGTGCGCAGCGTACCGTGGACGCACAGGCCGATGCGACAGGCCTTGAGCCCGCGGGTGGCGCCCAACTCGGGCTGGAAATACGCTGTGTGAACAGCCGCTTTTTAGACCTCTCGCTGCGCCTGCCCGAAGACCTGCGCCAGCTCGAACCTGCGCTGCGTGATGCAGTGGGCGCGCAGCTCAAACGCGGCAAGGTGGAGCTGCGGCTCTCGCTGGAGTCATCTCACACCGGTGGCGTTGCCGAACCGTCCGACAAACTGCTGCAGCGGCTGGTGCTGGTGCAGGCCCGCATCACCAAATGGATGCCCCAGGCCACCGCGCTGAGCGTGGCCGATGTGGTCCGCATGGCAAGCAACGAACAATCCGGTCACCGCGATTGGAGCGCTGAGGTGCTGGGTCTGGCGCAAGAGGCTTTGCGCGCATTGGCTGATGCGCGGGCCCGTGAAGGCGCGCGTCTGGCCGACATGCTGCAAAGCCGGGTGCACGACCTGCACGCCCTGGCCGCGCAGGCGCAACCGCTGGTGCCCCAGCTGGTTGAGCAACAGCGAAAGCGCTTTTTGGAGCGCTGGAAAGAGGCCATGGCCTTGGGCGAAGGTGGCGTGGCGCCAGAGGCTGCGCATGACCGCGCTTTGGCTGAAGCCACCGCATTTGCCATCCGCATCGATGTAGCCGAGGAAATCACCCGGCTGAATTCGCACCTGGAAGAAATTGCGCACTTGCTCACGCGCGGCGGCGAAGTCGGTAAACGGCTGGAGTTCCTGATCCAGGAGCTACACCGCGAGGCCAACACCTTGGGCTCGAAGTCAGCGGCGCTGGAGCTCACCCGCATCGCGGTGGATATGAAAGTCCTGATCGAGCAAATGCGCGAGCAAGTACAAAACATTGAATAAGGCATGGCCTTGAGGAGCCCCAGCATGGACTACCCGGGAAATTTATTCATCGTCGCCGCGCCCAGCGGAGCGGGCAAATCCAGCCTGGTGCGGGCGCTCCAGGAGCTCGACGCACAAGTGCACCCCTCGGTATCGCACACCACGCGGGCGCCGCGTGGACAGGAAAAAGACGGACGGGAATACTTCTTTGTGTCTGACGCGCAATTTGACGCCATGGTCCAGGCCGATGCCTTCGTCGAGTGGGCCCATGTGCACCAGCACCGCTACGGCACGTCCAAGGCAGCCATTGCCGAGCGCATGCAGCAAGGCGAAGACGTGGTGCTGGAAATTGACTACCAGGGCGCTACCCAAATCAAGAAAACCTTTGCCAACGCGGTCAGCATTTTCATTTTGCCCCCCAGTTGGGATGAACTGCGCGCCCGACTGGAGCGGCGGGGCGAGGACGCAGCGCAGACCAT
This sequence comes from Betaproteobacteria bacterium, assembly GCA_009924455.1. Taxonomy (GTDB): domain Bacteria; phylum Pseudomonadota; class Gammaproteobacteria; order Burkholderiales; family Burkholderiaceae_C; genus Allorhodoferax. Next base: position 8,298 of record RFRO01000068.1, read on the forward strand.
CGAAGTGCGCATGCACAACGCCGCTTTGGAGGTCGCGCACGTCCAGGAATTCGACTTCGTTATAATCAACCAGTTATTTGACGCCGCATTGTTCGACCTGAAATCGATAGTGCATGCGCAGAGACTGCGGTTTGAAGCCCAACGGCGCGCCAAAGCGACGACCTTCTCGGCACTCAACATCTCCTGACGAAAGAATCCCATGGCCCGTATCACTGTCGAAGATTGCCTCGAGCACATCCCCAACCGTTTCCAGCTGGTGCTGGCCGCCACGTACCGCGCCCGCATGCTCAGCCAAGGCCACACGGCCAAGATTGACAGCAAAAACAAGCCGGCAGTCACCGCGCTGCGCGAAATTGCAGCAGGCAAAATCGGCATTGAAATGCTGAAAAAAGTACCACTCTGAGTTTTTCAGACTCCAGCCAAAGCACCGTTCGCGGTGCTTTTTTTTCGCCCGGGCCGGGCGCAAGCTGTGACCCGGGGTTCGCGCTACAGTAGACGCATGGGCAAACCGAACTCTCCCGACCAGCTTGCCAGCGCCGCCACCAACGCGGTCGCGGCGAGTTTCAGCGGGCTGATGTCCGCACTCGGCTACCTGTCTGCCGCCGATCTCGAGCAGGTGCGTCTGGCCTACCGCTTTGCCGACGAGGTGCACCTGGGGCAGCTGCGCAAAGACGGCACGCCCTACATCACCCACCCGATTGCGGTCGCCACCCAATGTGCCGATTGGAACCTCGATGCCCAGGCGCTCATGGCCGCGCTGCTGCACGACGCCATGGAAGACTGTGGCATTAGCAAATCCGAGCTGATTGAGCGCTTCGGCTCGCCGGTGGCCGAGCTGGTGGATGGCCTGACCAAGCTGGACCGCCTGCAATTCAACAGCCGCGAAGAAACCCAGGCCGAGTCCTTCCGCAAGATGCTGCTGGCCATGGCGCGCGACGTGCGCGTGATCCTGATCAAGCTGGCCGACCGTTCCCACAACATGCGCACCATGGCCGAGATGCCGCGCTCCAAGTGGAAGCGTATCGCGCAAGAAACCCTGGACATTTACGCCCCGATTGCCCACCGGCTGGGCCTGAACCGAACCTACCGCGAACTCGAAGAACTGTGCTTCCGCTATCTGCTGCCCTGGCGGCACGCGGTTATCAGCAAAGCGGTCACCCGCGCGCGCAGCCGCCGCCGCGATCTGGTGCAGAAGGTGCAGTCCGAAGTCGAAGCGGTGTTCCAGCGCGCCGGCATGAAGGTGCGCATCGCAGGGCGTGAAAAATCGCTCTATTCCATTTACCGCAAGATGGATAACAAACACCTGAGCTTTGCGCAGGTGACCGATATTTACGGCTTCCGGGTGATCGTGGAAGACACCGTGGCCTGCTACACCGCTTTGGGTTTGCTGCACCAATTGTTCAAACCGGTGCCGGGCAAATTCAAAGACTACATCGCCATTCCCAAAGTCAATGGTTACCAGTCGCTGCACACGACGCTGGTCGGTCCGTCCAGCCTGAATGTGGAATTCCAGTTCCGCACCGACGCCATGCACCTGGTGGCCGAATCCGGTGTGGCCGCGCACTGGCTCTACAAATCCAGCAACCCGCAACCCGGCGCGAACGAGAGCCTGGGCACGCAGTGGCTGCAGTCGCTCTTGGACATCCAGGACGAAACCCGCGATGCCGCCGAGTTCTGGGACCACGTCAAGGGCGATTTATTCCCCGATGCCGTGTACGTCTTCACGCCCAAGGGCCAAATTCTGGCGCTGCCACGCGGGGCCACGGTGGTGGACTTCGCCTACGCCATCCACAGCCGGGTGGGCGAACGGGCGGTGTCTGCGCGCATCAACCAGGAAGCCAAGCCGCTGCGCACCGAACTCAAAAACGGCGACGTGGTGGAAGTCGGCACCGAGCCCACCGCGCAGCCGGACCCGGCCTGGCTGGGTTTTGTGCGCACCGGGCGGGCCCGCTCCAAAATCCGCCAGCACCTGAAAACCCTGGCCCAATCCGAATCGCAAGCCCTGGGCGAGCAATTGCTGACGCAAGCCTTGCGCAGCGAAGGCTTTGAAGCCCTGCCCCCGGCCAAGGAAAACCGGCAGCTGTGGGACAAGCTCTTGCGCTTCTCCGGCAACAAATCCCGCGCCGAATTGCTCACCGATATCGGCATTGGCAAGCGCCTGGCGACCATGGTGGCCAAACGCTTTGTTCCGCTGCTGGTGGAGTCCGGGCAGCGGCCCGACGCCGTGCTGCTCAGCCAGGAGCGGTTTGGCCCGGGCAGTGGTGGCGCTTTGGGCATGATCACGCTGGACGGGAGCGAAAACGCCTCGGTGCAGTTCGCCACCTGCTGCCGCCCGGTCCCGGGTGACGCGATCAAAGGCTATATGGGCCGTGGCGAAGGCTTGATCATCCATACCAAAGACTGCGCCGTGAGCCGCAAGCTGGAGCAAAAAGACGGCGAACGCTTCAGCGAAGTTGAATGGGGTGACGAGCCGGTCCGCCACTTTGAGATCGGCATGGGCCTGACCGTGAAAAACGTCAGCGGCGTATTGGGCAAAGTGGCGGCGGCGCTGACCGCAGCCGGTGCCGACATCGTGCACATCGACATGGGTGAAAACAGCGCCCAGGATGCCAAAGATATGCGCATGGTGGTTGCGGTGCGCGACACCGCACACTGGGATGCCGTGCTACGCAGCCTGCGCCGCGCGCCGTGGATGTTGCACGCCCGCCGCCTGGGCCACGCCGACGTTTAGACAGCAGGCTGCGGCGGCGCGGGGTAACGGACCTCCAACACCTCAATCACCACCGGGCCCTGCGGCGTCATCAGTGTGAGCTCATCCCCCTCGCGGGCTTTGAGCAAGGTGCGCGCAATCGGCGAGACCCAGCTGACTTCCCCTTGCGCTGAATCGGCCTCATCAATCCCCACGATTCGCACGCTGCGCGCCAAGCCCGCCGCATCGGCATAGGTCACGGTGGCGCCAAAAAACACCTGGTCGCTGCCAAAGTGCAGGCTGGGTTCGGCGATCTCGGCGATCTCCAGGCGCTTGGTCAGGAAGCGGATGCGCCGGTCAATTTCACGCAGACGCTTTTTGCCATACAAGTAATCGCCGTTCTCCGAACGGTCACCGTTGCTGGCCGCCCAATGCACCACGTCGACGATTTGGGGGCGCTCGTTGTCGATCAAATCCAGCAGCTCGCGGCGCAAGGCGGCGTAGCCTGCGGGAGTGATGTAGTTTTTGCCCCCGGCCGGCAGGGCTGCCAGCGGCAAGTCCTCGTCCCCATCGGCCTCGCTCTCTTTGGTAAACGCTTTGCTCATGGGCCGGACCGGGGTTTCATAGAATGAACCATTCTATAAACGACTGCATGTTCAGCTTCTTCAAGAAATCCCCGCCCACAGCGCCCGCACCCGGTGCCGTG
>RFRO01000069.1 GCA_009924455.1 Betaproteobacteria bacterium
TACCGCAAAGAGCAAAAAGGCCGCAATACCGGCGTTGCCACCCGTGGCAGCTCGGTGGCCTTTGGTGACTTCGGTCTCAAATGCACGGACCGTGGTCGTTTGACTGCGCGCCAGATTGAGTCCGCCCGCCGTGCCATTTCGCGTCACGTCAAGCGTGGCGGCCGTATCTGGATTCGCGTGTTCCCCGACAAGCCGATTTCCCAAAAGCCCGCTGAGGTGCGTATGGGTAACGGTAAAGGAAACCCCGAGTACTACGTGGCTGAAATCCAACCCGGAAAAATCGTGTTTGAAATCGTGGGCGTGCCCGAAGCGTTGGCGCGTGAAGCCTTCCGCCTGGCTGCCGCTAAGCTGCCTTTGCGCACCACGTTCGTGGCCCGCATGATCGGCCAGTAACCGCCAGGAGACTCTTATGAACGCCGCTGAACTCCGCCAAAAAGACATTCCTGCATTGCAGGAAGAAGTGAAGGCCTTGCAACGCGCCCATTTCGGGCTGCGCATGCAAAAAGCCACGCAACAAATCACCAACACCACTTCGCTGCGCCTGGCGCGGCGTGCCGTTGCCCGCGCCAAGACCATTCTTGTGCAAAAGCAACGCGGTGCAACCACCTCGAAATAAGGAGCAACCGTGACGGAAGCCAAGAAATCACTCAAGCGCACCTTGATCGGCAAGGTGGTCAGCGACAAGCGCTCCAAGACAGTCACCGTGCTGATCGAGCGCCGCGTCAAGCACGAGTTGTACGGCAAAATTGTCGGCAAATCGAGCAAGTACCACGCCCATGACGAAGCCGGCCAGTACAAAGCCGGTGACGTGATCGAAATCACCGAAAGCCGCCCGATATCCAAGACCAAAAATTGGGTGGCAACCCGTTTGGTCGAAAAGGCTAGCGCGGTATAGGCTTATTCGAGGCGCTCAACGCCTTTTTTCCTGAAACGGCTCACCATGTGGGCCGTTTTCCATTTATTCCCCTAGCTATTTTGAGGAGCCATCATGATCAAAGTCGGTGACACCATTCCCCATTGCACCTTGTATGAATATTCAGAAGTCGAAGGCGAAGGCTGCAGCATCGGCCCCAACGCAGTTGACGTGGCCAAAGCCGTTGCTGGCAAGACGATTGCCATTTTTGCGTTGCCTGGCGCTTTCACGCCCACCTGCTCGGCCAAGCATGTGCCCGGCTACGTGGAGCATGCCGCTGCCTTTACAGCGGCTGGTGTGGACGAGATTTGGTGCATCAGCGTGAACGACGCGTTTGTAATGGGCGCCTGGGCCCGTGACCAAAAGACCAACGGCAAGGTCCGGATGTTGGCCGACGGCAGCGCCGATTTCGCCAAGGCGACCGGTTTGACGCTGGATTTGACCGCACGCGGTATGGGCCTGCGCAGCGACCGCTATTCGATGTTGGTGAAAAATGGCAAAGTAGCCCACCTCAATGCCGAAGCCCCCGGCAAGTTCGAGGTCAGCGACGCAGCGACCTTGCTGGCGCAAGCCCGCGGTTGAGCACGGTGCCCCGCTAGCCGCCTTTTGCGCGGCTACAGCGTGGCCATCAGGTAATGTGCGCCGGGGATGGGGTTGAAGTAAAAGGGCGGAATTTCTTTGAAGCCCAGCCCCTGGTACAGCGCCCGCGCAGCTTCCATGTCGCTCAGCGTATCGAGCAGCACATGTTTGTAGCCGTGCAGGCGGGCGCGGTCCAAGGCGTGCTCTGTCAGGCCCAAGCCCAGATTGTTTTTCCGCATGCCCGGGCGCACATACAGACGGCGCAGCTCGCATGCGTTCGCATAGTCTGTGCCGTCTAAGGGTGCCAGCGCACAACAACCGGCCCAGATGCCGTTCAGACGCGCCAACCAAAACCCACCGCGTTCCGCGCCGTACTCACCAGGCAGGGCAGCGACTTCCTGGCCGATGTTCAAGAATCCCCCGTCGATCGGCAGGCTTTTCAGGTACTCGTTGAGCAAGGTGCGGGCCTGTTCCCATTCCTGCGCCGTACGCGGCTCCAGAATCTCCGGTGCAGATGACGGGTTCATCGCGCACCCCAGCCCGCTGCGGAGCTCGATAGAGCGGGTTTGCGTGGAAACCGGTGAATCACTTGCAGACACATAAAGGGAAGGCCGCGGCCATGAACAGAGGGAAAAAGCGTATCACAGCCCCGGGAATGCCAAACAGGTGCTCGTCCCGCGTTACCCCTCGCTGAGCAGCTTTTCTATGCTTTTGGCCAGTTCCGCAAAATCCGGTGCCCCCACAAAGCGCTGAACGATGACGCCTTGCCGGTTGACCAGGAAGCTGGTGGGTGTCGCTTCCACACCGCCCCAGGCCCGGGCCACAGAACCGGTGTTGTCGATGACCACATCAAAGGGGATCTGTCGGCTTTCGCTGTACCGTATCACCGAAGCTGGGGGATCGTAGGCCATGGCCACCGCCACGGTGGCAAAGCCCTTTCCGCGGTAGGTGTTGAACAGCTGCACCATCTGCGGCATCTCGGCGATGCACACACTGCAGCTTGTCGCCCAGAAGTTCACCAGGGTGACCTGGCCTGCAACAGCTGCGCCTGCGCGGGTGTTGCCATCCAGCAGAACCACAGGTGTGGCGGGTGCATGGTCTGTGCGCAGGCTCCCCCATAGCCCACCGGCCAGCGCAAGGGCAAGCAAGAGGCTCAGCGAAAGGGCGATCGAAGCTGTGCGTTTGGTGAATGGCATCGAATACAGTGCGGGGGTGAGAGCCTCCAGTGACCCTACCCAACGATTGTGCGCCAAGCCGCGTCGAGGTCCGGTGATCACCGGCTGGTCGATGCCAATCCTGGCGCTGGCGCTGGCGCTGGTTGGCTGCAGCCCGGCCTTGGACTGGCGCTCGGTGGAGCTCGAAGGCCTGCGCACCGTGCTGCCTTGCAAGCCGGATCGCGCCGCGCGCGATGTCGTTCTGGGCCAGTTTCAGGTGCGCATGTCGATGGCCGGTTGCGAGGCCCAAGGCGCCTTGTTTGCCATCAGCCAGGTGACGGTACCGGCCGGCATAGACGCCGCGGATCTGGAGCAGGCCTGGCGCAGCGCCGCGCTGGCGCAAATGCAGGCCAGCCAAAGCGAGATGCTGACCATCTCGCAACGACCCCAGTCTCCGCCGCTGCGCCTGACCCGCGCCAGCGGGCGCCACCCCGACGGCAGTCCGGTGCAGGCTAGCCTGGCCTGGGTCGCGCACAAGGGCTCTGTTTTTCACCTCGCCGTCTACGCCAAGGCAATACCTGCTGCGCTGACCGAGCCCTTGTTGGCTGACCTGCAGTGGCGCTGATCTGTGGCTGAGCGTCCAGACCTGGCCCGCGCGCCGGACTCCCTGCCAACCGATGTGGACAAGGTGTCGGCCATTCCCTTGTTTCTGGCTTTCGCGTCGGCTTATTTTTTCTCGGCGCTGATCCGGGCCATCACGGCCACGCTGGCACCCACGCTGGTCCAGGAATTCACCTTAACCGCCTCGGATTTGGGACTTCTGTCCGGCGGCTACTTTTTCGGCTTTTCGATGACGCAGTTGCCGCTGGGTGCCTGGCTGGATCGCTTTGGTCCCAAGCGGGTTCTGCTGGCATTTTTGATGGTTGCGGTAACCGGTTGTTTGTGTTTTGCTGCGGCCGATTCGTTTTGGACACTGTGCGCCGCCCGCGTGGCCTGCGGTGTAGGCCTGAGCGCGTGTTTGATGGCTCCTTTGACCGCCTACCGCCGCTGGTACCGCCCCGACAACCAGCAGCGCGCCAGCTCCTGGATGCTGATGACCGGCTCACTCGGCTTTGTCGCCTCAACCTTGCCGGTGCAATGGTTGATGCCCCTGTTGGGCTGGCGCGGCATCTTCGGGGTATTGGCCGCATTGCTGCTGTTGGCGATCACAGCGGTGGCCAGGGTGGTGCCGCCCTGGCCTGCGCCGGTGGTGTCCGCCATGGTGGACGATGTCCCGGGGCCGCGTCCGGGCGCGTACGCAGCGGTCTTTCGCCACCCCTATTTCCGCAGTTTGACGCCCTTCGGTTTTTTTGCCTACGGCAGCATGGTTGCCATGCAAACCTTGTGGGCCGCACGCTGGCTGACTGCCGTGGCCGGCTACACGCCCGAGCAGGCGGCCAGCGGAATGTTCTGGCTCAATGTGGGCATGATGGCAGCCTTTTTAGCCTGGGGCGCGGCCACGCCCTGGCTGGCGCGCCGGGGCTGGACCAGCCATGTGCTGATGCAGCGCTTGCTGCCGGTCAGCTTGCTGGTCTTGCTGGCCATTGTGATCGGTGGCCCGGCCTTCGGGCAATCCAGCGCCTGGATGTGGACGGCTTACTGCGTGTGCGCGTCGGTGGTGACTTTGTCGCAACCCGCAGTGGGGCTGGCTTTCCCCGCCCACTTGGCCGGACGGGCTTTGTCGGCTTTCAACCTGGTGATTTTTTCCGGTGTTTTCACCGTGCAATGGGGCTTGGGTTTGGTGATCGATGCGCTGCTGGCTGCGGGCTTTTCCGTGCACGGCGCATACCAGGGCGCGGTGGCGGCATCGGGAGTCTGCAGCCTTTTGGCCTACACCTACTTTCTGCTGGCGAAGAAGTCATAATTCGCGCCCATACGAGGAGCTTAGGAATGAATGTGGGAATTTTGCTGGTCGCGCACGCCCCACTCGCCAGTGCTTTACGCAGTTGCGCCTTGCATGTCTTTCCTGATGCAGCGCCCGATATTGCGGCGCTTGATGTTGCATCGGATGACCCACCCGCCGATATCTGCCAGGCCATTGCCGATTTGCGTGCGCAATGGCCCGCGCAGGAATGTCTGGTTCTGGTGGATGTGGCGGGCGCCACACCCTGCAATCTGGCGCGCCAGGCGCCGATCTCCAATCCCGATGCGCCGCTTCCGCCTGCCGTTTTGCTCGCCGGGGTGAACCTGCCCATGCTGCTGCGTGTCATCAACTACCGCGATGAACCCTTGAACACCCTGGTGGCGCGCGCGCTGGCCGGTGGTACCCAGGGTATGTTGCAGCTGACCCTGGCCAGCGAAACCCAACCCACTGCCTGAACCATCAACCTTCTTTATGGCCACTGCAACCACCACCATCATCAACAAACTGGGTTTGCATGCGCGGGCATCCGCCAAGCTGACCAAGTTGGCCGGCAGCTTTACCAGCGAGGTGTGGCTCACCCGGGGCGAGCGCCGCGTCAATGGCAAAAGCATCATGGGCGTGATGATGCTGGCCGCCGGTATCGGCTCGGAGGTGGAGGTGGAGACCATCGGGCCAGACGCCGACGCAGCCCTCTCGGCCTTGCTGGCCTTGATCGCCGATAAATTCGGCGAAGGCGAATAAGGCCGACTGCAGGTTCGGGACACGCAGCGCATGGCTTTTTCTATCCACGGCTTATCGGTTTCGCGCGGCGTCGTGATGGGCCGCGCCGTGCTGGTGGGCTCCAGCCGCCGTGACGTGGCGCACTATTTCGTTGAGCCTGAGCAGGTCGCGGTAGAGATCGATCGCCTGCGCGCGGGCCGCAATGCAGTGATTGAAGAAATCATCCGCTTGCAAGCCAGCATCCAGCAAATGGGTCCCAAAGATACGCCGCAGGAGTTGCGCGCTTTGCTCGATGTGCACCTGATGCTGCTCAAAGACGAAGTGCTGGTGGAGGGCGTCAAGCAGTGGGTGAGCGAGCGTTTTTACAACGCCGAATGGGCACTGACAGCGCAGCTGGAAGTGTTGTCACGCAATTTTGACGACATGGAAGATCCGTATTTGCGGGAGCGAAAAGCGGATCTGGAGCAGATTGTGGAGCGCGTGCTGCGCGCCATGCAGGGAGTCGCCAGCCCCGTGCTGCCCGGCGGACCGGACCGCCGCCGTAAACCACGCAAAAGCGATACGGAAGCAGCCGAAGCGGATTTGATTCTCGTCGCGCATGACCTGTCGCCCGCCGACATGCTGCACTTCAAACAGAGCGCGTTTTCCGGCTTTGTGACCGATGTGGGTGGAAAGACCTCGCACACCGCCATCGTCGCCCGCAGTCTGGATATTCCGGCCGTGGTCGGCACGCGCAGCGCCAGCCAGCTGGTGCGCCAGGACGACTGGATCATCATTGATGGCGACGCCGGGCTCGTGATCGTCGACCCGTCGCCGCCGATCCGCGCCGAATACCAGCGCAAGCAGGCGCAGAACCTGGCCGAACGGGCGCGGCTTGCGCGCCTGCTGCACACGCCGGCGGTGACGCGTGACGGCCAGATGGTCGAGCTCATGGCCAATATTGAAGTACCGCAAGACGTGTCTGCGGCTTTGGCCTGTGGCGCGGTCGGCGTCGGTCTGTTTCGTAGCGAATTTTTATTCATGGGCCGCCACGGGCACCTGCCCGACGAAGAGGAGCAATTTGCCGCCTACCGCCGCGCCGTGGAAGACATGCACGGCCTGCCAGTCACCATCCGTACCATCGACATCGGCGCGGACAAGCCGCTCGATGGTTCACAGCGCGATGACGCCCACCTCAACCCCGCGCTGGGTTTGCGCGCAATCCGCTGGAGTCTGGCAGAGCCCGCCATGTTCACCACGCAGCTACGTGCCATCCTGCGCGCCGCGGCGTTCGGACAGGTGCATCTGCTGGTGCCCATGCTGGCGCACGAGTCCCAGATCCAGCAGACGTTGGCGCACCTGGCGCGCGCGCGCGCCAGTCTGGATCGCCGCGGTGTGGCCTACGGGCCGGTACAGCTCGGAGCCATGATTGAAATTCCGGCGGCAGCGCTGAATCTGCGGCCCTTCCTGGCGCATTTCGACTTTCTGTCGCTGGGAACCAATGACCTGATTCAGTACACGCTGGCCGTCGACCGTACCGACGAATCAGTCGCCCATCTCTACGAGCCACTGCACCCGGCGGTGTTGCGGCTGGTGGCTGAGACGATTAGCCAGGCGCGCAAAAGCGGCAAAGGTGTGGCCGTGTGCGGTGAAATGGCCGGCGATGTGGCAATGACGCACCTGCTGCTGGGTTTGGGTTTGCGCAATTTTTCGATGCACCCCTCGCGCATCCTCGCGGTCAAAGAAGAGGTCTTGCGCGCCGATACCCGCGTCCTGGCGCCATGGGCTGCAGGCGTCGTTGCCGCCGACCATCCGGATCAAGCCATTCTGCTGCGCTGAGCGCCACCCGGCCTTCAGCGCCGACGCTGCTGGCTGCTGCCGAAGTAGTGGTGCCGCCAGAAATACGCTGCCAGGACCACTGCAATCAACAGCATGAACAAGCTGGCCCAGACCAGGCTGTTCTCCCCATGGAGCAGGGGGAAGGCCTCAAAGTTCATCCCGAAGTAGCCGGTGATCAGGTTAAGCGGCAAAAAGATGGCCGTCACCGCAGTCAGGGTTTTCATCACATCGTTGGCGCGGTTGCTTTGCAGGTTGAAGTGCATTTGCACCGCCGTTTCGGCGCTGCGCTCCAGCCGGTCCACGTGGTGGACCACGCGCTCAATGTGTTCCAGCAGATCGCGGCTGCGCACCCGCAGCATCTCGAGGTCTTTGGGCCGGAAGGTGTCGTCAGCTTGCCAGGTGTCCAGCGCCTCAAGCCAATCCTGGATGGTGGCACGTTGGTCCTCACACACCTCGTCGAGGTAATGCAGGGTTAAGCGCGAATCGAGCAGGGCGCTCCAGTTATTGAAACGGGTGCGCGGGTTGAGCAACTCGCTTTGCCAGTGGTCCAGCTGGCGCGTCAGTTCGCGGCGTAAATCCAGGTAGCCGTCTACGATGGTATTGAGCATGCGCAGCATCAAGTCGACGGGATTCGCCGGCAGCCGGTGGCTGGCTTGTCCCGGCCCCAGGGGTGCTGCGTTCAGCAGCTTGGCGGCGAATGCGTCACGCACGGCGCAGTCGGCCGGATGCACCGACAACACGATCCGGTCTAACACCACAAAGGCCACCGGGCTGGTGTCGATGCGTCGCAGGATGGGCGGGCCGCCGGCCGCACCGGCGCGGTGCAGCAGTTCGCCGGGTTGGCTGATATCGGTCTCGGTTTTGCCACGCGCCAGGCGCCGGAAGATCACCAGGTCATAGTCGGATGTGAAATCGAAATGCGAGGGCAGCTGGTTGTTCAGCAGGTCGACCAGGTGCAACTCATACAGCTGCACGCCGCACAGCGACTGCAGAACGCCCTGCACCTCGTGTTGCAGAACTTCGAATTCACGGCGTGAGAACGACAGCCATAAAAAGCCTTCTGGCGGCAGCGTATGCGGCAGCGCGTCGCTCTCGGTGAGGTCCTGTGGCGCGACGATGAAATTGCGCATGCCGCCGCCCCGTCAGCCGATACCGCAGACCATGCTGCCGGGGTCGTTCACCGCCACAGAAAGTCCGTCTTTGGCCGGCCCCACGCGCATCGACAGCGGTAACTCCACGCCGTTTTTCACCGCCAAAATCTCGCCCATGATGCTCACCGCGATTTCCGGCGGCGTTTTGCTGGCGATGTACAGACCAATCGGGCCGCGCAGGCGTTGCAGCGATTCGGCGGTCTCGTCAAAGTATTCGATCATGCGTTGTTGCCGCGCTTCGTTGTTGCGCCGCGACCCGATCGCGCCGATGTAAAAGGCCTCGGTTTTCAGCGCCTCCAGCAGTGCCAGGTCGTCGAGTTTGGGGTCGTGGGTGAGCGCCACCACGCAGGTACGGCGGTCGGGCCGCATGTCGACCACCACGTCGTCCGGCATCTCGGTGCGCATGGTCACACCGCCCAGCGCCCAGCTGCCGCGGTATTCCTCTCGCGGGTCGCAGACGGTGACCGCAAAACCGCAAAAAATCGCCATGGTGGCCAGGCATTCCGTAAGAGGCCCGGCGCCGATGAGCAACATCCGGAACTCCGGACCGAAGGTATTCACGAGGTGGGTGTCCGTGGCGTGGCAATCGGCAGCCGCGCTGCAGGCTTGAACTTGCGCGTGCCCATCGGCCAGCCTGACCGAGCGCTGCACCAGGGTGCCGGCATCGAGCTGTGCAACGAGGCTGGCCAGGCTTTGTGCATCGGGATCAAATTCCAGCAGCAGTTCCAGGGTTCCGCCACAGGGCAAACCGAAGCGGTGGGCCTCATCCGCGCTGATGCCGTACTTCACCCATTCCGGAGGCCCTTTTGGCAGACTGCGTCCGGTTCCGGGCGCATAGGCCTGGGCGAAGCGGTGAATCAGGTCGTCCTCAATGCAGCCGCCGGAAACCGAGCCGACCACCGCGCCGTCCTCGCACAAAGCCATGATGGAGCCGACCGGTCGCGGCGAGGAGCCCCAGGTCCGCACCACCGTTGCCAGTAACGCGTGCTTTCCGGCAACGCGCCAGTCGCGCAGCGTGCGCAGCACCATCACGTCCAGGTTTTCCATATCAGTCCTCTGTACTGAACCCGCCAGAGTGTGCCCGGCGCAGCTGGAAGAACAGGCGGTACAAGCCCACGCTGGCTACCATGCCCCAGGTCATGCCAACAAACATGCCGCCCAACATGCCGGCGACCGTGGACCCGGTAGGTTGGGTCTGCACCCGCACCAGCCACAGCGCCCCCAGGGTCATGCCCACCAGCATCCAGGCGGAGCACAGCACATTTTGTGCAAACAGCGAGCACAGGTAGCGCCCGCAATGCGGCCGCAATATGCGCAGGCTGGGGATAGCCAACAGTCCTCCGGCCAACATGCCCAGGTGCATGCCGGGCAAATACGCGACGTGCAGCCAGAAACTGTCATAAAGATTCAGTGATGCGGATTGGCTGCACAGGCTGGCCAGCCTGTCCGCGCCGCCATCGATGACATCCCACAGCAGTCCGAGCAGCATGCCGCCAAAGCCCATGGACAACATCACGTGCGGAGGTGAAAGCCCGATCCGTTGCGGCCGTATCGCCGCGAGCGCCGCACAGCCCAAACCGACGAGCAATACCGCTGTACCAATCAAGCTGGCCTGCATCCCCGGCACCATGCGGTCGACCCGGCTGATCCACAACAGCGTCAGCCCGACCAGCAGCACCAGCAGCGCAGGTGCGGTGGAGGCCGAGCCGATGCTGCGGGCGATCCAGTGGGCTTGGGTAGGGGCTTGCATAGGCCCGCCAGTATCCACCATGGCGCACTTGCGTACCGGCCCGGTTGTTTGCTTTTTTTGCAAGCTTGGGGTGCAGCCCGCTGACCATGAGGGAAATGGCGCAGGACGATGAAAATTTTTGTGGCTGGTTACCCCGGTTCTGCCGGGGCATTGGGGTGAATACCAGTGCGCCATCCGCCAAAGTCGCTTAGAGTGCGCGTTCCCCGGCGGGCGGTTCGCCCCCGGGCCCGATACCTATTTGAGGAGCTGCCGTGATTCCACCCGCATTCGATTACCACGCCCCGCGCACCGTGGGCGAGGCCATTGCCCTGTTGTCATCGCTGGGCGATGACGCCAAGCTGCTGGCTGGCGGCCACAGCCTGCTGCCCATGATGAAGCTGCGCTTTGCCCAACCGGGTGCGCTGATCGATATCAACCGCATCCCCGAACTGCGTGGCATCAGCGAAACCGCCGGCGTGATCCGCATCGGCGCGATGACCACCGAGAATGAATTGATTGCATCCCCTTTGTTGCAAAAACACCTGCCTCTGCTGCCTGAGGCGGCGCTCTTGATTGCCGACCCCCAGGTGCGCAACCGTGGAACCATCGGTGGCGATATCGCCCATGGCGACCCCGGCAACGACCATCCGGCGATCGCCATGGCCTTGGACGCCACCTTTGAGCTGCAAGGCCCCAAGGGCACGCGCCAGGTCAAGGCGGTGGACTTTTTCCACGGCACCTACATGACCGCGCTGGCCGAAGACGAAATCCTCACCGCCATCTTGGTCGCACCTTTCGCTGCCGGCACCGGCTACGCCTACCAAAAGCTCAAGCGCAAGACCGGCGACTGGGCTACGGCCGGCGCGGCTGTGATCCTGCGCATGTCGGGCGGCGTCGTCAGCCACGCCAGCATCGGCCTGACCAATGTAGCGCCCACCGCGTTGCGCGCCAGTGCCGCCGAGGCTGCGTTGGTGGGTCATCCGCTGACCGAGTCCACGATCAGCCTGGCCGCATCGGCCGTGCGCTCGATTTGCGATCCGGCCGAAGACCTGCGCGGCGACGTGGAATACAAAACTGCCATGGCCGCTGAAATGACCAAGCGCGCCATCCGCGCCGCCGCTGCGCGTTGCGCCTGAAAAAACTGAACCGGAGCACCACCCCATGAGCAAAAAAATCGTATCCCTGAAAGTCAACGGCAAAGCCGTTGAAGAAGCGGTCGAGCCACGCACCCTGCTGGTTCACTTTCTGCGTGAAAAAATGAACCTCACCGGCGCACACATCGGCTGCGAGACCAGCCACTGCGGCGCCTGCACCGTCGACATCGACGGCCAGTCGGTGAAGTCCTGCACGCACCTGACCGTGCAGTGCGAGGGCAGCGAAGTCAAAACAGTCGAAGGCCTGGCCAACGGCGGTGTGTTGCACGCGCTGCAAGACGGCTTTTACAAAGAGCACGGCCTGCAGTGCGGCTTTTGCACACCCGGCATGCTGATGCGCGCCTACCGCCTCTTGCAAGACAACCCCAACCCGACCGAAGCCGAAGTGCGCATCGGCATGTCCGGCAATTTGTGCCGCTGCACCGGTTACCAAAACATCGTCAAAGCCGTCTTGCACGCGGCTGCCACGCTCCAACAATCCCAAGCCGTAGCGGCCTGATAGCACACGAAGGAGACTCTGATGAACGCACCCCTGAGTGACCGCGAAAAAGCCCTGATGGGCATGGGCGA
>RFRO01000070.1 GCA_009924455.1 Betaproteobacteria bacterium
CAATGATTTGCAGCAGGACGGCTTCTCCGCCGTGGCCTTGCACGGCGCGCTCAGCCAGGCGGTGCGCAACCGCCGCCTCATGGCCTTGCGCCAGGGGCAGGTGCAGATTCTGGTGGCCACCGACGTCGCCGCGCGCGGTATTGACGTGCCCACGATTACCCACGTGTTCAACTTCGGCCTGCCCATGAAGGCCGAGGACTACACCCACCGTATCGGCCGCACCGGCCGGGCCGGGCGTGACGGTCTGGCGATCACCTTCGCCGAATTCCGTGACCGCCGCAAGATTTTTGACATCGAGGCCTACAGCCGCCAGCCGATCAAGGCCGAGACGATTCCCGGTCTGGAGCCGCAGCAGCGCATGCCCGAATCGCGCCCCAGCTTTGCCGGACGCGGCGCGCGCGACGGCGCAGGTCCGGCCCGTGGCTTTGGCGGTCCGCGCAAGCCAGCCGGTGGCCCGCGTGATTTCAATGGCCGCAGCGAAGGCCCGTCTTACGCCCGCAAAGGCGGCTTCAACGACCGCTTTGCCGGTGATGCGCGGGACAGCCGCGATAACCGTGATAACCGCGACCCCCGGTTTGCGCAAGACGATGCGCCCCGCGCTCCGCGCGCGGACTTCCGCCCCGCAACGCCCCGTCCGGATGTGCGCCCCGAGTTTCGGCCGGACACCCGCCCGGCCGCTCCACGCGCCGATGCGCGCCCCGCCTTTGCTGACCGTAAACCCGCCGCCGCGCGCCCAACGCTTGGCAAGCCGACTTTCGGTAAGCCCGGCGGCTTTCCCAAGCCGGCCGGTGCCGGTGGCAAGGTGTTTGTCCCACGGGACGCGAAAAAGCGTTTCGCGCCTGACGCCTGAAAGATAAACCGGGCGCAGTGCGCCCGGCTCTTACGCCATGCCGTTGCGGCGGGCGAGTTCGGCAAAAAAAGCGGCCTGATCCATCCCGGACAGGCCGTTTTCACCGGCGCTGGCGTAGAGCGTTTCCAGCAACCCGGTAATCGGCGCATCAAACCCCAGCTCCTGGGCGGTTGCCATGGCGTTGCGCATGTCTTTGAGTTGCACCGAAATACGCCCGCGTGGCGCAAAGTCGCGCTCGATCATGCGTTGCCCGTGGACTTGCAGGATGCGGCTGTCAGCAAAGCCGCCGGTCACGGCTTCCTTCACCTTGGCCATGTCCGCGCCGCCTTTGGCGCACAGCAGCAGCGCCTCGGCCACCACGCCAATCGTCACGCCCACAATCATCTGGTTGGCCAGTTTCGCCAGTTGGCCGGAACCCGTGGGACCCACTAGCGTCGGGCGGCCGAAGTGCGTCAGCACGGCGCGAGCGCGTTCGAACGCTTCCTCGGTGCCGCCAGCCATGATGGCCAGATTGCCGGCTTCCGCGCCCAAGGTTCCGCCGGAGACCGGTGCATCTAAATAGCCCACGCCCAACGCTGCCAGCCGCTGCCCGTGGCTGCGTGCCTGCGCCGGCTGGATGGACGACATGTCGATCAGCAAGCTGCCCGGCTGGAGCGCCTGCGCCAGCCCTTGTTCAAACAGCACGGATTCCACGACATCGCCATCCTCGAGCATGGTGACCACGATGTCGGCATCGCGCACCGCCTGCGCCACGGTATCGTGTACCCGCGCGCCCAGGGCCGCCAGGGGTTCCGCTTTGGCGCGGGTACGGTTCCAAAGATGGGGCTGCAGCCCGGCCTCACACAGGCGCTTGGCCATGGGCAGGCCCATGAGGCCGATGCCGATCAATGCAACGTGCATGTGCAACTCCGCTTACATCAGCAAATGTTCGCCGGCATTGTCGCCGCCCAGGATCACGTAATTCACCCGCCGCACGTCCATCAAGCGGGTGCCGCCGGCATAGCTGATCGAGCTTTGCAAATCCTGCTCCATTTCAATCAGCGTTTCCGCCAGTTTGCCTTTGACGGGTTCCAAAATGCGTTTGCCTTCGACGTGCTTGTATTCGCCCTTGTTGAAGTCGGAGGCCGAACCGTAATACTCTTTGTAGAGCTTGCCATCGACTTCCACCGTGGCGCCCGGGCTTTCCTCGTGACCGGCCAGCATGGAGCCAATCATCACCATGCTCGCGCCAAAGCGCACGCTCTTGGCAATGTCGCCGTGCTCCCGGATACCGCCGTCGGCGATGATGGGTTTGGTCGCCACCGTACAAGCCCTGCGCGGCCATGTCGCGCACAAACTGCAGGTTGTCCAGGTCAAAGCGGTGCATGACATAGAAGTAGCCGTTGCGCGCAAGCCAGGCGCAAATCTGCGGGTCGACCACGGTTTTCATGTTCGCCGGTACGACCGGCAGGCGGAAGCTGTGTTTGCCCAGCGTGACGCTGGTGTCGCACTCCGAGCGGCTTTCCACGCGGCATTTGCGGGGCAGCAGCAGGATGTTGTCGTAGTCAAAAATTTCCATGATCCAAGCTCCGGGTGACGTCTGTTAAGCCAGCCGCTGAACGGCCGGGGCGCTTGGATTGGGACCGGCAAAAAAATACCGGGTGCCAAATGCTTGGGCCCGGTGACTGATTCTATCGACTTCCTACAATCCCCCGATGCTGCCCCCATCCCCCCTGGTTGAATCCCTGAATCCTGAGCAGCGCGCCGCTGTCGAACTCCCCGCCGAACACGCGCTGATCTTGGCTGGCGCGGGCTCCGGCAAGACGCGGGTGCTGACGACCCGCATCGCCTGGCTGCTGCAAAACGGCCATGTCACCCCCGGCGGCGTGCTGGCGGTGACCTTCACCAACAAGGCCGCCAAGGAGATGATGACGCGCCTGTCGGCCACGCTGCCGGTGAATGTGCGGGCGATGTGGATCGGCACCTTCCATGGCCTGTGCAACCGCTTTTTGCGCACCCATTACAAGACCGCCAACCTGCCGCAGGCTTTTCAGATTCTGGACACGCAGGATCAACTCAGCGCGGTCAAGCGCCTGTGCAAACAAATGGGCGTGGACGAGGACCGGTTGCCGCCCAAGCAGCTCATGTGGTTCATCGCCGGTTGCAAAGAAGACGGCCTGCGCCCGCAGCATGTGGAGTTGCGCGACCCCGAGACCCGCCGCAAGGTCGATCTGTACCAGTTGTACGAAGAACAGTGCCAGCGCGAAGGCGTGGTGGATTTCGGTGAGCTGATGCTGCGCTGCTACGAGTTGCTGCGCGACCACGCGGACATCCGCGCGCACTACCAGCGCCGCTTTCGCCATATCTTGATTGATGAGTTCCAAGACACCAACAAGCTGCAATACGCCTGGGTGAAGATGCTCGCCGGCGTGGACGCCAGCGGTGTGGCGGGGCCACCCGGGCAGGGCGGCGCGGTGCTGGCGGTGGGCGACGATGACCAGAGCATTTACGCCTTTCGTGGCGCGCGCGTGGGCAATATGGCGGACTTTGTGCGCGAGTTTGATGTGCGCCATCAGATCAAGCTGGAGCAGAACTACCGCAGCCACAGCAACATCCTGGACGCGGCCAACGCGCTCATCAGCCACAACAGCACGCGCTTAGGCAAGAACCTGCGCACCGACCAGGGACCGGGCGAGCCGGTGCGGGTTTACGAGGCCACCAGCGACTTCGCCGAAGCCCAGTGGATGGTCGATGAGATGCGCCAACTCGTGCGCGACGGGCTGCCGCGCAGCGAGGTGGCGGTGCTGTACCGCTCCAACGCGCAAAGCCGGGTGATTGAGACCGCACTGTTCAATGCAGCCGTGCCGTACCGGGTCTACGGCGGTTTGCGCTTTTTCGAGCGCGCGGAAATCAAACACGCGCTGGCCTATTTGCGTTTGCTAGAGAACCCCAACGACGACACCAGCTTCATGCGCGTGGTCAACTTCCCCGCACGCGGCATCGGCGCACGCAGCATCGAACAATTGCAAGACCTGGCCAAAGCCAGCGGCTGCTCGCTGCACGACGCAGTCAGCGCCTTGCCCGGGCGCGCAGGGGCCAATATTGCGGCCTTTGTGGCGAAGATTGATGTGCTGCGCGAGCAAACCGCCGATATGAATTTGCGCGACATCATGGCCACCATGCTGGACCACAGCGGCCTGCTGACCCACTACCGCGCGGAGCGCGAAGGAGAAGACCGGCTGGAAAACTTGGAAGAGCTGCTGAGCGCCGCGGAGAGTTTTGTGCTGCAAGACATGCTGCACGGCCAGACCCGCTACAACCTGCGCAGCCGCTTTTTCGATGAGTTACCCGACGAGAACCTGAAGTTCCTCACCCCGCCGCGTACGCCTGCGCGCAGCAGCTTTGGCAACAGCTGGGGCACGGGTACGCGGGATGCCAGTGCCGCGCCCGCGTGGAGCACTCCATCAGCCCCGCCCGTGGCCCAAAAAGAACCCGCTGCGCACGGACTGCGGCTGGCACAGAAGGTGTTCCACAACAAGTTTGGCGAGGGCACCATCCTGACGCTGGAGGGCAGTGGCGAAGACGCCCGTGCCCAGATCAGCTTTCCCCGCCACGGCACCAAGTGGCTGGCTTTGAGTGTGGCCAAGCTCACGCCCGTGTAGCGCAAGCTTTTCGGGGCCAAAAACAGCACCTAGCTGGATAAGCTGTTCGAATAACTTGTTGAAATCCTGGGCCTATCGTTGATTTGCTGTGCTGGACTCTAGCGTTTTGCCGCATCCGCCCAGCGCAGATATGCAGAAGAAATCGGCGGCAGCCTGGGCTACCAAACCCTCCGAGAAATTCTTCGAACACCTCGGTCCCGAACTTCCCGTTCCCGAAAGTTTGGACCTGCTGATCGACTTCTTCTAGGTTAGTGCCCTGAACCAGCAGGGGAGCGGGATTTCGTGGTCACACGTGCCCCGCCCTAAAATTTTTTAAGACTTTAGCCTGTGGGAACTTCTGCGCACCTGCCCAGGGGACCTCACCCAGGGGCAGGGCGAGCCGTACCAACCCAATGGAGGCACCATCGCATCAGGCAAGCGGTTGCCCGGGCCTGGAAGCAACGCCAGCGGCCAGAGTTTCTCATTTAAAGCAAACGAGGGCATTGCGGAAGATACGCGCTCGCATGGGGCTGAAGCTCGCTGGGCCCTTAGGTCCGAGCGAATACTGTTACCAGAGGGGCTTAACGTGTCGAAGTGCGGACCCTTTTACTCATCGTTCGAGAAGACTATCATGAGCCCGCGCCGATGGAGGCTGTCGCTCAAGAGGAGCAAGAATGAAAATGCCAACGATTTCAGAGGAGAAGCTATGAGGGTCAGATATTTGGGTCTATTCATAGTGCTCTCTTTTGCGCCGGTGTTGGCCATTGCTGAGGTGCCATGCGACTTCAAGGGCATATCCGTTGGCGATAGGCTCTCGCCCGGTCAAATTATGGCTAAGCTCGGCTTCTCAAGTTTTAAGAGCAACCCGCTTCGATCAAACTCAGCAAGAGAAGCGGCGCTTATCTCCAAATATGGCATGACGGGTGCCGCAGAGATTGAGGATTGGGAGATCGGGCCCCATTGCGACGCGACCACGTGCCGGGCCCCTGGTGTCAAGGTCGGCATCAATATGAACTCATCCGTCTTTGTGCTTTTCGATAAGGCCACGTATCAAATCCAGGCCCTGGACGTAGCGGTAAATTCATCGAACTGGGATGACCTAGTTTCAATATTGAAAAACAAATATGGGACGGACTGGAACGTCGAAGAGTCGGATATGCAAATTGCCAACCTCCAAACCAAGCGGAGGACGCCGGTCCATCGGTATGAGATGACCCACAGGACTGGTGGCGTTAACAAGAAGACCGGCGATCGGTGCGAACTGAGTGCAATCAACTACGACATCATCTTAGAGCACGGCGATCCACTCGGCCTTTACCACTCTGTATTTGAGATCAAGCTGGTTTCGATGAACTTCTAAAATAACTCTTCAGGTCAAACGAAACTGGATAGCGGATCGACTCACCGTTCAAAAAAACTCATTACCTTTGCGAACTCAGGCCCGTCGCCGCCGAAGATCTCCCGCAGGTTTCGACTCGACGTCCCGACTAGGGCCTTCTCGAATATCGCCTCCAACTCGGTGCCGACGAGAATTTTGTTGGGTTGGCGTGTCTTGTTCTCTTCCCGAGCCAGGTTTGCCCCGCGAGGGTCGATTACAAAGAACTTCAAGCCCTTCTCGACAGCCCGGAAGATGGCGCTGTTGATATGCTCATCCCTAAACCCGTAGCCGATCGTCATCAGCCTTGAGTTGTCAATTGACAAGCGCTTTTCAAACTCTTTGGCATAGGAGTCCAATATCGGGTTCAACTGAATCTCACGTTCCTTACCGCCGCCCAATATCAACAGTGGCAGGCCGTCGGCGCGTACCCAATTTGACGAGCCATGCAGCTTATAGATCGGCTGAGTGCCGCGGGCGGGCTGGATATTGCCGTCGGTCCGCGGCATCCACGTAGACCGAGCCCAAGATGAGTGGTGTATTGCACTTTGGGGAGGATGTCGAACCATGCCGGGCAGATCCAGGCCGTTCCACCTATTGGGTCCAATGCACAGCATGACGCCGTCGCTCGTGTAGTGCTGTTCCAAAAGCACATCCTGGTTCAAAGTGAAAATGGCGTCGAACCGAATAAGGAAGGTGTCGATTTGGCGCTCGCGGTACTGTTGGCCCAATTGCCAGTCCAGGGTGTCCATGAGAGCGGTGTTCATTTCGTTGAACATCTGCCTGATAGCGGCTTGCAGGCTTATCAAAGAATCGTGGTTAACGTCTTGGTTTCGGAGTCGCTCGATTTGGAGCTCGGCAAGCGCCGCCTCGAACCCGCCATGCTCTTGGTGCCTAAACAAGAGCTTCCGTAGGTCGGGTCGATTCTCGATTTCAGGACGCCCTAATAGGTATTCAAATACCTCTCCGGCCAGCCAGCCGCCCCAATTCCGGCTGAACCCGGCGCCAATCAACAACAAATTCGTCATGCATCTCTCCCGATTGCGTCATTGCTGCCGATAGGCTACCCAGAGTAGGTGCATCATGTCCACTTCTGGGGTCTAAAAAATCGGGCCTCCGAAGAGGCCCGATTACATCAAGTCGCCGACCTATCGAATTTCAACATAGTCAACGAATGGCTTGCCCGCAGGGTGCTTTTTTCTTCGGCGTCGCGTTCTGCTTATTTGTTTTCCAGCATCAGGCCGGGTGGTAAGACCACGCCCTTGATGGCCATTTGCGCCAGCTTGAAGAACACGTCGGTGTTATCCATCACACCGGTGAACGAATACGCGCCGGGGCCGAAGGCGGACAGGGGGATGTCGCTGGCCGTGTGCACCGCGCTGTTGCCCGGTACCTGGCCGGTGATAAGGAACTTGCCATCGGCATCGCGCTTGGACGGGTCCACCGGATACGCAGCCAGGGGCTGGCTTTTCACGAAAGGTTGCTGGCTGTCCTGCAGGGGCAGGGGGTTGGTGCGGTAGTCCTCATAGCGGTCGGAGTTCGCGCCGTAGGCCACCAGCAGGCGGTTGTCGATGTCCGTCGTCTCGGGGTAGCCGTCGGCTGCCATGCGGTACTTGGGAAATCCTGCTGCCTCATAGATGCCCACGGCTTTGTCGCGCAGCGCGGTACCGCCTTCGCGAACCAGCTCTTGCAGCCGTGCGTCGCTGACAAGGGAACCACCTATCAGGGCCACACCCGCGCACTCATGGTCGGCGGTAACGATGACCAGGGTGTCGCCGTGTTTGGCGGCAAAGTCGCGCGCCACGGCGATGGCCCGGTCAAACTCGATGGTGTCCAGAATCCAGCGCTCGGTATCCATGTTGTGGGCTTGCTTGTCGATGGAGGCACCCTCGACCATGAGTACGAAGCCTTCTTTTTTGTGCGACAAAACAGCCAGCGCTTTGGCTGTCATCTCTTCGAGCAGCGGTTGGTCGGGGAAGCCGTAGTCGTCCACCACCAGGTTCTTGCCGTCATTGCCCAGGCCGCGCCCTTGCTTGCGGCGCCCGTCGATCTTGTCCAGCGCCACATTCATATTGGAGTGCGCAAACAGCCCGAGCACCGTGTGGGCTTTTTGTGGATCGACCGCGTCCATTTCGGTCTTGGTCCCGGCGTAAGCAAAGCCCGCGCTTTGGAAGTCGGCGATCAGGTTGCGGTCCTTGTCCAGGCTGCCAGGCGCAGCACCCCAGCCTTTGACAATGTCAGCCGTATGTGCGTCCGTGGCGGAGAAAGCGTAATCGGTGCGGTCACCCCTGGCAGAGCCCGGCGTCGTGGCAGGCAAAAACCATTTGCGCCCGCCACCCATCAAAACCGAAAGCCCATGCAGTTTGCGGTCGTCCAGGAATTGGTCGACGATGCCGGTGCCAGCGCCGCGGTTGCTGCTGTGGATCGCATTGCCTGCCGGGGTGGCGTCAAAGACATCGGCTGTGGTGACGATGCCCAGCGCCTTGCCTTGGGTGCGGTGCAGGTACTCGCTGAGGTACTCGATGCGGGGGTTGTCAAACGGGTCGGTCGTGTCGTCAGGGAACACGCCTTCTTCGTTGTTGTTGTTTTTGTTCCCCAGAACATAGGCCGTCATGCCGGGTGCCGAATCGGTCACCACGGAATTGAGCGATGCGGTCTTGACCATGCCCGTCACCGGGAACGTGTCCATGGCCAGCGGCGTCTGGACCTTGCCTTGCGCGTAACCGCCCGCGACGATGCGGGCCGCCGTGCGGTGCGCGGTGCCCAGGCCGTCACCCAGCATGATGATGATGTTCTTGACCTTCTGGCCGCCCACTTGCAGGGGAACAATTTCGAAGTTGCCTTGGGCTGTCACCGTTTGGCCGTCGCTTTGCGTGGCGGTGACACTGAAGGTGTGGATTCCCGGCTTGTCCACGCTGATCGCGCGACTCGAAACCACCGCGGCGTTGGCTGGAACGCCTTTGAGGCACAGCGTCTCGCAGGTCTTGATCGCGACATTGGAGGCTACCGTCGTACCGCCAATGGCAAAACTGGCGGCGGTGATGCGCTTGGACGCGTCATCGGGGCGGACAGTCGCTTGCAAATCAAAACGCTGACCCGGTAAAAAGCGGGCAATGATGGGTGCTTGCTGTTGGCTGCTGAACAGCTCGCTGGGGGGCGTCAGCCGTGTCACGGTGGGCGCGGCCATGCTGGCGGTGCTGGCGCAGCAGGCCAGGGCGGCCAGCAGCACCAAAGCGGAGGTCTTGCGATGGGTCATAGGGTCCTTCCAGAGTAATAAGAAAAAGTGGTTCGGGTGATGCGCTGTAAGGCCGTAATCAATGCCGGTGCTGCAGAGAATGGAAATAGCTGGCAAGTTCGAGCGGGCTCATCCCACGGGTGGCTTGTGCGGGCAAATGCAGTCTGACCCAGGACACCCGGCCGTCGACTTCTTCCATACGGCCCAGCTCCAGCCGCCCGGTGATCGCAATCAGGCCCCGGGTGTAGGGCACAACCCAGTCTTTCTGTTCCGGGTCCAGGTAGACAGTCGCCAAGGCCAGCGGTAAATCATCGGCGTCACCGTCCGCGTGCTCGCTCATTTGCACGGGACGGGGCGACAGCATGAAGCGCCCCAAAGTTGGATTCTCCATCTGCACCATGTAACCCACCAGGCGGACGTTCGTGCCGTCGGCGCGGCGCAGCGCCTCGGTCATTTGGGGTCCTTGCGGGCCTTGGGGCTGCTGGTAGAAATCGCCAAAGCGCAAGGTCGGTGGCGTTTGGGCCGATGCCAAACCCGCAGCCTTTGTCAGCACGAGCGCCAAGGCGCTCGTGCGCCAGACCCAGCGCCGAAGCGTCTGGGACAGGCCCGAAAAAGGTTCGAATTGGAGTACAAGTGTGCCGTGCATTGAGGAGACCTTATCGAAGCTGCGTGACACTTCGGTGATGCCCCACGCCATATTCACCCGCGTGTTGGGGCCTTTGGGGACTAGGCCAGTATCACCTCGGTGGCATCAAAGCAAGCCTCGAAGCTGAACAGCATGGACGCAAAAAACGCTGCTGCTGTCACCAGCAAGGCCGGAAACAACGCGATATTGACCGCTTCTTCGCTGCCCAGCAGCATTCCGGCCAAGGCCACCGACATGGCGACCACCATGAAAACGCCGAACCAGACGGTGGTGTACGCGGTGAGCGCCCAGATGTTGCGCCAGCAGGCCACCAGGCTGAAAAAAACACTTCTCAGAGGGCTGATGGCGTGCCACTGCACCAGCGCGGGCGCATGCCAGAACATCATGGAGGCTGGAAGGTAGATGCCCATGGCCAGTAGCGCCGCGAGTTGGAACTCCGGGCTTTGCAGCGTGGCCGCGTCGATGTCACCGCCCAATAGGTACATGCGTGCAAACGTGCCACCGTCGGCGCTGGCCGATACCGCCAGCGCCAGCAAGACCGCGCCCGCATACATCGCCCCCAGTACGGCCATGTTGCGCGCATGCTGCGGCCCAGACCGGAAGGCGCTGAGCAGCACGGTCGGCATCGGAAAGCGTCCCTGCGCGGCCTGGCGGCTGGCAACAAAAAAACCCAGGGTGACGGCGGGCATGAGAGTGAGGCCCAGGATGTTGCCAATCCAGGGAATGGCGCTCAGCAGCGAAATCAAGGCCACAAAAATCAGAAACAGGCCGGTGAACGCCAAGGGCTGGCGGAAAAAAGTCCGCAAGCCCAGCTTGACCCAGTTCGCTCCCTCGCGGGCCGGGACGATGACGAGTTTCATAAGCGGGTCATTACAGCGCGAGCTGTTCCATGGTGAGCGGGTGGGCGATGCGCTGGCGCAGTGCCGATTCAAAGCGACCGGGGTCGTGGGCGTGGAGCATAGAGGCTTGGCGCGGCAGGTGCCAGTCCCACAGCCGCGAAATCCAAAAACGCAGGGCTGCAGCCCGCAGCGCATCGGGCAGCAGGCGGCGCTCGTGTGGGGTCAGCGGGCGTACCTGGTTGTAGGCGGCCAAAAAAGCCTGGCTGCGCGCCGCATCGGTGCGCGTATCGGGCAAATGCACGCACCAGTCGTTGACCGCTACGGCCACGTCGAACAACAGCGTGTCTACGCCGGCGAAGTAAAAGTCAAAAAACCCGCTCAAGCGCGCCGTGCCGTCGGGCAGGGTTTCAAACATCACGTTGTCCCGGAACAGGTCGGCATGTATCGGGCCGCGCGGCAGCGCCGCCCAATCGGCGTGGGTGGCCAGTGTGTTCTGGTGCGCGAGTTCGGCTTGCAGCAGGTCCGATTGCGCCGGGGTGGTGTGCGGCAGGACCAGGGGCACCGTCTCGTTCCACCACGCCAGGCCGCGCAAATGCGCCTGTGCCATGTCAAAAGATTGCCCGGCCAGGTGCATGCGGGCTAGCGCTTCGCCCACCTGGGCGCAATGCGCCGGCCCGGGCTGCAATTCGAACGCGCCGCGCAGCCGGTTGACCACGGCAGCCGGTTTGCCGTGCATGGGGTGCACCAGATTGCCCGCCGCATCCGCGGTCGGGTCTGGCACGATGATCCCCGCGTGCGCCAGGTGCTTCATCAGCCGCAGGTAAAAGGGCAGTTGCTCAAAATTCAGGCGCTCAAACACCGTGAGCACGTACTCGCCCTGGTCGGTGGTGGCGAAGTAGTTGGTGTTTTCGATGCCGCTGGAACAGCCTTCCAGGGCGGTGAGGCGGCCCACATGCAGCGCGGAGAGGAGTTCGGCTGCCTGCGCAAAAGAAACTTCTGTGTAAACCGCCATGGGGTGTGCTTGAGGAAACGGGGAGAGGGGTGTTGGGGCGTCAGCTTGGAATTGTAGGTGGCGGGGCACAGGCACAATCCGCGCATGCTTGA
>RFRO01000008.1 GCA_009924455.1 Betaproteobacteria bacterium
CAAGATGGTTTTCCCCTGCAAAGGGTCGTTTCGGGTCCAACGCGGCGCGGAAAAGTTGCGGCGCGAAATCCGCGACTGGGGGTGCTGGGCCCGCCACTCGTAGGACTGCCACCCGGTAACCCAATCGCCCAGCAACAAGGACACATACGCGCGGTGGCAATGCGCCTCCACCAAATCGGCATCAATGGTTATAGCCTGATCAAAACATGCCCGTGCATCATCGGCCCGTTGCAAGGCCTGCAAAACCGCGCCACGGTTGCACACAACCTGAGCCACAGTCGGACGAACCGCCAAGGACTGGTCGTAGGCCAAGAGCGCTTCGTCAAAACGATGCATCGCTTTGAACGCGGTCCCCAGATTGGAGTAGGCCTGCGACAGGCTGGGGTCATGCGCGATGGCAGCCTGGTAATCGTGCACAGCCGAAGAAAAGTCACGCACTGCTTGGTGCGTCAATCCGCGGTTGTTGTACGCGAGGGCAAAACCGGGCTGCAGGCCGATAGCTTTGTCATAACTTGCGAGGGCTTGCGGGTAACGCTTCAGGCCATGTAGCGCAAGACCCCGACTGGCGTAAACCTCAGCATGGTAAGCCGCAAGCCCAATGGAGGTGTCGAAGCTCGTCAGCGCCCCTTCAAATTGTCCCCGCGTTAGCTGAAGCAGCCCAAGGTTGTAATGCACGGTAGCGTAGTCGGGCTGCAACTCAATTGCACGCTGATAATCCCTCTGCGCAGCGTCAAGCTCGCACAGGTCCGCCAGCGCCATGCCGCGGTTGCTATAGGTCTGCGCGGCATCAGGGCGGATTTTCAAAGCCGCGTCGTAGCTACGCACAGCCTCGGCATTGCGACCGAGTTGGTGCAAAGCCAGGCCACGGTTAGCCAGCGCATCGGCGTTGGTAGGTTGGAGCGATAGCGCAGTGTCAAAGGCGACCAGCGCCTCTGCCAACTGCCCGCTTTGCAAGTCAATCACACCCGCCAAGTGCCAAGCCCCAGCCCGCTTAGGATTGCGATCCAAGGCCTGCCGGGAAAACCGTTTGGCTTGGACTAAGTCGCCCCGTTGGTAGGCAGCGAAGGCGTCAGACAGCGAATCCGGAGATTGCTTTGGTGAATCCACTCCCGCACTCGCTCGTTACGCGCGACCAGCCAACCAATCCGCGAACTCCCGCCCCACCTGCGCATGCGTTTCGCCTAAATCGACGGTAGCCTGCAAAAACCCGAGCTTGCTTCCGCAGTCGTACCGCGTGCCTGCATACCGGTAAGCAAAAACCTTCTCGCGACGCAAGAGTTGGGCAATCGCGTCGGTGAGCTGGATTTCACCGCCGGTACCGCGCGGCAGGTGCTCGAGTTCGGCAAAGATGCCAGGGGTCAGGATGTAGCGTCCGGCGACCGCCAGGGTGGACGGCGCAACTTCGGGTTTGGGCTTTTCCACGATGCCTGAGATATCGACCACGCCCTCTGCAACGTCCTTCCCCGAGACGATGCCGTAGCGCTGTGTGTGTTCGCGCGGCACGTCTTGCACCGCGAGAACGCTGGCGCGCCATTGGGCGTATTGCGCCACCATTTGCTGCATGATGCCAGCGCCACCGGCGGGGGCTACCATCAAATCATCGGCGAGCAAGACCGCAAAGGGGTGTGGCCCCACCAATTCTTTGGCGCACAACACGGCATGCCCCAAACCCAGCGCACGCGGCTGGCGCACGTAGACGCAGGTCATGTCGTCGGGCGCGATAGAACGGGCCACTTGCAGCAGATCATGCTTGCCGGCGGCCTCGAGTTCACTCTCTAATTCGTAGGCGGTATCGAAATGGTCTTCGACGCTGCGCTTGGTGCGGCCGGTCACGAAAATCATCTGCCGGATGCCAGCGGCATAGGCCTCTTCGACGGCGTACTGGATCAGCGGCTTGTCCACCACAGGCAGCATTTCTTTGGCCGAGGCTTTGGTGGCCGGCAGAAAACGGCTACCCAAACCAGCGATAGGGAAAACGGCTTTTTCAATCAATGGCTTCATGGGGCTAGATCCGGTCCAGTGGCTGAGGCATTACGCAATACGGCGCACAGTTTGCACCATTGTTATGACGCAAAAGCGTCAGCCAGGCGCTCAGCGCATGCCTGTGCGTGAGTAAGGTCTCGGGCCTCCACCATCACGCGCAGCAAAGGCTCGGTGCCGCTGGCACGCACCAGCACCCGTCCCGCATCGCCCAGCTCAGCCTCTACTGCGCGCAGTGCCTCTTGTGCCCGCGCATTACGCTGCCAGTCGCTGTCCGGCGAAATCCGGACATTGATGAGCACCTGCGGGAACAGGGTCAAGTCCGACAGCAGCTGCGCCAAGCTGCGCCCCGCGCGCGTACACGCCGCCAGTACCGACAAGGCCGATATGACGCCGTCACCGGTGCTGTGCCTGTCCAGCGCGAGCAAGTGGCCCGAGCCCTCGCCACCCAGAATCCAGCCGCGCTTGTCCAGTTCTTCGAGTACGTAGCGGTCACCCACCTTGGCGCGCACAAACGCAATACCGCGCGCGCGCAGGGCGAGCTCCACCGCCATGTTGGTCATCAAGGTGCCCACCACGCCGGCCACCGCTTGGCTCTGGAGCAATCGCTCATGCACCAGCAAGTACAACAATTCGTCACCGTTATAGAGGCGCCCTTGGCCGTCGACCACTTGCAGGCGGTCGGCGTCGCCGTCCAGGGCAATGCCGTAATCCGCCTGCGCTGCGTGCACGGCGGCAACCAGCGCCTGCGGGTGGGTGGCACCCACCTCCTTGTTGATGTTCATGCCATCGGGCGCGCAACCGATGGTGGTGACCTGGGCGCCGAGCTCGCGCAACACGGTGGGGGCCACCTGATACGCCGCGCCGTGCGCTGCATCCACCACCAGCTTCAGGCCCTTGAGCGTCAAATCGGCCGGGAAAACACTTTTGCAAAACTCGATGTACCGCCCGGCCGCGTCAGTGAGTCGCCGGGATTTACCCAGATGCGCGGAGTCCACCCAGGCCGGGTCCTGCTCCAACATGGCTTCCACATCGCGCTCCCATGCATCGGACAACTTGGTGCCCTGGGCGCTGAAAAACTTGATGCCGTTATCCGCAAACGGGTTGTGGCTGGCGCTGATAACGACACCCAAGGCCGCCCGTTGTGCCCGGGTGAGGTAGGCCACGCCGGGCGTGGGCAAGGGACCCAAAAGCACCACGTCGACCCCGGCAGAATTGAAGCCGCTCTCCATTGCGCTCTCCAACATATAGCCGCTGATGCGCGTGTCTTTGCCAATCAAGACGGTGGGGCGCTCCTCGGTGCGCTTCAAGACCCGACCCACCGCGTGGGCCAGGCGCAAAACAAAGTCCGGCGTGATCGGCGCAACGCCGACCGTGCCGCGAATGCCGTCGGTTCCAAAATAGTGTCTGCTCATAGTCTGTTTATTCCATCGCGGTTTGCATGTCCTGGGCCTGCATGGCGGCCCATACGGCCAGCCCTTGATTGGTGGCGGCCACATCATGCACGCGCAGCACGCGCGCGCCGCGGTCTGCGGCCAGCACCGCCGCGGTCACGCTGGCCGTCAGGCGGCTGCCTTCGCCTAGCGCCGCAACCGCCGCCAATGATGACTTGCGCGACCAACCGGCCAACAGCGGGTAGCCGAGCGCCAATAACTCGCGCTGGCGCGCCAGCAAGGCAAAGTTTTGCGCCACGGTTTTGCCAAAGCCGATGCCGTAGTCGAGACAGATGCGCGCGCGGTCCACACCCGCCGCCTCCAATCCCTGCGCCGCTGCGAGCAAAAACTGCGCGACCTGCGGCACAGCATCGCCATCCATGGGTGCGGCTTGCATGGTTAGCGGCTCGCGGTGCATGTGCATCAGGCACACGCCACATGCACCGTGTCGCGCGATCACCTCCGCTGCGTTGGCGTCGCCGGGCGACGCGCCCGCGCTGCTGTCGCGCCAACGCATGGCCCACACGTCGTTGATGATGTCCGCGCCCGCATCCAATGCCCGTTGCATGACCTGCGGCTTGTAGGTGTCTACAGAAACCGGTATGCCCAGTGTCAGGGCATGCTGCAAAACAGGCTGCACGCGGGCCCACTCATCGACAGCGGAAACCGGCTGGGCACCGGGGCGTGTGGATTCGCCACCGATGTCGAGCATGTCCGCGCCTTCTTGCAGCAACTGCTCACAATGTGCCCGCGCTGCATCTGCCGCGAAATGCCGCCCGCCATCGGAAAAGGAATCGGGCGTGACGTTGACAATGCCCATTACCCGGGGCTGCGACAGGTCAACCTGGAAGCGGGTGGTTTGCCAATACATGGGGTGCATGGTGGTCAAAAAAACGGGGCCGTGAAGCCCCGTATGGTTCAGCCTGCGCAGCCCTCAAGCCGCCGTGGGCTCTGCCGGCGGTGGCACAACCGTGGTCGTAGCGGGTGCAGATCCACCACTGTCGCCACCACTGGTAGGCGGCCGCGGCGACCAGTCTTTGTTCACGCGTGGTTCACGCCCGGCCATGATGTCGTCGAGCTGCTCGCTGTCAATGGTTTCCCACTCCAGCAGCGCTTTGGCCATGGCGTGCATCTTGTCCTGGTTGTCTTCGATCAGTTTGCGTGCCAAGGCATATTGCTGGTCGATGATGCGGCGCACCTCGGCATCCACTTTTTGCATGGTCTGCTCGCTCATGGACGTGGTCTTGGTGACCGAGCGGCCCAGGAATACTTCGCCTTCGTTCTCCGCGTAGACCATGGGGCCCAGCGCCTCGGTCATACCGTAGCGCGTAACCATGTCGCGGGCGATTTGGGTGGCGCGCTCGAAGTCATTGCTGGCGCCAGTGGTCATTTGCTTCATGAACACCTCTTCGGCAATCCGGCCACCGAACAACATGCTGATCTGGTTGAGCATGTAGTCGCTGTCGTAAGAGTAGCGGTCTTGCGCGGGAAGGCTCATGGTGACACCCAGCGCACGGCCGCGCGGGATGATGGTGACCTTATGAACAGGGTCGCATTTGGGCAGCAGCTTGCCAATCAATGCGTGGCCCGACTCATGGTAGGCCGTGTTGCGGCGCTCTTCTTCGGGCATGACCATGCTCTTGCGCTCGGGACCCATGAGGATTTTGTCCTTGGCCTTCTCGAAATCCTGCATCTCCACCACGCGGGCATTGCGCCGGGCGGCCATCAGAGCGGCCTCGTTACACAGGTTCGCCAAATCGGCACCCGACATGCCGGGGGTGCCGCGTGCGATCACGCTGGGGTTCACATCCTGGCCGGCCGGGATTTTGCGCATATGGACTGCCAAAATCTGCTCGCGACCACGGATATCGGGAAGGGTCACATACACCTGGCGGTCAAAACGGCCGGGGCGCAGCAACGCCGCGTCCAGAATGTCGGGGCGGTTGGTGGCCGCCACCACGATGACACCCAAATTGGTCTCAAAGCCATCCATCTCGACCAGCATCTGGTTGAGCGTTTGTTCGCGTTCATCGTTACCTCCGCCCAGGCCCGCGCCACGCTGGCGGCCGACGGCATCGATCTCATCGATAAAAATAATGCAAGGCGCGTTCTTCTTGGCGTTGTCAAACATATCGCGTACCCGCGACGCCCCCACGCCGACAAACATTTCCACGAAATCGGAACCGGAGATACTGAAGAACGGCACTTTGGCCTCGCCGGCAATCGACTTCGCCAGCAATGTTTTACCGGTGCCGGGAGGGCCGACCAGCAGCAGGCCACGTGGGATGCGGCCACCGAGTTTTTGGAACTTGGTTGGATCTTTCAAAAAGTCGACGACTTCCTTGACTTCTTCTTTGGCTTCATCGCAACCGGCCACGTCAGCAAACGTCACCTGGTTGGTGTTCTCGTCCATCATGCGGGCTTTGCTCTTACCGAAGCTGAATGGGCCGCCTTTTCCGCCGCCCTGCATCTGGCGCATGAAATAGACCCACACGCCAATCAGCAGCAGCATGGGGCCCCAGCTCACCAACAGCGTCATGAGCAAAGAGCCCTCTTCGCGGGCCTTGACTTCGAACTTCACCCCGTTGTTGATCAGATCGCCGACCAAACCTCGGTCCAAATAGGTGGCAATGGTGCGGATGCGGGTGTCATCGGTGCGCACCGCGACAATCTCCGTGCCGCCCTGGCCTTCTTGGATTACCGCGCTTTTGATCTGTTTGCTGCGCACTTCTTCCAGAAAGTCGGAATAGCCCAGCGTGCTCGCCCCGGACACGCCATGGGTGTCAAATTGTTTGAACACGGTGAATAGCACCAGGCCAATCACCAGCCAAACGGCAACTTTAGAAAACCACTGATTGTTCAAGAGAAACTCCAAAAAGGGCGAGGGCCGACAAGTGTATGCACAGAGGGCCGACCCAGGGCAGATGGGGTCATTTTAGGCATTTCAACCCTGGCGCAGCCCTATTCCCACCAAAAAGGTCTCTGAGGAGCGATCCCGGGAGGCTTTGGGCTTGTGCGGTTTGACATGGACAAAGGCCTGACGCAGTCGCCGCAACACCGGGTCGTAGCCTGCGCCGTGGAACACCTTGGCCACCAATGCGCCGCCGGTTTGCATGTGGTTCTGGGCAAATTCGACGGCCAGTTCCACCAATTCCTCCATGCGCGCGGCGTCCGCCGACGCGATGCCAGACAGGTTGGGCGCCATATCCGACACTACCAGATCGACCTGCCGGCCCGCCAAAGCGGCCTGCAGCTGCTCCAAAACCTGGGCCTCGCGGAAGTCGCCCTGGATGAAGTGCACGCCCTCGATCGGCTCCATGGACAGCACATCCAAACCCACAATCGTCCCGTCCAGCGCGCCCGCTGCAGCACCGCCGGGCGCCAGGCGACGGCGCAGATACTGGCTCCAGGCCCCGGGCGCACAGCCCAAGTCGACAACGAATTGCCCCGGACGGACCAAGCCAAAGACCTCGTCGATTTCCTTGAGCTTGTATGCCGCGCGCGCGCGGTAGCCCTCGCGCTGCGCCAATTTGACGTAGGGGTCGTTGATATGGTCATGCAGCCAGGCCTTGTTGACCTTGCTGCTGCTGGTTCTGGTTTTCATAGACTTTCAAACAGGGATAATGCCCCCATGCCCCTCATCCAACTCACACCTGCCCAGCGCAAAGTCCACCGGGCCGAAGCGCACCACCTGGATCCTGTGGTCATGGTGGGCGGCGATGGCCTCACTGCCAACGTCAAAAAAGAAATCGATGCGGCCCTTGGCGCCCACAGCCTGATCAAAGTCCGGATTTTTTCTGACGACCGGGCTGCCCGCGAAGCGATGCTCGCCAGCCTGGCCGACGAATTCAATGCCGCACCCATCCAACATATCGGCAAGCTCATTGTGCTCTGGCGCCCGGCGGCGGCCAAAGAAAAGGCCTTGGACGAAGACCGCAAGGCCGGTCCGCGCGACGTCAAAGTCCTGAAATTCAGCAAACGCCCGGGCCAGCGGCCCGAAGTCAAAACCCTGCGGGTGCTGGGCAACCAGCGTCTGACCCCGGGTGGCAACATCAAGCGCGCCAAGCCCAAGCCGCAAACCAGCATCAAAAAACGCAGTCAGACTTGAGCGCCGGTATCCGCACCGTCGGGCGACGGTGCGCGCAAGGCCGACTGGCTCAGCGTCGCAAAGACGGCGATCGCGCAGACCCACTGACCGGCGTACATGGCCGTGCCGACACGGTGCCACAAAGCCAGGTCTTCACGCGCCACGATATGCGGCGCAACCCCTAACTCCACCAACAAGGCCAATAAAACGCCACCCAAGGCCCACAAGGTCAAGCCCGGTGCCACACCCGCAGCGATGTCACACCGCGGCACGCGGATCAACAACAGCAAGGCCATACCGCAGGCGACCGACAGCACCGTTTGTGCAGTGAAAAGGTGCGCGGCCATCGCGCCCGCCATGGCCGGTGACGGCAAATACACAAACAACAAGGGCACGACCAGAAAACCAATGGTCGTCAAACCCATCAGCCACGCAGCAGCCAGCCATAGGGGAAGCGCCCGCACCACGGCAGCCCCCTCAGCGGTAATGAACCGCCACAATTTCGTAGGACTTTTCACCACCAGGAGCCATGACGACCGCGGTGTCACCCTCTTCTTTGCCGATCAGGGCGCGGGCAATCGGGGAGCTGATATTGACCAACCCGAGTTTCAAGTCGGCCTCGTCCTCGCCAACGATCTGGTAGGTCACCCGCTCACCCGTCGTCTCATGCTCAAGTTCGACGGTGGCACCAAAGACCACCCGTCCACCCGCATCAAGAGCCGCCGGGTCAATCACCTGCGCCGCGGACAGCTTGCCTTCAATTTCCTGGATCCGGCCCTCGACAAAACCCTGGCGGTCTTTGGCGGCGTCGTACTCTGCGTTTTCGCTCAAGTCGCCTTGCGCCCGGGCCTCTGAAATGGCGTTAATCACCGTCGGCCGCTCCACCGTCTTCAGCTGGTGCAGTTCGGCTTTCAAGATTTCAGCGCCGCGCTTGGTGATCGGAATAGTGGCCATAAGACATCCAACAAGGTTTGGGAACGGGGCGGCGCAGAAACACGCCGCAATAAGCACAAAGGACAGTGCCAGCGCCGCGCGCTCCACTGTCCTTCGGATCAAGCGCGCGATTATGCCAACAGTTGCGCGTGCATTTCCTGCACGGAAATCACGCCCAGATGGTCCAGGTACTGCATCCCGTCGACGGCTGCCTCCGCACCGGCCATGGTGGTGTACGTGGTCACCCGCGCCTGCAGCGCAGAGGTGCGGATCTGGCGCGAATCCGCAATCGCGTTGCGGCGCTCCTCCACGGTGTTGATCACCAAAACAACTTCATCGTTTTTGATCATGTCCACAATGTGGGGCCGGCCCTCAGCCACTTTGTTCACGGCCTTGCAGGGCATACCCGCCGCCTGAATCGCAGCGGCAGTGCCCTTGGTTGCCGCCAGCGTGAAGCCCATCGCCAGCAGTGCGCGCGCCACTTCAACCATGCGCGGCTTGTCACTTTGTTTGACCGACAAGACCACCTGACCGGCGCGCGGCAGCCGCACGCCCGCGCCCAGCTGGGACTTGATAAAGGCCTCACCAAAAGTCTTGCCAACGCCCATGACCTCGCCAGTGGATTTCATCTCGGGGCCCAGGATCGTGTCGACGCCAGGAAACTTCAGGCGCGGGGATTCACTTCGAGCACATAAATCACATCGCGGCCATCGACATGCTGGATCGCAAACTGCACATTCATCAAACCCACGACCTCCAACGCACCCGCCATGGCGGCGGTCTGGCGTTTGATTTCAGCAACCGTCGCCCCCGCCAAACTGTAGGGCGGTAACGAGCAGGCAGAGTCGCCGCTGTGTACGCCGGCTTGCTCTATATGCTCCATGACGCCGCCAACCCAGGTGGCGCCGGTCTGGTCGCGGATGCAATCGACATCGCACTCGATGGCGTCGTTCAAAAACCGGTCCAGCAGGACAGGCGAGTCATGGCTGACCTTGACGGCCTCGCGCATGTAGCGCTCCAGATCGCGCTGCTCATGTACAACTTCCATGGCGCGCCCGCCCAGCACATAGCTGGGGCGTACTACCAAGGGGTATCCCAGCGCGGCCGCTTTCTCCAGCGCTTCAGGCTCGGTGCGGGCAGTGGCGTTGGGCGGCTGACGCAGGTCCAGCGCATGCAGCAGTTTTTGGAAACGCTCGCGGTCTTCGGCCGCATCAATCATGTCGGGGCTGGTGCCGATGATGGGCACTCCGTTGGCCTCTAAGTCCAGCGCCAGCTTCAAGGGCGTCTGCCCGCCGTACTGCACGATCACGCCCAGCGGCTTTTCCTTGTCGACAATTTCCAGCACATCTTCCAGCGTCAGCGGCTCGAAATACAGCCGGTCTGAGGTGTCGTAATCAGTGGAAACAGTCTCGGGGTTGCAATTGACCATGATGGTCTCGAAGCTATCTTCGCGCAGCGCCAGCGCCGCATGCACGCAGCAATAGTCAAATTCGATTCCCTGTCCGATGCGGTTGGGGCCGCCGCCCAGCACCATGATTTTTTTGCGATCCGTGGGTGCAGCCTCGCACTCCGCGCCTTCGGCTTCGTAGGTGGAATACAAATACGCGGTGTTGGTGCTGAATTCGGCAGCGCAGGTGTCGACCCGCTTGTAAACCGGCCGAACACCAAGGGCCCTGCGGCGTTCGCGCACGGCGCGGTCGGTGGTTTTGAACTGCCGCGCCAAGCGGCGGTCAGAAAAGCCTCTTTGCTTGAGGGCGCGCAGCGTGGCAGCGTCCATGGCATCCAGCGTGCTGCCGCTAACCGGTTGGGGCAGGCGCTCGATGTCGAGCTCGAGTTTGACGATTTGCTCAATCTGTACCAAAAACCAGGGGTCGATTTTGGTGAGAGCGTGCATCTCTTGCACGCTCATGCCCTGTGCAAATCCGTCGCCCACGTACCAGATGCGCTCGGGTCCGGGCTCACCCAGCTCGCGCTCCAGAACTTCGCGGTCCTGGGTTTTTTCGTTCATGCCATCCACGCCTACTTCGAGGCCGCGCAGAGCCTTCTGGAACGACTCCTGGAACGTGCGGCCCATGGCCATGACCTCGCCAACCGATTTCATTTGGGTGGTCAAGCGGCTGTCAGCGGCGGGGAATTTTTCAAATGCAAAACGGGGAATTTTGGTAACCACGTAGTCAATGCTGGGCTCGAAGCTGGCCGGTGTGGCACCGCCGGTGATGTCGTTGCGCAGTTCATCGAGCGTAAAGCCGACGGCGAGCTTGGCGGCCACTTTGGCAATCGGAAAACCTGTCGCTTTGGACGCCAACGCCGAGGAGCGCGAGACGCGCGGGTTCATCTCGATCACCACCATGCGGCCGTCCGCCGGGTTGATGGCGAATTGCACGTTGGAGCCGCCGGTATCCACGCCAATCTCGCGCAAGACGGCCAGGCTGGCGTTGCGCAAAATCTGGTATTCCTTGTCGGTGAGCGTTTGCGCCGGCGCCACGGTGATCGAGTCGCCGGTGTGCACGCCCATGGGGTCCAGGTTTTCTATGGAGCACACGATGATGCAGTTGTCCGCCTTGTCGCGCACCACCTCCATCTCAAATTCTTTCCAACCCAGCAGTGACTCTTCGATGAGCAGTTCGTTGGTGGGCGAGGCCTCCAGCCCGCGCTTGCAAATGGTCTCGAATTCTTCGGCGTTATAGGCAATACCGCCGCCGGTCCCGCCCAAAGTGAAACTGGGGCGGATCACCGTGGGAAAACCCAAGGTCTTTTGTACGCCCCAGGCCTCGTCCATGCTGTGGGCGATACCGGAGCGCGCCGACCCCAGGCCGATCTTGGTCATCGCGTCTTTGAACTTAAGCCGGTCTTCGGCTTTATCGATGGCCTCAGGCGACGCACCGATCAGCTCGACCTGGTATTTTTCGAGTACGCCGTGGTGCCACAAATCCAGCGCGCAGTTGAGTGCCGTCTGGCCGCCCATGGTCGGCAAAATCGCATCCGGCCGCTCTTTGGCGATAATTTTTTCCACCGTCTGCCAGGTTATTGGCTCGATGTAGGTGACATCGGCGGTGGCCGGGTCGGTCATGATGGTGGCGGGATTGCTGTTGATCAGAATGACCTTGTAGCCTTCCTCACGCAAGGCCTTGCAGGCCTGTACTCCTGAGTAGTCAAACTCGCAGGCCTGGCCGATGATGATGGGGCCGGCACCGATGATCAGGATGCTGTGTAAATCTGCGCGTTTAGGCATGGAGGTTTCTCGTTCTCGAATTCAATGCAGACTGGCACCGGCCAGCTTGGCGGCGAACCACATAAACAGGCCGCCCACGCCAGCCGACAAGCTGGCCGACAAGCGCACCCGGCGGCGAAAGGTCTGCGCCAGCCGCACACCGGCAAAGATCAGGGCTGACAAATACGCCGCGCTGGCAGCCATGATGATGGTGCTCAAAATCAAAAACGGTACCGCAGGCGATTCGTACTGCGGGTCGATGAATTGCACAAAAAAGGACAGCAAAAACAAAATCGCTTTGGGATTGAGCAGACTGATCACCAGCGCCCGGCGAAAAGGCTGCTGCATTCCCGCCGGGGGCGTGGACTGTTCCAGCGGCACGTCCGCCAAGAATTCAGCCGGGCCGCTGCGCCAGCGCACCCAGGCAGCCCGCAACAGATTCACACCAACCCACCCCAGATAAACCGCCCCAGCGTACTTCACCACCATGAATAAGGTCGGGTAGGTACGCAGCAGACCGGCTGCACCCAGCCCCACCAATGCCAGCAGAATACTGTCGCCCAAAAACACGCCCATTGCGCCCTGGTAGCCCGCGCGCACCCCGCGTGCAGTTGCAACCGACAGCACGAACAGCGAATTCGGCCCGGGCAACAGGATGATGCCAATGGCGCCGATGACATACGTCCAGATATCGGTCACACCGTACCAGCTCATGCGCGCGACTCCATCTCCCGCACGAAACGGTCGAACAGGTAGCCGATGTCTTGCGGGCCGGGCGACGCCTCGGGGTGGCCTTGAAAGCAGAACGCGGGCTTGTCGGTGCGCTCCAGCCCTTGCAGCGTGCCGTCAAACAGGCTGACGTGGGTGGCGCGCAGGTTGGGAGGCAGCGAGGCCTCGTCGACCGCAAAGCCGTGGTTCTGGCTGGTGATGCTGACGCGCCCGCTGTCCAGGTCTTTAACAGGATGGTTGGCGCCGTGGTGGCCAAATTTCATTTTGAAAGTCTTGGCCCCGCTGGCCAGTGCCATGATTTGATGGCCCAGACAAATGCCGAATGTGGGCGTGCCGGAATCGATCAGGGTGCGCGCGGCTGCGATGGCGTAGTCGCAGGGCTGCGGGTCGCCCGGGCCGTTGCTGAGGAAAACACCATCTGGCTGCATTGCGAGCACATCGGCCGCACTGGTTTGCGCCGGCACCACCGTGACCTTGCAGCCGCGTGCGCTGAGCATGCGCAAGATGTTGGATTTGATACCGAAGTCATAGGCCACCACATGCCAACGCGGCTGCGTCTGTTCGCCGTATCCGGCGCCCAGCGTCCATTCCGTCTGGTTCCACGCGTAAGCCTTTGAAGCGCTGACCACGCGGGCCAAATCCAGCCCTGCCATGGACGGTGCGGCACGTGCCGCATCGATGGCGGCCTGGATAGTGGCGGAATCCGCGACCTGCCCAGGCAGCAAGGCCAGGATGCAACCATTCTGCGCACCGTGGGTACGCAAATGGCGGGTGAGCTGGCGCGTGTCCAAATTGGCGATAGCGACAGTGCCGGCCGCCTGCAGGTATTCGCTCAAGGAACGGGTTTGGCGGAAATTGGAGGCCTGCATGGCCAGGTCTTTGATGATCAAACCGGCGGCGAACACGCGGCGCGACTCGACATCTTCATCGTTCACCCCATAGTTGCCGATGTGCGGGTAGGTCAGGGTGACGATTTGCTGGCAATAGCTGGGGTCGGTCAGGATTTCCTGGTAACCGGTCATGGAGGTGTTGAACACCACCTCTCCGATGGTTTGACCTGGGGCGCCGATGGAATTGCCGGTAAAAACAGTGCCGTCTGCGAGTGCCAGGATGGCGGGCGGGGGGGAACCCTGAAGAGACAAAAGCACGGGGATCTCCGATTGCGTTACGGTGGGCCCCAGGGCGCCCTGCGAATCAAATCCGGTCGATCAACAGAGATAGAAAACTGACTGTGCAGGCGCTCGGCGGAGCTGCTTTGGAAAAGCCCATCATTATATTCGGCCAGATCTTTATCAGGCTGCGATGGATGCGGCGTGCAGGCAAATCGCAGCGGCGGCCGCGACGTTCAAGGACTCCTCACCGCCCGGCTGCGCAATCCGAATTGTCAAAGCGGCGCGCGCTTCCCAGTGCGGTGCCACACCCTGCCCCTCATGACCGAACACCCACGCACAAGGATGGGGTAAGAGCGCCTCATGCAGCACAGCGCCCTGGTGCGAGCTGGTCACGAGCAGGGGAACATCCCATGCGTCGAGGTCCTGCGGCTCCAAACCTTCCACCAGGTGCAAGCCGAAATGGGCACCCATGCCGGCGCGCAGCACTTTGGGCGAGCACAAGGCCGCTGTGCCGCGCAGCGCCAGGACCTGGCGCACGCCGAAAGCGGATGCGCTGCGCAAGATGGAGCCCACGTTGCCGGCGTCCTGCACACGGTCCAGCACAACGGTATTGACGCCCGGGAGCATCTGTGCAGCCAGCGGAACATCCATCACAAAGCCCATGTCAGCCGGACAATCCAGCGCGCTGATGCTGCCAAACAAGGCATTGGACAAGCGCACGGTATCGAGCGCCGCAGCGCGCAGTTCCGGCGCAGCCCGCTCCCAACCTGCGTCAGAGAAAACCGCTACGCGGGGCGTCAAACCCCGCGCCAGCGCCGCGCTGCACAGATGCTCGCCCTCGACCCAAATGCGACCGAGCTTGCGGTACGCCACACTGTCCGAGCCGAGTTTGCGCAGCTCTTTGAGCAGCGGGTTATCGCGCGCGGTGATGTGGCGTACCGGGTTCATCGCTGTGCCTGTGCCACCGGCCGGAAGCTTATTCTGTGCTCAGGGCAGGGTCCGTGCACGGCCAATGCGGCCAGGTGTTCGGCGGTCCCGTAGCCTTTGTGCTTGCTAAAGCCGTAGGCGGGGTACAAGGCATCGAGCGCGACACACAACTGGTCCCGGTGCACTTTGGCGACGATGGATGCGGCGGAAATTGCGGCGACTTTAGAGTCGCCTTTGACGATGGCGTCAGCGCGCATGGGCAAAACAGGCAGGCGGTTGCCATCCACCAAAACCAACTTGGGCGGCAAGCGCAAACCGGCGACAGCGCGTTGCATCGCGAGCAGCGTGGCTTGCAAGATGTTGAGCGCGTCAATCTCTTGCGCACTGGCTTGCGCGACTGAACAACACAG
Source organism: Betaproteobacteria bacterium (assembly GCA_009924455.1). Taxonomy (GTDB): domain Bacteria; phylum Pseudomonadota; class Gammaproteobacteria; order Burkholderiales; family Burkholderiaceae_C; genus Allorhodoferax. The sequence goes on from RFRO01000008.1 coordinate 14,823, forward strand.
GGCTTTGGCTCGGATCTCGTGGAATAAACGCTCGCGCTTGGCGGGGCTGAGGGTCTTGGAATCGGCCAGACCGGCAATCGGTTGGCGCGGGTCCAAGATCACTGCGGCTGCGACCACCGGCCCGACCAAGGGCCCCCGCCCGGCTTCATCTACACCGGCGACCAGGCCCTGCGCATCCATGGCCAGCCATGCCGGCCCGAAGCCTGTTGAGTCAGCCTTGGACGACTTTGGCGATGGCATCGCTGGCAAGCGCGGGCGTATCGCGCAGCAGGTTGTGGTGCATGGTGGTGAAGCAGTCCTGCAGTTCCTGCAGGCGTTCGGGTGCGTGTTGCGCAGCGTCCAACCACTCCAGCGTAGCCTGCGCTAACGCGGCGGGGGTTGCGGCGTCTTGCAGCAACTCGGGAACGACAAATCGGCGGTTGAGGATATTGGGCAAACCGACCCAGGGCTGAAGGAGCTTGCGCCCTATCAGCGCGGCCGATAACCAGGACATGCGGTAAGCGATCACCATCGGCCGTTTGAACAAGGCCGCCTCCAATGTGGCGGTGCCACTGGCCAGCAACACGGTGTCGCAGGCGGCTAACACCGCGTGCGAATGGCCGTCCACGATATGCAAGTGACCATCGAGGCCGCTGTTGCGCGCAGCGGCCTCGATGCGCGCGCGCAAGCCGGGTGCCGCAGGGACTATGCATTGCAGTTTGGGCCGCGCCGCCCGCATGCGTGCGGCAGCCGCGAAAAACAAAGGCGCGAGGTAATCGATTTCAGAGCGGCGGCTGCCCGGGAGAATGGCCAGCACCATAGCCTCGTCAGCTAAACCAAGTGTGCGCCGGGCCGCCGCACGATCCGGCTGCATCGGTATCAACTGCGCCAAGGGATGGCCGACAAAAGTGCTGGCTATTCCCGCGCGTTGCAGCAATTCGGGTTCAAACGGAAAAATGCACAGCACATGGTCAGCCGCGCGGCGCAGCAACTCCATGCGCTGAGGACGCCAGGCCCAGACCGAGGGACAGACAAAGTGCACGGTCTTGGTTCCACTGGCACGCAAGTCGGCTTCCAGCGCGAGGTTGAAATCGGGGGCGTCTACGCCAATGAACACATCCGGTGGATCGGCGATGAGCCGATCACGCAGCTGGCGGCGGATACCCACAATTTCCCGGTAGCGGCGGATCAACTCCCAGCTGAAGCCGTGGACCGCCAACTTGTCCTGGGGCCACCAGGCCTGCATGCCACGACCCACCATCTGCGGCCCACCGATTCCGCACACGTCAAGCGCATTCCAGCGCGTCTGCATCCCGTCGATCAAACGCCCGGCCAGCAGATCGCCTGAGGCCTCCCCGGCAACCATGGCAACGCGCAAGGAGGATGCGGACATCGCCGCCGCGCTCAACGCACGATGCCGCGCTGCGGCGACACCTTGGCCAGAAAGTCCAGCATCATGCGGACATCCTGCGCGCAATCGGGGGTGCCGTCGGCCAAGGCGGCGATGCGTTCGCGCGACTGGTCCAGCGTCAAATCGTCCCGGTACAGCGCCTTGTGCATGGCCTTGACAGCGGCTACGCGCTCTGGTGAAAACCCGCGGCGTCGCAAGCCTTCGTAATTCATGGAGCGCGCCGCCGCTGGCTGACCCTGGCACATCACAAAAGGCGGCAAATCCGCAAACAGCAAGGCGCACATGGCGGTCATGCTGTGCGCGCCCAGGCGAACGAACTGGTGCACAACGGTAAAGCCACCCAAGATCACCCAATCGCCCACATGCACATGGCCGGCCAGTTGCGAGTTGTTCGCAAAAATGGTGTGGTTGCCAACCTGGCAATCGTGCGCAAGGTGTACATACGCCATGATCCAGTTGTCATTGCCGACGCGGGTCACACCCTGGTCGCCCGGCGAACCGATGTTGAAGGTGCAGAACTCCCGCACCGTATTGCGGTCGCCGATGACCAGCTCACACGGCTCACCCGCATATTTCTTGTCTTGGGGAATCGCGCCCAGAGAATTGAACTGGAAAATCCGGTTATCGCGTCCAATCGTCGTCCGGCCTTCAATCACGCAATGGGCACCGATGGTTGTCCCCGCACCGATGCGCACGTGGGGGCCTATGACGGAATAGGGCCCGACCGCCACCGAGCTATCGAGCTCCGCAAGCGGATCAACCAGCGCAGTTGAATGGATCAGGCTCACCGGCGCGCTCAGTTAGAGGCCGCGACCGGACGCACAGCGCAGGTCAATTCCGCCTGCACCGCCAGGGTACCGTCCACCGATGCACTGCCGTTGAACTTGAAGATACCGGCCTTCATGCGCACCATTTCCACATCCAGCATCAGCTGGTCTCCCGGCTCAACCGGCCGCTTGAAGCGCGCGTTGTCAATGCCCGCAAAGTAGTAGACCAAGTCTTCGCTGGGCCCGGTGCCCAGCGCATCAAAAGCCAAAAGAGCCGCCGCCTGGGCCAGCGCTTCGAGCATCAAAACTCCTGGCATGACCGGCCGGTAGGGGAAATGGCCCTGGAAAAATGGCTCGTTGATCGTCACGTTTTTCAAGGCTTTGATGGATTTGCCTTTTTCCAGCGCAATCACACGGTCGACCAACAAAATCGGGTAGCGGTGGGGTAATTTTTTCAGAATCTGGTGGATGTCCATCATGGCTGGCGCTCTCTTTCCAAGTGTCGGATCCGCTCGCGCAGGCGGTGAAGTTGTCGCAAGGTGGCTGCATTGCGTTCCCAGTCCCCGTGCTCGTCCAGCGGGAAAACACCGGTGTAGACCCCCGGCTTGGTAATGGACTTGCTCACGCAACTGCAGCCGGATAAATGGACACCATCGGCAATCGTGAGATGCCCGCTGACCAGCGAGCCACCTCCCACCGTGCAATTGGCGCCGATGGTGGCGCTGCCCGCAACGGCCACGCTGCCGGCAATCGCGGTGTTACGCCCGATGCGCACGTTGTGGCCAATCTGGATCAGGTTGTCGAGCTTGACCCCGTCCTCGATGACCGTGTCACTCAGTGCGCCGCGGTCGATGCAGGTGTTGGCCCCGATCTCAACGTCATTACCAATCCAGACAGCGCCCAATTGCTCGATTTTTTCCCATCGCTCGCCGTCTTTGGCAAAGCCAAAACCATCCGCGCCGATCACCACCCCCGGGTGAACGATGCATCGCTCACCGATGATGCAGTCATAGCCAAGGCTGACGCGCGAGGTCAGTTCGCTGCCGGCACCCACGCGGGCACCGCGTTCCACCACACAGAGGGGACCAATGCGGGCACTCTGGTGCACCTCGGCTTGCGGGTGCACCACCGCGCTGGGATGGATCCAGCCACCTGCGCCGACAGACTCGTCACCCTTCCACTCGCCATAACGGCGCCGCCAAAGTTGGGTCAACTTGGCGTAGTACAGGTAGGGGTCTTGCACCACGATGGTGGTGCCGCGATTCAAAGCAGCGTCCCGCATTGACGGCGCAACAATGACGCAGGCAGCCTGGCATTCTGGCAATGCAGCGGAATATCGCGGGTTACTCAAAAAACAAATCTGTCGGGATTGGGCGCGATCTAATGGGGCTAATCCCTCGACGGCGACCTGACCGTCGCCGACCAGTTCACCGCCTATGGCTTGAACAATGTCCGCAAGCCGCAGCGAAAAGACCGCCGAATCGCCCACCACAGCAGCCACTTATTTCGCTGCGTTGAGAATCTTCAAGACTTTGTCCGTCAGGTCGTGTTTGCCGTTGTTGTAGGCGACCTCTTGGATTACCAGATCGTATTTTTCAGCATCCGCCACCAGCTTGACCGCCTTCGCTGCCTTGTCAAGCACCTGAAGCAACTCTTCGTTGCGGCGGCCGTTGATGTCCTCTTGCAGCTCCCGTTGCTTTCGCTGGAATTCCCTGTTCATGTCGGCAAATTCCTTTTGACGGCTGGCCCGCTGGCTTTCACTCAGCGTCGGTGCATCTTTGTCAAATCGCTCACTGAAGGTCTTGATGCTGTCGCGCAAGGCCACCAAATCCTTGTCACGTTTGGAGAACTCCTGCTCTAAACGACCCTGGGCCGCCTTCGCGGGGGCCGATTCGGTCGTAATGCGCTGGTAATTGATATAGCCCACACGGGTTTCCTGCGCATAGGCAACCGCGCCGCAGACAAGCAGCATCAAACCCAAAAAACATTTTTGTACAAGTGAGGACATCAAAATGAGGTTCCGATCTGAAACTGAAGGGTCTGTAGTTTATCGCCGTATAACGAGGTCAGAGGCTTGGCCCAGGCCAATCGCAGCGGACCCACCGGCGAGATCCAACTGATACCCAAGCCCACCGAGGTGCGCAGTTCGTCCAGCCCGATGGAAGCATCGGGGCCGTACAGGCCACCGGCATCCGCAAAGCCGTACATGCGCAAGGTCCGGTCATTACCACCCCCGGGGAAAGGCGAAAGCACCTCCGCGTTCAAAACCAGTTTGGTCGCACCTCCGGTGGCCACACTGTAGGCGCTGGAATCGATCAGCGCCCTTTGCGACGCCGTGGTGAAGCTACCCTGTTGGAAGCCACGCACCGAACCCAAGCCACCTGCGTAGTAGTTTTTCATTAAGGGGTAGCTTTGTCCGTTGGTGGAAAAACCGGAAGAAAACTCGCTGTTGAGTGCCAAGGTGGTCTTCTTGGTCATCGAATAGTACTGCTGGTATTGCAGGGTGGCACGCGCATACCGCAAGTCGCTCGCCGCGCTCCACTCTCCGTTAGCACGCAGAACGCGACCTGTGCTCGGAACCAATGCGCTATCCCGGGTATCACGTGACCAGCCTATTGTCAGGGGGACACCATGCACCGTGTACCCGTACTGGCTGGCGAAGTCGCTGTATGCCGTGGGGAGGTATGTTCCGGAGACGATGCTGGTCTGCTCAAAGCCTAAACCCATAAAGACCGTGTCGTTCTCGGTAAACGGAACGCCGAAGCGCAAGGTCGCACCCGTGCTGTCGATGGAGTAACTGTCCACATCGACATAGGGCTTGCTGCTACGCTGGTACACATCGATAGCCCTGGACACACCATCCTCGGTGAAATAAGGGTCGTTATTACTGAAAACCAATGTCCGGTTGTATTTGCTGGTGTTGATCTGCACACCCAGAGACTGGCCAGACCCAAAGACATTGTCCTGGTTAAAACCAAATTGCAAACCGAGGCCATCGGCCGACGATACCCCTGCACCGATGCTGACATTGCCCGTGGGCTTCTCAACCACAGTCACCAACAAATCGACCTGGTCCGGCGCGTCAGCCACCTCAACCGTTTCGATGCCCACTTCCTTGAAGTAGCCCAAGCGATCGACCCGGCTGCGGGAGAGCCGGATTTTCTCGCCGTCGTACCAGGAAGCCTCAAACTGGCGGAATTCGCGGCGGATCACCTCGTCCCGCGTCCTCTCGTTACCGGCAATGTTGATGCGGCGAACAAAAGCCCGTCGACCGGAATCAGCTTGGATCGCAATGTCGACACGGTTGTTGCTGCGATCCACCGTGGTTTTAGCCTGCGCCGTGGCAAAGGCAAAACCGAAATTCGCAAAATAATCCGTGAACGCCTTGGTGGTTTGCGCTACCTCGTCGGCGTTGTAGGGCTCGCCAGGCTTGATCTTGATGAGCGACTTGAATTCGTCTTGCTTCTCCAAATAATTGCCCACCATCGTGACCTTGGAGACAACAAAGCGCTCACCCTCGGTGATATTGATGGTGATCACGATTTCTTGCTTGTTCGGTGCGATCGCAACCTGGGTAGAGTCCACCTTGAACTCCAGGTAGCCTTTGGACAGGTAGTACGAGCGCAAGGTCTCCAGATCTGCATTCAATTTGCTGCGCACGTAACGGTTCGACTTGGTGTACCAGCTCAACCAGGTACCAGCGTCCAAATCAAAGAGGTCCAGCAAGGTGCTGCTGGAGAAAGCCTTGGCTCCCACGATCTCGATAGACTTGATTTTGGCGGACCCACCCTCAGTCACCGAAAAACTGAGATTGACCCGGTTGTTTTCAAGCGGCGTGACCGTGGTCACCACCTCTGTGGCATACATGCTCCGGTTGATGTACTGCCGCTTCAGCTCCTGCTCGGCCTTATCGGCCAAGGCTTTGTCGAAAGGTCGGCCTTCCGTGATCCCGATATCTTTCAACGCTTTTTTCAGAACGTCTTTTTCGAACTCGCGTACGCCAGAAAAATCAACATCGGCCACATTGGGGCGCTCCTGCACCGCGACGATCAGCACATCGCCACTGGCGTCAATGCGCACATCATTGAACAACCCGAGTGCGAACAAGGCCCGGATGGCACTGGCCGCTTTTTCGTCGCTGTAGTTGTCGCCGACCCGAAACGGCAGCGACGCAAATACGGTGCCTGCATCGACCCGCTGCAAACCATCGACACGGATATCTTTGACGACAAATGGCTCTAACGCAAAACCCAACGTGGCACCCATGCACAGCGTGATTGCCACCAGGATGCGGCGACACAGACGTTGACTTGGCAGGGTAGATGGCATAGGCGAATGGCGAGGGTGGGTTCGTCGGCTCGAGATGTAAGCCGTCTCACACCATGATAACTGAGGCTCTTGGTGACATCCCATGTACCAACGCTAGCGGGCTAAGCCCTCAACCAGTTGCTGCGCATAGGCTCTGGCAGCCTCATCCAAAGCCAAGATATCCTGCAGCGATGCAAAATGGCCGACAAAGAACCCTTCCAGCGTCGCCGCGTTCACTGTATGAATTTGGTCAAACCGGATCCGGGTGTCGAGGAAAGCGGCAACGGCTATTTCATTGGCTGCATTGAGCACCGCTGTGCTCCCTGGCGCGCCGCCCAGCGCATCCCACGCCAGACGCAGCCCTGGAAAACGGGCTTGGTGTTCAGGGCTGTCAAAAGTTTCAAAGCTGAGGCCCGCCATTGCCGAGAAGTCCAAGGCTTCCGTGCCCGACTCGATGCGCTGGGGCCAGGACAAACCATAAGCAATGGGGCCGCGCATATCGGGCACCCCCAATTGGGCTAACACCGAGTGGTCCACAAATTGCACCATGGAATGCACCACGCTCTGGGGATGGATGATGACATCGATGCGCGAAGGATCCAGCCCGAACAGGAACTTGGCCTCGATCACTTCCAGGGCTTTGTTCATCATGGTCGCGGAGTCCACTGAGATTTTGCGGCCCATGCTCCAGTTGGGGTGCGCGCAGGCCTGTTCGGGGGTGACCGCGGACAAGGTTGCCGGATCACGGGTGCGAAAAGGCCCGCCCGATGCCGTGAGGATGATTTTGTCCACCACCGATGGCCACAGCGTACGATCGGGCGGCAGCGACTGGAAAATGGCCGAATGCTCGCTATCAATCGGCAGCAGTGTGGCGTTGCCCGTGCGTACCGCGTCCATAAAGAACGAGCCGCCGACAACCAGGGCTTCCTTGTTGGCCAGCAGCAAACGCTTGCCCGCACGGGCCGCAGCGATACACGAGGACAGGCCCGCTGCACCCACGATGGCCGCCATCACCATATCGACATCGGGGTGCGCCGCGACCTCGTCGAGCGCGTCATGTCCCAGCAGGACCCGGGTCCGACTGCCTGCGGCCGCGAGGCGGGATTCAAGATTGGTTGCAGCGCGCGGGTCGGTCGCGACAACAAACTGCGGTTGATGCGTCAGACATTGGGAAAACAGCACATCGATACGCGAATGGCCCGACAGGGCGAAAACTGCAAAGCGATGGGGATGCCGCGCCAGCACGTCCAGGGTGTTGACCCCGATCGAACCGGTTGAGCCCAATACGGTGATCCGTTGCGGTTGCTCAGTCATAGGGTTAGCGGGAAACCAGCCACAAAGCCAGGGGAAGCACCGGCAGCAGGGCATCTATGCGGTCCAAGACTCCGCCGTGACCGGGCAGCAATCCGCTGCTGTCCTTGACCCCGGCGGCACGCTTGAACAAGGACTCCAGCAAATCACCGACGACACCCGCAGCCACCAACAAGCCCAATACCAGAGCCCCCATAGCCCCCCATTGCTCCGCAACAAGGGAAAAAATACTCAGAGACATACTTGGCGTCTGGCTATCGGCATAGCTCCAAAGCGCCGCCACAAGACCCACACCCAGAACGGCACCGGCAACACCTTCCCAGGTTTTCCCTGGGCTGATGGTCACCGCGAGCTTGCGCGCAATCCAACGGCCGCCAAAAGCCCGGCCCGCAAAATACGCACTGATATCAGACACCCAGACCAGCGCCATCACGGAGAGTAAAAAGTTGGTTCCCAGTTGTTTGGAATGCACCAGAGCCAACCAGGAGACGAGCAAAAGCGCCAGACCACCGGCATAACGCAGCCCCGGCGGAACCATGGCCCAGCGTGTGGCACCTGCATACAAAACACCCACGGCCAGCGCGGACCATGCCAGCGCTGCACCCAGCCAAACAACAACCAAGTGCTCCGAGTTCATCTGCAACAGCCAAACCCCCATGCACACCGCACCCAGTCCGGCTGCCCCAAAAAGTGAAACAGCCGGTGCCTGTTCGCTCAAGCGTCCCCACTCCCAGGCAGCCGCAACCATCAGCACGACGGTGCACAGAACAAAATACAGCGGATCGGCAGCGAAAAGTGCCGGCAGCAAAATCGCCAGCAAGAGCGCTGCGGTGATGACACGTTGGCGCAGCATGCAGTCGCGCGCCTCGGTTTACGCGGGAACGGCCACGGTCGCAGGGCGCGTCCGGCCAAAACGCCGCTCCCGGCTGGCGTAGGCCTGCAGCGCCTGGTCCAGCTCCGCAGCGTCAAAGTCGGGCCACAAAACGGGACTGAAATACAGCTCGGAGTAGGCGCACTGCCAGAGCAAAAAGTTACTCAATCGGTGTTCGTCTCCCGTGCGGATCAACAAATCCGGATCCGGGCAAGGGGCCAAGGACAATGCCGCGTTCATGCTGGCCTCCGTGATCGGCTTCCCGGCAGACGCCAATCGCGCAGCGGCGTCCACAATGTCCCAACGCCCGCCATAGTTGAAGCAGACGTTGAGCACCATGGCCTGATTCGCTTGTGTTGCCTGCTCCGCATCATGGAGGACGGCGCACAAATCCGGCTCCAAACCCTGCCGGCTACCCAAAAAACGCACGCGGATACCCCGCTCGTGGAGAGCAGCCAATTCGCGCCGCAGGGCGACATTCAGAAGCTCCAGCAACCCGGACACTTCGCCCGCAGGACGACTCCAATTTTCCGAAGAAAAAGCAAAAACCGTCAGGATGGGGATGCCGTGCGTCAGACAAGCTTGAGTAGCCGTTTTAAGTGCATCCACACCCCGCTTGTGGCCGGCTAACCGCGGCAGATGGCGCTTCTGCGCCCAGCGGCCGTTACCATCCATCACGATGGCGATGTGCTGCGGTGTCTTGCTGGCGGTGGGCATCTCGGTAGGGCGTGTAACGAGACCTATACCGCCATGATGTCTTGCTCTTTCGCCGCAACCAAACGGTCCACATCGGCAATATGGCGGTCAGTGAGTTTTTGGATGTCGGCTTCCGAGCGCTTCTGTTCGTCTTCAGAAGCGAGCTTGTCTTTCACCAACTTTTTCACCGCGTCATTGGCGTCACGGCGCAAATTGCGGATGGCAATCTTAGCGGCTTCCCCTTCGTTGCGCACCACTTTGGTCAACTCGCGGCGGCGCTCCTCGGTCATCATCGGCATCGGCACGCGGATCAGTTCACCCATACTGGCCGGATTCAATCCCAAGTCACTCTCGCGGATGGCCTTTTCAATCTTGGCCGCCATCGATTTTTCCCAGGGCTGGATGCCAATGGTTCGGGCATCGATCAGGCTCAGGTTAGCGACTTGGCTCAAGGGCAGCATGGCGCCGTAGTAGTCCACGTGGACGGTGTCCAGCAGCGCCGGATTGGCACGCCCGGTGCGCACTTTGGTCAAGCCGCTTTTCAGGGCTGCGATGGAAGATTCCATCTTGGTACTCGCCTGTTCTTGAATTGCGTGCAAGCTCATAGTCCCCGTCTCCTCCACATCAAAGATGTACCAAAGTACCTTCGTCCTCGCCCATCACCACACGTTTCAGGGCTCCCAGCTTGAAGATTGAAAAAACCTTGATCGGCAGATTCTGATCGCGGCACAACGCAAAGGCGGCCGCGTCCATGATGCCCAAATTGTTGCGCATCGCTTCATCAAAAGTTAAGTGGCTGTAGCGGGTCGCCTTGGGATCTTTCTTAGGGTCGGCGCTGTACACGCCATCCACTTTGGTGGCCTTGAGCACAATTTCGGCCCCGATTTCTGCGCCGCGCAGGGCGGCTGCCGTATCGGTTGTAAAGAATGGATTGCCGGTTCCAGCCGCAAAAATCACCACCTTGCCCTCTTCGAGGTATTGCAAAGCCTTGGGCCGCACATAGGGCTCGACGACCTGCTCAATACCGATGGCGGACATCACACGGGCGGTCAAGCCCGCCTTGTTCATGGTGTCGCCGAGGGCCAGGGAATTCATCACCGTGGCCAACATGCCCATGTAGTCGGCGGTTGCACGGTCCATACCCACTGAGCCGCCGGCCACACCCCGGAAAATATTGCCGCCGCCAATCACCACTGCCACCTGCACGCCCATGCGCGTCACCTCGGCAACCTCGCCAACGATCCGCACAATCGTGTCGCGGTTGATGCCAAATGCATCATCACCCATCAGGGCCTCACCGGACAACTTCAGCAAAAGACGGCTGTAGGCGGGGCGATTGGGGGTCATGCTTGTCTCCATCAAAAGACCGGCTGGGCGACTGGAGCGGACCGCATCAGGCGGACTGCTTGGCTGCAGCCACCTGTGCAGCCACCTCAGCGGCGAAGTCATCCACCCGTTTCTCAATGCCTTCGCCCACCACATAGAGCGTGAAGCCCTTGACCACCGTGCCGGCAGCCTTGAGCATCTGTTCCACCGTTTGTTTGTCGTTTTTAACGAATGCCTGGTTGAACAGGGAGACTTCTTTCAGGAATTTCTGCACGCCACCCTCGATGCGCTTCTTGACAATCTCATCCGACTGCACAGGCTTACCGGCGGCCGTGGCAACTGCAGCATCTTCTGCAGCCTTGGCCGCGGCAACGGAGCGCTCGCGCTCGACCAATTCAGCGGGCACCTGATCCGACGACAAGGAAACCGGCTTCATCGCCGCCACGTGCATCGCCACATCCTTAGCGGCCGTGCGATCCCCTTCGAAAGACACCAGCACACCAATGCGGGTGCCGTGCAAATAAGAAGCCACATGCGTGCCGGCGGCCGGGCGATCGAAACGCCGGAACGTCATGTTTTCACCAATCTTGCCGATCAGGCCCTTGCGCACATCTTCTAAAGTCGGACCAAATCCGTCCTGGGAATAAGGCAGGGCCGACAAGGCAGCAACGTCAGCCGGGTTGTGCTGTGCAACCAATGCCGCGGCCGCATTGGCCATCGCCAAGAAGCTGTCATTTTTCGTCACGAAGTCGGTTTCGCAATTGACTTCCAGCATGGCGCTGGCGTCTCCGCTGGTACCCAACACAATCACGCCTTCGGCGGTGACGCGGGCAGCGGCCTTGCCTGCTTTACTGCCGAGTTTGACGCGCAAAATTTCCTCCGCACGCGCCATATCGCCCTCGGCCTCCGTCAGCGCTTTTTTGCACTCCATCATGGGGGCATCGGTCTTGCCGCGCAGTTCTGCGACCATAGAAGCGGTAATCGTTGTCATATCAGTCTCTCCGTCCTCAAATTCTGTTCAAAAAACTAAAAAAAAGGGGCCCGCAAGCCCCCTTGGTCAGCGCCGGCGGCCTCAAGCGGCCTCGCTGACCTCTACAAATTCGTCTTGCGACTCGGCAACCACAGCGTTGAGCACATCGTCCACCGCGTTGGCACGGCCCTCAAGCACCGCGTCCGCAATTCCGCGGGCGTACAAAATCACCGCCTTGGACGAGTCGTCGTTACCGGGGATCACGTAGTCAATGCCTTCAGGGGAATGGTTGGAATCGACCACGCCGATCAAGGGAATGCCCAATTTGCGCGCCTCTGCAATCGCAATCTTGTGGTAGCCCACGTCAATCACGAAAATCGCGTCCGGCAACGCAGCCATATTTTGAATGCCGCCAATGTCTTTTTCAAGCTTTTGCAATTCGCGGGCAAACATCAGCTGCTCTTTCTTGCTCATGCTATCCAGCCCTGCTTCCTGCTGGATCTTCATATCCTTGAGGCGCTTGATCGAGGTCTTCACCGTTTTGAAATTGGTCAGCATTCCACCGAGCCAGCGCTGGTCGACAAAAGGCACACCCGCGCGGCGCGCTTCCTGCGCCACCACATCGCGCGCCTGGCGCTTGGTGCCAACCATCAATATGGTTCCGCGCTTCGCCGACAGCTGGCGCACGAACTTGCTCGCCTCCAGAAACATCGGAAGCGATTTCTCCAAGTTGATGATGTGAATTTTGTTGCGATGGCCGAAGATGAAAGGGGCCATCTTGGGGTTCCAGAAGCGGGTTTGGTGTCCAAAATGGACGCCGGCTTCCAACATTTCGCGCATGGTGACTGACATAGGTACTCCAAAGGTTGGGTCTAAAACCCGCTCACAAACCGGAAGCACCGCGATGGCGGGCTCCAGCACCTTGATGGAACGGGTTCGGGATTGACCGAGACAGACAGTCTGAACTCAGCCCGCTGATTTTACACCAGCCGAAATCGGGAAAGACTTGGACGTGCCTCAGCTTGAAACGACTTCCTCAGACTTCGACTTGCCCTCTTTTTTGGGCAGGGGTTGGATATCGAGGACGACTTCGGGCTTTTCCGCATCGCTGTCATTAATATCCACCGTGAGACGACCTCCGTCGACCAGGCGACCAAAGAGCAACTCATCGGCCAGCGCCCGGCGTATCGTGTCTTGGATCAAACGCTGCATCGGGCGGGCGCCCATCAGGGGATCGAAACCTTTTTTGCCTAAGTGCTTGCGCAGTTTATCGGTGAAAGTGACTTCGACCTTTTTCTCGGCAAGCTGCGTCTCCAGCTGCAACAAGAATTTGTCGACCACGCGCAGGATCACGTTTTCGTCCAGGGCCTTGAAGCCGACGATGGCATCCAAGCGGTTGCGGAACTCGGGGGAGAAGAGGCGCTTGATATCGGCCATCTCATCGCCCGCTTCGCGCGGGTTGGTGAACCCGATGGTGGCCTTGTTCATGGTTTCAGCGCCCGCATTGGTCGTCATGATGATGATCACGTTGCGGAAATCGGCCTTGCGTCCGTTGTTGTCTGTGAGCGTGCCATGGTCCATGACCTGCAGCAACACATTGAACACATCCGGATGGGCTTTTTCAATTTCGTCGAGCAGCAAAACGCTATGCGGCTTTTTGGTGACGGCCTCGGTCAGCAAACCACCCTGGTCGAATCCCACATAACCAGGAGGCGCGCCAATCAAGCGGCTGACCGCGTGGCGCTCCATGTACTCGCTCATGTCAAAACGGATCAGGTCAATGCCCATGATGTAGGCCAATTGCTTGGCCGCTTCCGTTTTGCCCACGCCGGTGGGGCCGCTGAACAAGAAGGCACCAATCGGCTTATCGCCTTTGCCCAGACCAGAGCGCGCCATCTTGACCGCAGAGGCCAAAATATCGAGCGCTTTATCCTGGCCGAAGACCACACTTTTCAGGTCACGGTCCAGGGTTTTGAGCTTGCCGCGGTCGTCGTTGGACACGTTGGCCGGCGGAATACGCGCGATCTTTGCAACGATTTCCTCCACCTCGGTTTTGGTAATCGTCTTCTTGCGTTTGTTCGCAGGAAGAATTTGCTGGGCTGCACCCGCCTCGTCGATCACATCAATCGCTTTGTCGGGCAAATGCCGGTCGTTGATGTATTTCGCGCTCAACTCCGCTGCCGCTTGAAGCGCTGCGACCGCGTATTTAACGCTGTGGTGCGCCTCAAAACGTGACTTCAAACCTTTGAGGATTTCCACCGTTTCTTCGACCGTTGGCTCGATCACGTCCACTTTTTGGAAGCGCCGCGAAAGCGCAGCGTCTTTCTCGAAAATACCCCGGTATTCGGTGAACGTGGTCGCGCCGATGCACTTGAGTTGACCCGAACTCAGGCTGGGCTTGAGCAGGTTGGATGCGTCCAAAGTACCACCGGAGGCCGCGCCAGCACCAATTAGCGTGTGGATTTCGTCAATGAACAAAACAGCTTTGGGCCGGTCCTTCAGCGCCTTGAGCACGCCCTTGAGACGCTGCTCAAAATCACCCCGGTACTTGGTACCCGCCAACAAGGCGCCCATGTCGAGCGAATAGACGATCGCTTCCTTCAGGACTTCCGGCACATCGTTTTGCGAAATGCGCCAGGCCAGGCCCTCGGCGATGGCAGTTTTTCCAACCCCCGCTTCGCCCACCAAAAGAGGGTTGTTTTTTCGGCGGCGGCACAGAATCTGGATGACCCGCTCCACCTCGTACTGGCGTCCAATCAGAGGATCAATCTTTCCATCCTTGGCCATCTGGTTGAGGTTTTGGGTGTACTGCTCCAACGGGGAGGACTTTTCATTTTTCTCGGTGGCAGCTTCTTCGCCCTCTGACGAAGATTCGTTGGACTTAGACGGCTCAGGCGGATCGTTCTTCTTGATGCCGTGGGCGATGAAATTCACCACATCCAGCCGCGTCACGCCCTGCTGGTGCAGGTAATACACCGCGTGCGAGTCTTTTTCGCCAAAAATGGCAACCAACACGTTCGAACCCATCACCTCTTTTTTGCCGCTACCGGTGGACTGCACATGCATGATCGCGCGCTGAATGACGCGCTGAAAGCCGAGGGTCGGCTGCGTGTCCACATCATCGGTTCCGGCAACCTGCGGGGTGTTGTCCTTGATGAAATGGGTGAGCGATTTACGCAAATCGTCTATCTGTGCGGCGCAAGCGCGTAGGACCTCGGCTGCGCTGGGGTTGTCCAGCAAAGCCAACAGCAAATGTTCGACCGTGATGAACTCATGCCGTTGCTGGCGGGCCTCCACAAAGGCCATGTGCAAACTGACTTCTAACTCTTGGGCGATCATTTCGCTTCCTTTTTAAGACCATCCGGTACCGACAGCTTACTTGCAATGCACGCATCGCAAAGGGCCGCCGGCGCTAAATCCCTAAGACTCCACGGGCTCGCTGACACACTGTAAGGGATGACCTGCTTTGCCCGCCGCATCGAGCACCTGATCGACTTTGGTGGCCGCCACATCCTTCGAATACACACCGCACACGCCACGCCCATCCAGATGGATTTTCAGCATGATTTGGGTCGCCGTCTCGAGATCGCGGCCAAAAAATTGCTGGATCACAAACACCACAAACTCCATCGGGGTGTAGTCGTCATTCAGCATCACCACCTGGTACATC
>RFRO01000071.1 GCA_009924455.1 Betaproteobacteria bacterium
ACCGCCATGTTGGCCCAGGCGAACCAGCAGCCGCAGACCGTGCTGGCGCTCTTGAAGTAATCCCCTACTGTAGATAAAGGAAAAATCATGCCCTCAATCAATACCAACGTAAGCGCCCTGAATGCGCAGGCAGCATTGGCCAAAAATAGCCGTGCTATGTCTTCCGCTATGGAGCAGTTGTCTACCGGTAGCCGTGTCAACTCCGCCAAAGACGATGCCGCTGGCATGGCGATTGGGACCAGCATGACCTCGCAAATCCGCGGCCTGAACCAAGCGGTACGTAATTTGAATGACGGCGTGAACCTTTTGCAGACCGCTGAAGGCGCGCTGAACGAGACGACCAACATGCTGCAGCGCATGCGTGAATTGGCCGTGCAATCGGCGAGCGGCACTTATTCCACCACCCAGCGCAGCTATCTGGCGGTGGAATTCCTTGCGCTTGGCTCGCAAATTGAGAAGATTGCCAGCGAGACGACTTGGAACGGATACACGGTCCTGACCGGTACCACCGGTGGAACTACGGCCGGAACCTATAGCTTTCAATCGGGTCAGACTTCTGGCCAAACCATCGATGTCGCAATAGGTGCGATGACGCTTTCCGCGTTGGGAATCACCGCAACTAATGCTGCTGGAATTTCCACCGCAGCTAGCGCATCCGCCGCAATTGCATCCATTGACTCTGCGATCAGCATAGTGAACAGCCAGCGTGCGACGATTGGCGCGACGATTAACCGCATGACTTACGCGGCAGACAACTTGACCAATATCTCTGCCAACACCTCGGCGTCGCGCAGCACGATTGTGGACACCGATTACGCAGCAGCTTCAACGGCTCGCGGCAGACAACTTGACCAATATCTCTGCCAACACCTCGGCGTCGCGCAGCACGATTGTGGACACCGATTACGCAGCAGCTTCAACGGCTCTGTCGAAAAACCAAATCATCCAGCAAGCGGCCACCGCGATGCTGGCCCAGGCAAACCAGCAGCCCCAAAGCGTGCTGTCTTTGCTGAAGTAATCCATAGGGGTGACCCAAGTCAGGAATAGCGGCAAATACTTGCCACCGTTCTTGGCACACCTTTTGCAGTAACAGAGTATCGGATCCATCAAAAAAATATTGATGGTTAGTGATGAAAACCCCGCAGGGGCCAATCAGCTAGGAGTATTCAAATGGTAGCTATTAATACAAATGTGAGCGCAACATACTCACAAAATGCGTTGACTAAAAATACGCGTGCGATGAGTACTGCCATGGAGCAGTTGTCTACCGGCACGCGAATTAACTCTGCTAAAGATGATGCTGCCGGCCTGGCGATCAGTCAGAATATGACCTCGCAAATTCGCGGGCTGAATATGGCCATACGCGACCTCAACGACGGCATCAATATGATGCAGACGGCTGAAGGGGCGATGATCGAGCAGTCAAATATGTTGCAGCGCATGCGCGAGCTGGCGGTGCAAGCCAATAATGGAACGTATTCAAATACACAGCGCTCATATTTGTCGTTGGAGTATGAGGCTTTAGGATCTCAAATCGCCAAGATTGCGACTGAGACCAAGTGGAACGATCAGTCCTTGTTGGTGGGCACCAGCGGAACCGTCGGAGCCGGTACAGGCACCTTCACGTTCCAATCCGGGCAAGCCAGCGGGCAAGTGATTTCAGTCACAGTGAGCGCTATGACCCTGGCGGGCTTGGGTCTTGCCAACGTGGGCGGCATCAGTACTGCTGCCAGCGCGGCCGGCGCAATCGCGCTGATTGGTAGTGCGCTCGAAACAATCAACTTGGCGCGGGCGCAGATTGGCGCGGGTATCAACCAAATGGAGTATGCGGTCGATAACGTCGCGAATATATCCTCGAACACTATGCAATCCCGCAGTACCATTATGGATACGGATTATGCTCAAGCCAGTACCCAATTGGCGAAGACGCAAATCATCCAGCAGGCAGCAACCGCCATGCTGGCCCAAGCGAATCAACAGGCGCAAGGCGTACTGTCCTTGCTCAAATAAGCTGATTGCAACCCAAAAAAAGCCCGC
The DNA here is from genome assembly GCA_009924455.1 of Betaproteobacteria bacterium. GTDB lineage: Bacteria > Pseudomonadota > Gammaproteobacteria > Burkholderiales > Burkholderiaceae_C > Allorhodoferax. Next base: position 2,038 of record RFRO01000071.1, read on the forward strand.
TGACGCGGGCTTTTTTATTTATATGCCTTTATACACCTATATACCGCAAGCGGCAAAACACGTGGCATGCCTATTGCTTTGTACTCCTCAGTACTAATGCAAGGTCGAATCTTCGACACAGCATCTGTAATCACCCAGTGATGCTAGTAGGCTTTTTAATGATTGGAGCTGAGTCATGTCAGTAATTAACACAAACGTGAGTGCCATGTACTCACAAAACGCGATGAAGACCAATGCCCGTAAGATGGATACGGCCATGGAGCAGTTGTCGACAGGCACGCGGGTTAATTCTGCCAAAGACGATGCGGCAGGTTTGGCCATCGGTCAAAACATGACTTCACAAATCCGCGGCTTGAATATGGCCGTGCGTAACCTGAACGACGGCATCAATATGATGCAGACGGCTGAGGGTGCGATGATTGAGCAATCGAATATGCTGCAGCGCATGCGCGAACTCGCAGTCCAAGCTAATAACGGAACCTACTCCAATACGCAGCGCTCCTATTTATCGTTGGAATATGAAGCACTGGCATCTCAGATAACCAAAATTGCATCTGAAACCAAATGGAATGACCAGGCACTGCTGCTTGGTACCGGCGGTACATCGGGAACTTTCACCTACCAAGCGGGTCAAGCTAGCGGCCAAACCATCACGGTAACTATTAGCGCCATGTATGGATCTGTTTTGGGCCTTGACGGTGGTGGTATCAGCACCGCTGCAAGCGCCTCAGCCGCCATCGCGACCATTGGAAGTGCATTGGAAAAAATCAACGTTCAGCGCGCGGCGATCGGTGCCGGCATTAATCAGATGGAATTTGCCGCTGATAATGTGACAAATATATCCTCGAACACCACGCAGTCACGCAGTACCATTATGGATACGGACTACGCGTTGGCCACAACGCAGCTCGCCAAAACGCAAATTATTCAACAGGCCGCCACAGCCATGTTGGCACAGGCCAACCAGCAACCGCAGCAAGTGATGACGCTCTTAAAGGGCTAATCGTTGAATGATATTCTGGGTCCCCTGCGTGTGGGTCCGTGGGAGACACAAGGTACGCTAATATATCGGGAATAGCGGCAGCCCTTAATACCGTAAGGAAAATGAAGTTATGCCGCAAGAGATAAACGCTGCCATTGAGATTGAGGGGTTGATTCGCATTCTCGAGCGAATGTCTGAACTCAGTTCTGGCGTACTTCAGGCCGGAATGGCTGGGGATGAAGGCGGAACTCGCGAGCGGGTAGATCAGTTACGGCAAGAAAAATCCTATCTTTTGCTGAAAAACCGCGCCGTAGGCGAACAACTCAAAGCGGCCTCCCCGGAAACGATGCGGCAGATCCAAGGACTGTTGGATAACGTCGCAAAGTCGGAGCAGTTTGTCGCAGCCTGGTCTTGCCGCTACAGAGGCATCGTCGATCACCAAGCCATGATGCAGTCGCCGGCTCGCTGCCACGACCTGATTGACGAAATCATGCCCATGGCATGGGATTGGAAAAACGATATCCTGATTCTGCCGAATTGGATTACTTCGGATTTCATCGAGGCGGTTTATGCCCGTGGTCAAAAGCGGGTTTGCATTTTTGACTTTGATGATGTGCCTCATCGCGTTCAAGCATCGAAGCCCTTTTACATTAACTCTGAAAAGGCGGCTTTTGAGTATTTCGCACAGTCAGATGTTTATGGTGCCGCGCGGATCGTGTATATCTCGATTGCCACCCCAGCAGAGCTTCAAAACGATGAGCATGCCCAGCAGGCAAACAAACTCTTGGAAGATTTCAAGATGGCTTTTGTGCACCGCATTGCCAATTTAAATACGGTTAAATTACAAGGGGCTCGATTATTAAAGCAAGGCTTGAATAACTTACCTGCGGTTGCAGATGCAATCCCGTTCTCTAGAATGATCGGCCAATTCGAAGGCCGTCCCATGCTTATCGTATCTCCGGGACCTTCACTGGACAAGAATATTGATCAAATAAAAGACTTTAAAGGCCGTGCATTGATCGTGGCGCCTGCGCAATCTGCCTTGGCACTTACCAATGCGGGGGTAATACCGGATATTGTGGTAGTCGCCGACCCCAACGAAATGCAGTATCTGCTTGACGGTGTACCGATGGATCAGGTAACAGCATTGGTTCTCGGTGTTACGTGCCACCCTGCGCTTTATAAACAATACGCAGGAAAAATAATCACATTTAATGCAAATCTTGGCCTGGATGCCTGGATTTCGGATATTTTTAAAGATACAACAACGCTTCCCGCAGGGGGTTCCGTATCGACAGATGCGTTGTGCATGGGCGTGTTTCTTAAATGCAGCCCGATCATGATAGTGGGTCAAGATTTATCATTTGCGGGCGACAAGCAGTATGCAAGCCAATCCGCCGATGGCAAAGTCAAAATAATCAAAAATGAAGAAACCAATACGGTATCGTATTCTGATTTGACCGAGGGACTCGAAACAGTATTTGCCGCAGGGGGATTCGATAGTCGTACATTAACGGAGCCATTGAGGACATTGCCCGGATATTATGGGGGCACTGTATTTACAAAGACTGACTATGCAATTTTCCATACGGAGTTTCAAAATATTGCCCAGGCCGTGAAAGATGAAGAGTCAGGGATAGAGCTGCTGAACTGTACTGAGGGTGGCGCATACATTGAAGGTTTTAAACACATTAGTCTTCAAGAGGCTCGTGGCATGTTGGGCGACGCCAACCCAGTGATCGACTTTACGGGTACGCTTGAAAGAATTTTGAACCATAACGACGCGCCTGTAAGGCGTGAACTGTTAGCGGCAAGGCTGAGGGCTATGCGGAGTAACCTCCATGCAGCTGGTATGTCAGCTTCAAAATGTCGCCAGTTAGCCGCACACGCCATCCGCAATGGCCAGACGGGTAATTTGGCAAATGAAGAGAAGCGTTTAATAGCGCTGGTACAAAAAACCTTGTTTATTTCATTAGCAGCGCAGGAAAAAATCATGCATGCTTTGAAATTGGGTGTTGAGGCTCAAAATATTCCTGACAGCTTGGCTGCATCAAATATATTATTTCGGGTTATCACGGATGTTACCAGCGAGTTGATCCCGATCGTAGACAAAACGCTTGAGCGCTTGTCAATTGATATGGTAACTCAATAATATGGCGCCCAAGTTCACTATCTGTATTCCATCTTATAACAGGGGCCAGGCTGCATTACGCCAAGTTGTCCACACTTTGCCGCTGATCGGACCGGATTGGGAAATTCTTGTTTTAGACAACTGCTCTACAGCAAACACGGAAGGCTATGGAGAAATTGAGTCTCTCTCCAAGATGGATCACCGTGTTAGATATGTGAAGCACGCAGAAAATCTAGGTTTTCACGGTAATGTCCTAGCATCAATTAAATCGGCAAAATCTGCCTATTTACAGATTATTTCTGATGAGGATTACTCCAACCCAAAGGTCGTAAAAGATGCGATAGCCACGCTCGACGAATTCCCGGAGGTGGGACTTATCAGAGGATCTATAGGCCCCATTGCAGGCATGATGCCGCGCAACAGTGCAACGTACGCAGACCAATTTTTGGCAGCCGGGCGTTCCGCGCTGGGTGACTTTTCTCTCATCACTAATTATGTATCCGGAATCATATACAACAAACGATTGTTGGATTTAAAGGGTGTTGTACAAAAGTTTGAGGTTGGATTAACTTGTAACCCAATGATAGCGGTTTACGCGCATATGTACCTCGATATTCTTATCAGTGCCCATTGTGCTGTTGTCAGCTCGGGAGAAATTGTTTGTTTTGAGGGGGAAGAACAAAGTTATACGCCAGATACTAAATCTACCGCTCAAGCGTTTCCATATACTTTTGCCGGGAGACTAGAGCAGGTTATTGGGTTCCGCGATGCCTTTAGAGAAGTTTGTGGTCCAGATCAGTTAAATGACTTGTCACTATTGATACATTTATACCTTCGGCTGGTCCAAAAATATTGCACCTTATTCCATATCGACAGTTTCTTGTATGTCGAACGAGGTTTGAGGTTGGAAGCGTTACGAGAGTCGATGCGACATTTTTTCATTGCGGCATGTGAAATTGACGAGTTTCGCCCGGCCCTCAGCGTAGTTCACGACATGGTGCGAGAGCGCTTTGAACTCAGTCTGCCGGCAAATGCGTGAAAATCATCACTTCAACATCGTCTGTGGGTGTTTCAATTAAGTGACGCGAGTTCTGATAACCGGCGCTGATGGCTTCATCGGCTCCCACCTGACCGAGGCGTTGGTGCGCGCCGGTCATGACGTTCGGGCGTTTGCCTTGTACAACTCTTTTGGTTCCTGGGGTTGGTTGGACCGCTGTGCACCAGACGTGGCCGGCAATTTCGAGGTTTTCATGGGCGACATCCGCGATGCCAACGGGGTGCGCACGGCCATGAACGGCTGTGAGGCGGTTCTGCATTTGGCCGCACTGATTGGTATTCCTTATTCTTACCACTCACCCGCCACGTATGTCGACACGAATGTGGCGGGGACGCTGAACGTGGTGCAGGCCGCACGGGATCTGGGTATTGGGCATGTCGTACATACCTCGACGAGTGAGGTGTACGGAACGGCCCGCTTTGTACCGATTACGGAGGAGCATCCGCTGCAAGGGCAATCGCCCTATTCGGCCAGCAAAATTGGTGCGGACCACATTGCGCTTTCCTATTACCTGTCGTTTGGCACACCGGTGACCGTGGTGCGCCCGTTCAACACCTACGGCCCCCGACAGTCTGCGCGTGCTGTGATACCGACCATCATTACCCAAATCGCTAGCGGCCGGCGACAGATCAAGCTTGGCGCCATGACGCCGACCCGCGACTTTAATTTTGTGAGCGATACCGTATCCGGCTTTATGGCAGCGCTCCACTGTGAAAAGGCCCATGGGGAAGTGATCAACCTGGGGAGTAATTTTGAGATATCCGTTGGCGACACGGCCCGGGCTATCGCATCCCAAATGGGTGCTGACGTCGAGTGGATCTCTGATGAGCAGCGGCTGCGCCCAGAGAAAAGCGAGGTTGAGCGTTTATGGGCGGACAACACCAAAGCACGCGAACTGCTTGGCTGGTCCCCCGCGTTTGCCGGTCTAGCTGGTTTCCATCGCGGGCTGGAGCAAACGATTGACTGGTTCTCGCAGCCAGAAAATCTGAGTGCATACAAAGCAGACCTTTATAACGTATAGAGGTCCTATCCATGCATGCCACATCCCGCCTCTGCGCAGAGGTTGTCGCTGCGATAAAGACCGTGGTTGGGCACGACAAACAGCAATTGCATGAGCCGCGCTTCAAAGGTAACGAGAGCCGCTACGTGCAGGATTGCATCGCATCGACTTTCGTGTCCTCCGTTGGTCCATTCGTTAATCGGTTCGAAGATGAGTTGCGTACCCTGACGGGCGCTGCCCATGCGGTGGCAGTGGTTAACGGAACCGCTGCACTCCATATCGCCTTACTTTTGGCCGGTGTGAAACCGGGTGATGAAGTCCTGCTGCCAGCACTCACCTTTGTGGCCACTGCCAACGCCGTTGCCTATTGTCAGGCTACTCCCCATTTTGTCGACTCCGAAGTAGGAACGCTGGGCATTGATGCCTTCGCCCTGCGGGAGTATCTGTTGGCCAACACGGTGATCCAAGATGGAGTCTGCGTGAACCGCGCAAGCGGACGGGTGATCCGTGTGCTGCTGCCGATGCACACCTTCGGTCACCCCGCCAATATGGAGGCCCTGCTAGCCGTGGCCTCCGACTTTCATCTGCGTGTGGTTGAGGACGCGGCTGAGTCTTTGGGAAGCTATATCGGCAAGCGGCACACCGGCACCTTGGGGCTTTTAGGCACCCTCAGCTTCAATGGCAACAAGACCATCACCACGGGTGGTGGTGGGGCTATCCTGACGGACAGCGCCGAACTCGGTGCCAAAGCCAAGCACCTCACGACCACCGGGAAAATGGCGCACCGGTGGGAGTACACCCACGACACCGTGGCGTACAACTACCGTATGCCCAATCTCAACGCCGCCCTAGGCGTGGCCCAGCTGGAGCAGTTGCCACGATTTTTGTCGCAAAAAAGGGCTCTTTTCAATGCCTACGCGGCTGCGTTTGCGGGGGTCCGGGGCGTCCAACTTGTCCATGAGCCACAGTCCTGCACGAGCAATTATTGGCTGCAAACCTTGCTACTCGATACGCCCGACGCGGCCGTGCGGGACGCCTTGCTAGACGCTACCAACGCGGCGGGACTGATGACCCGGCCTGCGTGGACCTTGATGCACCATTTGCCGATGTTTCGCGACATGCCGCGCGCACCTTTGCCAGTTGCCGAATCGCTCGCACTGCGGCTTATCAATATTCCCAGTAGTGCCGGATTGGTGGAGGCTGCCACGTGACGCGCCAGCCAATTCTGCTGATAGGGGCTGGCGGACACTGCCGCTCTTGCATTGATGTCATCGAGCAAGACGAGCGCTGGGACATCGCCGGACTAGTTGGTGAAGCTGCCGAAGTCGGGACATCTGTCCTGGGCTATAAAGTGATTGCCAGCGATGCGGACCTCGAGGACCTGGGCAAGCATTACCGCCACGCTTTGATCGCGGTTGGACACCTTCAAACGCCAAACTTGCGCCTGCGCTTGTTTCACGATGCCCAACGCTTGGGATTCAGATTGCCGGTAGTGGTCTCGCCGCGCGCCTATGTCTCGCGCCATGCGCACATCGGTGATGGAACGGTGGTTTTTCATGGCGCTGTTGTCAATGCGGGCGCGCGCATCGGAATGAATTGCATCATCAATAGCCGGGCCTTGGTCGAGCACGATGTTTCGGTGGGCGACCATTGCCATATATCGACCGGAGCCATCCTCAATGGCGATGTACGCGTGGGTTCCTGTTGCTTTGTGGGAAGTGCCAGTGTCGTAAAGCAAGGACTGGTCATGGGTGAGCACAGTTTCCTGGGCATGGGTGTCGCGTTAAAAAAGAACCTTGATGCGCATACGCGCCTCACGCAAGAGGTCAGACCATGAGCCCCAAGACCTTGATCATTGCCGAAGCGGGTGTCAACCACAACGGCGACATGGCGCTGGCAAAGCAGCTGATTGACGTCGCTGCGGATGCAGGCGCAGACCTGGTCAAGTTCCAAACCTTCAACGCGGACCGTCAGGTAACCCAAGCCGCTGCGAAGGCCAATTACCAGTTGCAACAAACTGATCAGGCAGAAACGCAGCATGCCATGCTGCGTCGCCTTGAGCTGTCAGAAGCTATGCACCACACCTTGATCGCGCATTGCGCGACGCGCGGGATTGGCTTCTTTTCTACGGGTTTCGATATTCCAAGCCTGGATCTCCTGCGTGGACTGGGCCAAAAGCTGTTCAAGATTCCGTCCGGTGAGATCACCAATCTGCCCTACTTGCGGCACGTGGGGCAGTGGGGAGGACCTTTGATTCTCTCGACCGGTATGGCTACCTTGGGGGACATCGAGGTGGCTTTGGAGGTCTTGGTCCGCTCCGGGACCGCGCTATCTGCCATCACCGTTTTGCACTGCACCACCGAGTATCCGACTCCCATGGTTGACGTGAATCTGCGGGCCATGCTTGGGATCCAAGCTGCATTGGGTGTTGCCGTCGGCTATTCCGATCACACCCCGGGCATTGAGGTGGCAACAGCAGCTGTGGCACTGGGCGCTACCGTCATCGAGAAACATTTCACGCTCAGCCGCAGCCTGCCCGGGCCGGACCACCAGGCCAGCCTGGAGCCCGCAGAGCTTTCAGCCATGGTCCGCGCTATTCGCAATATTGAAGTTGCTTTGGGTGATGGCGTAAAGCGCATGAGCGCCAGTGAAGCCAAGAACCGCCCCATTGCCCGCAAGTCGCTGGTTGCCGCCAGGGCCATCAAACAAGGCGAACGATTCAGCCCAGACAACGTGACGGCCAAGCGGCCAGGCACCGGCCTTTCGCCTATGTTGTGGGATGAAGTGATGGGCCAAGTCGCGCGACGTGATTTCGACCCCGATGCCTTGATCAGTTTATGAACCGCAAGATTTGTGTCATCACTGGCGGGCGCGCCGAGTACGGCTTGTTGCGCTGGCTTATGCAAGGCATACGCGATGATCCGGACCTGGATTTGCAGTTGCTCGTCACCGGCATGCATTTATCCCCAACATTTGGATCCACGTATTTGGACATCGAGCGCGATGGCTTTCAGATTGACGCCAAGGTACCCGTGCTGACCGAGCTGGATACGCCAGTAGGTGTAGCCCGCTCCATGGGATTGGGTTTAGCTGGTTTTGCGCAAGCATTTGCCGACCTGAAGCCGGACGTCATTGTGGTCTTGGGCGACCGCTATGAGATTTTTTCTGCGGTGGCTGCCGCTTTGGTGGCACGCATTCCGGTGGCGCATTTGCATGGTGGCGAACTGACAGAGGGCGCTTTTGACGATGCGCTGCGTCACGCCATCACCAAAATGTCGCACCTGCATTTCGTCGCGGCCCAGCCGTACCGGCAGCGGGTGATTCAGCTGGGTGAGGCCCCTGAGACTGTGTTTTTAGTCGGGGGCCTGGGCGTTGACAGCATGCTGCGCGTGCCGCTGTTGAGTCGGTCAGAGTTAGAGCAAGCGCTGGGCTTTGATTTTGGAAAACGCACGGTGCTGGTGACCTTCCACCCGGCAACGCTGAGCGACGCATCGCCTGGCGAGCAAATGGCCGAATTATTGGTGGCCCTGGACGCCATGTCAGATAGCCACTTCATTTTTACCTTACCGAATGCGGACAACGGGGGCCAGGAAATCACTGCGCAGATTGATAATTTTGTGGCGCGCAACCGTCGTGCGAAGGCTTATGCGGCGCTGGGCCAACAGCGCTATTTTTCGTGCTTGGCGCATTGCGATATGGTCGTTGGTAATTCTTCCAGCGGACTCACGGAGGCACCGAGTTTCAAAAAGCCCACGGTGAATATCGGCGACCGACAACGGGGTCGTTTGAAGGCCACTAGTGTGATCGATTGCGAACCGACCACCGCATCGATTAGCGCGGCCCTGGACCGCGCCTGCTCGGTAGACTTCATCCAGTCTGTCGGAGCCACGATAAACCCCTATGGACAGGGCGGCGCTGCGGACAAGGTGCTTGCTACACTGAAGGCACATCCCCTGGAATCGCTGATTCCTAAAGTATTTTTCGATTGGAGCATGCCATGACCACCACTGACGCGCGTTGGCGTGGCGCATGTTTGCCCTTGGAGTCGACGATGGCGACGTTGGAGACATGCAGGGCCGCTTCGCGGGAGCGGATGCCGCCCTGGGGATCGGTCTGGGTCGGCCGGGTGTGGCGCTGGATCATGTTGATCCCCTCGACTACGACCCGGTCTTCCTTCGGCAGGACCTTCAGGACCGCACCCTGGCGACCCTTGTCCTTTCCGGTGAGGACCACGACGCGGTCCCCCTTCTTGATCTTCGCGGCCATTACAGCACCTCGGGGGCGAGCGAGATGATCTTCATGTGGTTCTTGGCGCGAAGTTCGCGCGGAACC
>RFRO01000072.1 GCA_009924455.1 Betaproteobacteria bacterium
ACACGGCGACACGCCCATTGATGCTTTCGCCGCATCCTTGTCCTGTGAGTTTCTGGCACGCGCCGCTGCGGAACAACCCGCAGCTTTCCGAACGCTGTCCCTGCTCAGCCCCACCGGGATGGCGGGTCTCAAACTGCGCCAGGCGTCGGAAGGAAGCACCTATGGACAGAACTGGTTATGGGCCGCATTGAAGGGGCCGGGATGGGGTCGCCTGCTTTTTAAAGGCCTGACGCGACCGGGGGTGATTCGCTACTTTTTGAACAAAACATGGGGTTCTCGCGCCATTGACGAAACCATGTATGAACACGCGGTCTGGACCGCGCGTCAGCCGGGCGCGGAGCATGCGCCGCTGTGTTTTGTGTCAGCTCAGATGTTCAGTGCCGACATCACCACCATCTACGACCGGCTGCACCAACCGGTTTGGATGAGCCACGGTGTGCGCGGTGATTTTGTCGATTACCGGGGAAAGCAGCGTTTTACCGGGCGCGGCAATTGGCACTTCACCGTTTTTGATTCAGGGGCGTTGGCTTATTTCGAACACCCGCAGGCGTTTGGCGAAGCCATGTTGGCATTTCTGGAGGCGCCGACTGCTGTCTAAGCGCGCGCCGGTGCCAAGCTGGCAGCCAGCAAATCAGCGGCAAGGTCAAACCCCTTCACGGCACGTTTCCACCACTGTGAAAACGCGTCGCAGCGTGTGTCAACGGATGGGAAAAGCGCGGGATATGCCTCGCAGCGAGCCAGGCTGGGTAGCCAGGGACTCATGTGCGGCTCATCAATGCTACCTACGCTTCGCGCTCCTTGCAGCGCCGCAGCGATAGCGGCCGCATCGCCCTGCCACCGCAGCGCGACCATGTCAGCCATCCGCGTGGCGACAAATTCCCAACGCCTCCCGCTCCAAGGCCAGGCCTGGTGAAAATTCTCAAGAAAAAGGCCGACCACAACAGTGCCTGCGGGCAAGGACGCGGGAAGCGCACCCAAATTCCAAGGGTGTACCAGCCACACGTCCCGCCCTGCAACGGCGCGGCCATCGGGTGCAGTCCATCCCCATTCGGCAGGTAGGGTGCCGCTGACTGGCGGCTCTAGCCGCTCCAAGGCGGTATGCGGCGCGAAGTTGGCGCCCTGGCCCACACCATGGGGCTGGCGGGCAAGCTGGTCCAAAGCTTCATAGGAAAGGTCGATCACGCTTCCCGGGCTGTGCCACGCGGGAGGCGCGAAGCGGGCCACGTTATCTGCATTAAACAGGTAGGGCTTGTGGCTGCTGGTGCCGGCCACCCATTGCCAGCTGAGGTGGTTACTTGCGAGATCACCGTCCAGCAAATGGCTGTACAACCAATCTGCGCCCACACGCCAGTGCACCTTGCGTAGATGGACGACATAGCTGGCCAGCCACATGCGTGCGTGGTTATGCAGATAGCCGGTGGCGTATAGGGTACGAACCGCCTTGTCAATGACCGGTACACCGGTCGCCGCATGGCGGATGTCGTTGGGCAGGCGCGAGGCGTAACAGGCTTCGGGGAGCGGGCCGCCGTGCAAGGACTGCAAAATTTCCGCACCGCGGTGCTGCCAGATATGCCGAAAGTACGCCCGCCACCCCAGTTCAAAGACAAACTTGTGCTGCACGTCCAGTGGATGGCGAGCATTCACACCGGCCAACACATCGGCCATGCAGACCACCCCATGCGTGATGTACGGCGAAAGGCGGCTTACCGCACCGTTGAGCGCGTTGCGGCTTCGCGCATAGTCCGTGGGTTGGACCGCCGCGATGCGTGCGCGGGCAGCGTCCAATGTCGGCGGAAATGCCTCCTCCGGCCCCAGCACACTACTCTGCATCGGGAGCGAAATGCCCCAGGTTATAGGCCTGCAAAAGTGCGCGCCTTTGGAGCGAGGCCTCTGCATCCAAAGCGGCGACGCTGCGACTTTCTGCACTTTTTGCAACCCGCATGCGGCTTTCCTGCGGCGTCTCAAAGCACTGGACGACCTCCCATGCGCAGAGGCTGGCCGCGGGCCGGCTCAGCCGGTAACCGCGACCGGCGCCACGTTGCCTTTCCAAGAGTCCGCCCGTTTTCAATGGCCTGATAAGGTTCTCGGTGTATGAGACGGTACGTCCCAACAGGTCGGAAATGCGTTTCAAAGTAAGCGCTTGGCCTTGCGGCGCGCGGGCCAAGTGGGCAATGACTTCAACGCCGTCAAGGGATCGCGGAGATGGCATGGCAACAGATCATTAAAATGAAATAAAACTCTTCACAAATTATATATGAATTATAATTTGGCTTCACCTACCTTAAATATCTCTTCAAAAATTATTCAACTGAGTAAAATATGGGCAATATTGAAGATGAAAACTCCGCGCTTCACAAGATCGGGGCTGTGGCCAAGCTGAGTGGCGTACCCGCTCCAACACTGCGCGTATGGGAAGCGCGGCACGGTACGTTCGCGCCCAGCAAGACAAAGGGGCAACACCGCCTCTACTCGGACGCCGATGTGCTGCGGGCTAGCCTGATCAAGCGGCTGGTCGATCAAGGGCACGCCATCAGCAACATTGCAAGGCTGGACACGTCCGCCCTGAATACGCTCCTGTTGAACCAACCAAAGGCGTTTCGTGCGACCGTGGGCACGGAAGGGAGCGACAGCGCAGTTTCCATAGCCATCGTCGGCCTGGCTTTGGCGACCCGGATCGCGTCGAAAAAATTCACGCTGACCTTTCAAAGCAAACCGGTCAAGGTCACGGATGTGTTCACCGACACGGCCCAGGCCTTGTCATCGCAACTGCAGAGCACCCCGGACATTCTGCTGGTGAAGTTCAACTCGCTGCACGCTGCGTCCCTGCTCGATTTGCACACACTGGCCGCGCATTGCGGCGCCCCGCAGGTCATCGTGATTTACAACTTCGGACCGGAGCCTGTGGTTGAGGCCGTGAAAAGGGCAGGCATACTGGCACGCAGAGAACCGCTGTCCGATTCGGATTTATCGGAGCTGATGCAGACGGCGCGGTCAAGGCAGTCCCATCTCCCGCCTGAACCGCTCGCCCTCGCAGCGCAGAACGGGCCCCGTCAGTACAGCGACGAAACCCTGGCCGAGGTAGCAGCCATGCCCTCGAATGTGGCCTGCGAATGCCCCCGGCATGTTGCCGAGATCATTTCCCAATTAGCAAGTTTTGAGCAATACAGCACGGAGTGTTTGAACGCATCCAAAGAGGACGCCCACCTGCACGCCTATCTCAGCGCGGTATCCGGCTCGGCCCGCGCCCTGTTTGAGCGCGCCTTGCAGGTCATCGCTGACCACGAGGGAATTGAATTGCGCCAGGAGGGGCTATGAGCTTGCAAGCGCGCAACGTCTTGGGGTCGGCTTTGGTGCCCTGCTCTTACGACCCCCTGACCGGCTTTTACCGCGACGGTTGCTGTACAACAGATGCGCACGATGCAGGCAGCCACGTGGTCTGCGCCAAGGTGACGCAGGAATTCTTGGATTTCTCGCTCACCGTAGGTAATGACTTGAGCACACCGCGGCCGGAGTACCGCTTTGTCGGACTGAAGGCGGGAGATCGCTGGTGCCTGTGCGCACGCAGATGGCACGAGGCGTTCCGGGCCGGGGTTGCGCCCCCGGTCATCCTCGAAAGTACGCACGAACGCGTGCTCGACTTCGTGACGCTTGCCCAGTTGCAGGCGGGCGCTCTGACCAAATCCGTTTGACGGCGGGAGCGCAGACTATGCAATCCACATTCAAAGGCAACAAGCGTGATCTCCCCAGCAAGCCCTGCGCCATGTGTGGCCGTGGTATGAGCTGGCGCAAGGCATGGGCTAAAAACTGGGAGCAGGTTTTGTATTGCTCAGATGCCTGTCGCAAAAAGAAAAACAGTCGACCCGCAACACCGGGCGCTCCGGTAAGCCCATGAGCGCGTCGCAACGTCCTCTGCCGCGACTGGCCCAGGTACTGGGTTATGCCGGGCTCATTCCATTTATCGCGCTGGCCGCGATGACGTTTGCCTGGAGCCCCGCAGACCAAGCGATGGCGACATTTGCCCTGCGGGCCTACGCCGTCACCATCGTCAGCTTTCTAGGCGCCATCCATTGGGGGCTTGCCATGCGCCAACCGCAGGCCAATACGGTGCTCTTGTGGTGGGGCATCACACCCAGTTTGGTCGCATGGGTATCCCTGCTGGTCGCACCCACAGCGGGCTCGCTGATTCTTGCTGCGACGCTATGGCTGTGTTTTGTGGTCGACCGCCGCGTGTATCCCCAGTTTGGATTGCAGGCATGGCTGGGCATGCGGCTGGTCTTGACCACCGTTGCCAGCGCATCGTGCGTGATTGCCAGCGGGCTTCTCTAGCGTGCAGCCCACACTACGCCATTTGGTTGTTGTGTTGGGCGACCAACTCAATGAAGACGCTACGGCCTTGCAGGACTTTGATCCGGCGCAGGATGCCGTCTGGATGGCAGAGGTCACGCAAGAGTCCACCCACGTTCCATCATCCAAACAGCGAACCACGCTATTTTTGAGTGCCATGCGCCACTTTGCGGCGCGCCTGAAACAACGCGGCGTACGGCTGATGTACACCCGGCTTGACGCGCCGGACAACACCGGAACGCTCGCCACAGAGCTGGAGCGGGCCATTGTGCGCTGCAGTCCGCAGAAGGTGGTGATGACCGCTCCCGGGGAATGGCGGGTGTTGGATGCAATTCGGCAGGTAGCGCGCAAGCACGCGGTGGCGCTGGACGTTCGTGATGACACCCATTTTTTCTGCACGGTACGGGAATTCGCAGCACACGCCAAGGGCCGCAAGCAACTGCGGATGGAGTTCTTCTACCGGGAGATGCGCAAAAAAACGGGCATTCTTATGGATGGCAAACTGCCCTTGGGCGGTCAGTGGAACTTTGATGCCGAGAACCGGGCCAGCTTTGGCAAACAGGGGCCAGGCGTCGTACCTGCGCCCAGCCGCTTTAAACCAGACGAGATGACGCTGGAAGTCATTGCGCTGGTGAACCGACGCTTCTCAGTACATCCCGGATCTGTCGACCAATTCGGTTGGCCTGTGGACCGCGAGCAAGCCCTGCAGGCGTTGGCAGATTTCATCCAGCACAGGCTGCCGCAGTTCGGCCTGTACCAGGACGCCATGTGGGAGGGGGAGGCCTGGCTATTCCACTCCCATATCGCCAGCGCGCTGAACCTGAAGCTGCTGAATCCGCGAGAGGTCATCGCGGCGGCCGAGAGTGCATACCGTAAAGGCGCCGCCCCGCTGCCTGCGGTAGAGGGCTTCATCCGGCAAATATTGGGTTGGCGGGAATACGTGCGCGGCATCTACTGGACGCACATGCCGACCTATGCCGATAGCAATGCCATGGAAGCATCACAACCCCTGCCTGATTGGTACTGGACAGGTGACACGAAGATGTCATGCCTGCGCGACGCGATCCACCAAACCTTGACGCACGGCTACGCCCACCACATACAGCGCCTGATGGTCACAGGCTTGTATGCCCTGCTGCTCGGGGTGGAGCCGCGGCAGGTTCACGAGTGGTACCTTGCCGTCTACGTAGATGCCGTAGAGTGGGTAGAGATGCCCAACACCCTGGGTATGGGGCAATTCGCGGACGGCGGCATCATGGCCAGCAAACCCTATGTCGCCAGCGGGAAATACATAGACCGGATGAGCAACCACTGCGCGTCCTGCCCCTTCGATCCGGCTCTGGCCACCGGACCCACCGCCTGCCCCTTCACCACTTTGTATTGGGAGTTTCTGGGGCGGCATGCAGACACGTTGGCAAAAAATCCCCGGATGGTGATGCAACTCAAAAACCTCCACCGACTCAGTCCTGCTGAACGCGCCGCGATATCCGCCCAAGCCCAGACCCACCGTGCGCCTGCGATCACCCACGCGCGCTAGACCGATTTGACACAGAGGAATTGATGAAACACCTGATGACCACCATCCTCTGCGCATTCACTGCCCACGCCTGGGCCGCTTGGGACGTATTGACCATCAGCGCGGACAAGCAGGTGGTGATTTACGCCGAAACCGCAACCCTGCGCCGCGAAGGCGACTTCGTATTCACCTGGGTGATTTACAACCGCAGCACCGCGGCCCCGGATGGATCGCTATCGTCCAAAGCCCTGAACCAATACGACTGCAACCAGTACCAGGCGCGCTCCTGGGAGCAAAGTTTTTTTGATGCGCCCATGGCCACCGGCAACCGCCTGCCGGGTCGCGGGCGCAATGTGTGCGAAGCCAGTGACTCGCTGGAAACAGGCACGCAAGCGCGCTGTGAATCGCCCTGGCTACCCGTCAAACGCGGCACCACAGGGGAAGACCTGCTGCGCGCACTGTGCGTTTTTTGAGGCGCTGTGCTACTTCAACGCTGAGGGGTTTTTTGACCTGTACACGCTGATTGCCTGCTTCAAATCCCGGTACTCTTCACAGCTCAAAAAACAAGCCTTGTCCAACCGAACCAGCAACTGCTCGGCGCCGGGCAGATCATGGCGAAGCAAAGGCAGTTGACCCTCGTATTCAAACGCTCGTCAGTTGCCACTCGGGCGATTTATGGCTTACGCACCATATCCTGCCGCTCAGCGGCGAATGTCCTTCCATTTTTGCCAAGAGCCATACGCCAGACGAAAGGATGTCAGCTGCAGCGCGACGGTTTCCTCAATCCGCACGCCATAGCCTCCGGCCATCAGCAACACCAAAGGAATATTCCGCGCCAAACACCAGTCAAATACGCGCTGATCCCGCATCTGCATGCCGGAGGGCGTGAGCTTGAGGCGGCCCAGGCGATCGCCCTCATACGGGTCAGCGCCGGCCAGGAAGAACACCAAATCTGGTGTGCACCTTCCGTCCAACTGCAGCAGAGCTCCATCCAACGCGCGCAGGTAGTCATCGTCGCCGCAGCCGTCCGGCAAACCCACATCCATATCGCCCGCTTCTTTGCGAAACGGGAAGTTCTTCTCGCCGTGCAGCGACAGCGTAAACACACTGCTATCGCGCTGGAAAATATGTGCAGTGCCGTTACCCTGGTGCACATCGAGATCAACCACCGCCACCTGAAGCGACCGGCCCTCCCGCGCCCAATGTGCCTGCAGCACACGCGCCGCCACAGCGACATCATTGAAGACACAAAAGCCGCCGCCCTTGTCAGCGTATGCATGGTGGGTCCCACCAGCCAAGCTGGCCCCCACACCATTGCGCAGCGCCGAACGCGCCGCAGCCACCGTTGCCCCAACAGAGCGCCGCGCCCGCTCGGCCATAGCCTCGCTCCAAGGGAAGCCGATTTCACGCATCACGGCATCAGCCGCGGTTCCATCGGCAATGGCCTGCACATACGTCGGCGTGTGGACCCGCATTAACTCCGCATCGCTCGCCCGGGGGGCCTGCAGGAGTTGAACGCCAGAGAGATGGTGCGCCACCGCATCCCGCAGCATGGCGTACTTCGCCATCGGAAACCGGTGGCCCTGCGGCAAGGGCAGCACAAACTGGTCGCTGTAAAACGCTTGCATGGTGAGAGCCAAAAGAACGGGCGGGAGACTACGCCGCGCCAAGGCGACCGCCTGGATCAACCCTTGAAATGCACCACCAGGAATGTCAACAACGCGATGAAGGCCCAGACCTTCATCGCGTTATGGCCTAAGAAATGAATGGCCTTTTCTTCCAGCAACAAATAAGCGGGAATCGCGGGCTTCACGGCTGCTTCAGGGGCGTCGCCGGGCTTGGGCAAAGGCTTGGCGTTCACGCTCCAATCACCCAGCGTCACTCCGAGAAACCGCGGAGGCGCAGTCGGCCCGGGATCCGCATCAACTGGCTGTTTCGCACCCGCCTGGCCACGCAGGGCGACCAGCTCTTTTTCCAACAAAATACACCGCAGTGCCAGCGCGTACTGACCTTGCGGATTCATGGCCACGGTCTCTTTGATCCGAGAGCTGGCGTAAGCATCTTCGAAGGCCAGCCGGGTTTGATGCAGGCCAGCCAAAAATTTGCCCAGCTCGTCCCGCTCAGTCACTGTCATAGGCGCTCCATTTCAATAAGTGGCACAACCGCATCGAACCGGCGGGGCAGAGGCTTCTGAGCCGATGCACCAAGCTGCAAAGCGAGACCATCCTACGGGTTGGCAGCTGCTTGTGTCAACATGAATTTACAGGCAACTCGAAAACCTCGGCCAACAACTCAAACGAGCGCGACTGCACAGACGGGTCATGGGCCCAGCTGCAGACCACCAGCTCGTCCAATTCCAAGCGCGCAGCCAAAGCGCTGAGTTGGTGTGCCACCTGGGCGGCGGTGCCCGCCAGTGCATCGGGGCGGATCGCTGCGTCTTGCGGTTGCCCGTAAGACGCGACGGACTGATCAAGCACCGAAAGTTTCAACATGGACTTATCATAGGCGGATTACCTGGAGGCGCAATACCCGGAACACCCGCTGCTACCCGCCGATCCATTTGCCGCGGCCAAAGTGCGCGAGTTGTGCACCTTTATCAACCTGCACCTGGAGTTGGTGGCGCGTGAGTTGTACGCGCAAGCCTTTTTCGGAGGCAGCGTACCGGATGCCACCAAAGAGTCCGTACACAAACTGCTGGTGCGCCATATCGAAGGCTTCAAGCGCATCGCGCGCTTTGCGCCCTACGTGGCGGGTGACAGTTTCACCCTTGCCGACTGCGTGGCGTTCAGCAACCTGCCCTTGATTGGCATGGCTACGCGCGCCGTCTACGGGGAAGACCTGCTGCTGGCGGCCGGGGTGGATTACAAGCCCTACCTCAAGCTGGTGGGCGAGCGTCCGAGTGCGCAGAAAGTGTCCGAGGACCGCAAAGCCGAGATCGCACGCGCCAAGGCGTAAGTCAGACCAGGTCCGCAAGGCGCCCAGGGCGGTACGAACGCCCCCTAATCCGAGGGTTCCGAAGGCGCGTCCGCTTCAAGCACCCGAGGCGGGCGCGGGATCTTTTTGTGGCGGATCAACCGGTCCTGGGTGATCGCGTCTTTTTTGATCTGGCGTTCTGCGTCGACCCGCTTGCCTTCGGCAAGCCATATTGCAAATTCCGCCGGGGTCTCCAGCGTCACCGGCCCCAGCGCATGGGCGCGGAAGTCGTGGATGGCGATTTCAGCGGCCTTTTGCAGGTTCACCCGTCCACCGGACTGCAGCGCGCCGCGAGCGCGACCCACGCCTTCCAAAATTTGTTCGTCACGCAAAGCCTGCGCGTCCTGCAATTTGTAACGCGCTGCCAGCGCCTGGGGGTAATGCGCACTCAGGTAGTCGAGCAGCTCCAGCGCCACCTCTTGTTCGTCAAATGCGTTGCGGCCCACCGCGCCGCTGGCGGCCAGCTTGTAGCCGCTTTGGGCCACGATGATGCGCGGCCACAGCATGCCCGGCGTGTCATACAAATAAAAGTCATCGGCAATGGTGATGCGCTGCTCGATTTTGGTGACACCTGCCTCGTCGCCGGTCTTGGCTGCGCGTTTGCCTTTGAGGGTGTTGATCAGCGTGGACTTGCCTACATTGGGAATGCCGCAAATCAGCACCCGCAGCGGCTTGGCCATACCGCCGCGCAGCGGCGCGAGCTGGTGGCAGGCATCGACCAGCGCACGCGCGGGCGTGGCCATGCTGGCGTCCAGCGGAACGGCGCGGGTTCCGGTCAGCGCGTTGTAGTGGGCCAGCCACAGCGCGGTGCGCGCCGGGTCTGCCAGGTCTTGTTTATTCAGGACTTTGAGCGTGGGCTTGTGGCCGGTCAGCTCGGCCAGCAGCGGGTTGGCGCTGGAGCCGGGCAAGCGGGCGTCCAGCATCTCCACCACCACGTCAATGTCTTTGATGCGCTCGCCAATGGCTTTGCGCGTCAAATGCATGTGGCCGGGAAACCATTGGACGGCCATGAAGAACGGTCGAGAGGGTTACGCAGCCGCCTCAGGCGCGGCGCTGGGCGCTGCGGGGTGTGAGACGCGCCGGTGACAGGTACTGCGCTAGGTACTGGTCAAAAGGCAGGCTGTCGGCTGCCTCCACCGCCGCTTGGTCGTGCAAAGACTGCAGCGCCTGCGCCTTCATGGCCAAGGTTTGCGCCGCCGTCAGGGGTGCGGCAGCGGCGCTGGCTTTCAAGCGCTGCGCCTGTGCCAGACCAAAGCGGCCAAAAGAGCCGCCGAAATCGTTTTGCATGCTGGCCAGTACCCGCGCTGCGGGGAGTTTTTCCGGGTGGTGCAGCGTGTCAAGAGCATGGTCCAGCGCGGCACCGTGCAGACCGGCGGCATTCGAAGTCTCCTTGCCCGCCACCGCATCCAGCCGCTGGGCAATCGGACGCATCTCGGACAAGATGCGGTCGGCCCATTCCACCAGCTCGACCTGCTGACCCTGGCGCTCGATAGAAAAGCCGGGCTCGCGCCCGCGCTCGGAGACCTGGCCCTGGTTCCGTACCAAGGCGGCGATTTCTTGCGGCGTGTCCGGCGGGCTGTCGCTGAGCAGGCAGTGCAGCAAAAACACATCCAGAAAGCGCATGGTTTGGGTGGCGATACCGATGGGCTCAAAAGGGTCCAGGTCCATCAGGCGCACTTCCACGTACTGCACGCCCCGTTCGCGCAGCGCATGCAGCGGCCGCTCGCCGGCGTGGATGGTGCGCTTGGGGCGGATCGTGCCGTAGAACTCGTTCTCAATTTGCAGCAAGCTGGTGCCCAGTTGGCGGTAGCTGCCGTCCTCAGCGCGCACGCCGATGGCCTCGTAACGCGGATAGGGCACGGTGAGCGCCGCTTCCAGCGAGTGGCCATAGCCCTCCAGGCTGTTGTAGCTGACCGCCAACGCGCTTTGCGCGTCGCTCTGGTAGCCCAGGCCGCCCATGCGCAGCGATGTGGCGTAAGGCAGGTACAAAGTGTCATCACCCAAGGGCTGCAGCGTATGCACATTACCGCGCGCAAAGCAGGCACATACCGCCGGCGACGCGCCGAACAAGACCATGGGCAAAAAGGCGTGGCGGCGGAAGTTGCGGATCAGGCTGAAGTAGTCGGCGTCCGCCACCTCCGGGATGGACCAGTTGTAGTGCACGCCCGAGATGGTTTGCATGCGCCGGCCATAGCGGTAGCCCAGGCCGCTGCGGTAGACCGTCTTGCTGCGCCCCACATTCGACGTGCCGTATTGACCCAGGGGAATCGCATCGTCATCCGGCAGCCAGCAGGGCATGCTGGAGGGCCACAGCAATTCATCGCCAATGGCATTGAGCGTGAATGTTTGCACTGCGTCCAACTCGGCAGCGCAGGCGTGGGCGCTGTCGTGCACGCCAGTGATGAGCTCGACCTGTGATTCGCTGAAGTCGGTGGTGATGTGCGGATGGGTGAGCGCCGATCCCAGGGCAGCGGGGTGCCCGGTACTGGCCAAATGGCCGTCCGCACGGGTGCGCAGGCTTTCTTTCTCGACGCCACGGCGCATGCCTGCCAAGCGGTCGTCGCTCCAACCCTTGATGGCCTGTGTCAAATCCTGCATGCGTGCCGCCCCAGTGTGAATTAGTGTCCAACGCCCTGCAGGGCGGGAGGCGAAGGTAGCACATCACGGTGAATGCC
>RFRO01000073.1 GCA_009924455.1 Betaproteobacteria bacterium
CGGTGGACGCCTTTGTGGGGGCGCACGGGCGCATTGAAGCGGGACAGCTTTTCCAAGCCAAAGGTTTTCCGTACACCCTGACCGACTTGGTAGGGAAAGAGGAAGACGCCAGCGCCTGGCGCGACGGCTACTTTGTCACGCTGCGCCTGAGCTCCAGCATGTACCACCGGTTTCATGCACCGCATGACTGCACGGTGGAGCGGGTGCGCTATTTTTCGGGCGATACCTGGAACGTCAACCCGATTGCGCTCAAGCGCGTAGAAATGCTGTTCTGCAAGAACGAACGCGCGTTTTTGCGCACGCGTCTGAACAGCGGGCCCTTTGCAGGCCAGACGATTGCGCTGGTGCCGGTCGCGGCGATTCTGGTCGCCAGTATCCGGCTGCACTTTCTGGATGTGCTGTTCCACCTGCGCTACCACGGAGCCAATCCGATTGACTGCGACGCGCACTTCAACAAGGGACAGGAGATGGGCTGGTTTCAGCATGGTTCCACCATCGTGGTCTTGGCACCGCCGGGCTTTCGCCTGGCCTCAAACCTGGACACCGGCAGCCAGGTGAAGATGGGGCAAGCGCTTATGCATGGGGCTGGCTGAGCGCGACAAAAGGTTGGGCAGATGCGGTGAAGCTGTGGCCATTGGCCACCAGCGCCTGCTGTAACACCGCAACGAAGTTGTCGTACACACGATCCCACGCCAGGTGCGCGACACTGCCTGCAGCCGTGCTGCGGACTTGCGCCATCATACGGGGGTCCAGCGCCAGGGTTCGTACCGCTTGCAAAAAGTCAGCGTCCTGGTCTCCGCCCACCGCGATGCCGTTGACACCGGTATGGATCAGCTCCAGCGCTGCGCCATACGCAAACGCCACCACAGCCAGGCCACTGGCCAGCGCCTCCGGCACCACGTTGCCATAGGTTTCGGTCAGGCTGGTAAACAAAAAGACATCCGCTGAGGCGTAATGCGCCCCCAGGTCCTCGCCCCGGCGCATACCGGCAAAGATGGCCTCCGGGCAGGCATCCTGGATCGCCTGGCGCGCTGGTCCGTCGCCGACGAAAACCAGCTTGGCGTGGGGATGCGTCTGCTGCAGGGCGCGAAAGCCAGCCAATACCAGTCCGACATTTTTCTCTTTGGCGATGCGCCCCACATGGAGCACCGCGATGTCATCCGGCGCCAGCCCCCACTGCGCGCGCAGGCTCTCAGAGCGCCGCGCCGGGCTGAACTGCTGCAGATCCACACCCCGCGAAACGACACGCAGGTTCTGGTAGCCCCGGCGCTGCAGGCTGTCGGCCAGCGCCGCCGTGGGAACCATGGTGGCCATGGTGCGGTTGTGCAGCTTGCGCAAATAGCCTTCGATCGGGCGTTTGAGCAAGCCCAATCCGTAGTGGCTGGAGTAGCTGTGGAAATTGGTGTGAAAAGAACTGGTGACCGCGATGTGCATTTTGCGGGCAGCAGCCACAGCGGACCACCCCAGTGGGCCTTCGGTCACCACATGGACCACGTCCGGCCGCTTCTCAGTCCACAAACGCACCAGGCGGTTTTTGGCGGGCAAACCAAAGCGCAGTTCACCGTAATTCGGCAAGGCGGCACCACGTGCCAAGACCTCTTCCATGTCGCCGCGCACCAAGCCACTTTCGCGCGCCTGACGCGGCCGCACCACCTGCACCAGATGGCCGCGTGCGATCAGACCTTGCACGATGCGCCCCAGCGTCATGGCTACTCCGTTGACTTCCGGCGGAAAGGTTTCCGTGACGACGGCGATGCGCAAGCTGGGCGAGCGGCCCTCAAAGGATTCAATCAGGATGTCATCGTCCATGGTTGGCGCGAGCGTATAAAAATACGGTGACGACTTGGCGACTTTTTGGTGAATATTCGATGACTGCCGCCTACGCCGCAGCCACCGCGTAGATCAGGCTCCGGGCGGCGCGTGCTGGAGATAACGGCGTTTGGCAAACCAGACCAGCGCCATCGCCACACTGACGCTGGCGCCAAAAGCCAGCACCAGCGCCTCGACACCCATGCCCGCAGCCGTAGCCGCTGCGTAGACCAACAGCATCAACAGCATGCCTGCGTTTTCGTTACAACCCTGCACCGCCACGGACCGCCCCGCGGTCAACAAGGTGCATCCCCGCAACTGCAGCAAAGCATTCATAGGCACCACAAAAAAGCCGGCCAGCCCACCCACGCAGACCAGCAGCACGGCCGCAGCCGGAACGGTTTCCACGCACAACATCAGGGGTATGGACAAACCCAGCGCGACGCCCATCGGCAGCAGGCGCGCTGCATGCCGCATGGCGACCCAGCGACTGGCCAGCGCCGCCCCGGCCACGATGCCCACAGCGCTCATGCCTTGCAAATACGAAGCCTGGCTCAAAGGCAGCGCCAGCGCCTCGGTGGCCCAGCGCAGCACCACCAATTGCAGCGTGGCACCGGCGCCCCACAGCAAAGTGGTCACCGCCATCGACAAGCCGCCCAAGGCATCGCCCCACAGAATGCGGTTCTCTTGGAGAAACGACCGGCACATGGCACCCAGTTGCCAGGGCCTGGGTGCGTAGCGGGCACGGCTGTCGGCCAAGCCCCAGCTCAGCAAGGTGGCGCCGGCGTGCAGACCCAATACGACCAGGATGCCGGCGGTCAGATGGGAAGGCGCACCGGCCGGGCCCTCCATCCATACCCAGTCGGATACATCGGGCATGGCCGGGCTGACCAGAAATCCACCGAGCACCACGCCGAATACCACGGCGCTCACGGTCACGGCCTCAAAGTAGCCATTCGCGCGCACCAAGGCCGAGCCGGGAACCAGCTCCGTGACCAAACCATATTTAGCCGGCGCATAGAACGCCGCCCCCACGCCGGCCAGGCCAATCGTCAAAACCGGGTCCAGCCCGACCAGCATCAGCGCAATTGCGCAGCACTTGAAGGCGTTGGAAGCCAGCATCACCCGACCCTTCGCAAAGGCATCGGCAACCGGCCCGACAAAGGGCGCCAGTGCAACATAAAAAAAGGTGGCGCTGACTTTGAGTATGGGTATCAACCAAGCCGCCCCATCCAGCTCGATCACCCGGGCGATGGCAACGATCAGAAACGCGTTGTCGGCCAGCGTGGACAACAGTTGCACGACCAGCACACGGTAAAACGCGGCGCCCAAAGGGGGGCTGCGGTCAGGCGAAACAAGCATGCCCCGCTTGTACCAGCAGCGCGTGAACCCCGCGTGTCAACCGCTTCGCACGGTCGGTCGACCCAGCCTGCTACAGCATGTCGGGCGACTGCACACTCACCACGGCGGTTTGGGGTCCGAACTCGCGCTCGCGC
Source organism: Betaproteobacteria bacterium (assembly GCA_009924455.1). Lineage (GTDB taxonomy): Bacteria > Pseudomonadota > Gammaproteobacteria > Burkholderiales > Burkholderiaceae_C > Allorhodoferax. Next base: position 3,306 of record RFRO01000073.1, read on the forward strand.
AATCGCAGCCACCACACCGCACCTTTTTTAACGGCGAACTCCCCGCCTGCTGCACCCAGCAGGCGCGCCAGCGTCAGCCCCAAGGTTGGCTGGTGACCGACCACCAAATGGCATCCCTTGCCATGGGGCCACTGCACCTGATTCAGCAAGGCATCCACATCGGCGTCAGGCGCCAGCGCGGGCACGGTCTTGAACTTGCGCTGCAGCGGCACCACGGTTTGTTGTGTGCGCAGCGCAGGGCTGACCCAGACGCGTGCGCCTTCGGGCAAATGGCGGTCCAGCCAGGCCGCCATGCGCGTGGCCTGGCGCTCACCCCGGGGGGTGAGGCCGCGCTGCAAGTCATCCAGCACGCCATCCCGCTCCACTGCCTCCGCGTGCCGCCATAAAACCAGATCCATGCTTGCTTCCCGATTCAGGACAAGGCGCCGTAGCGCATCATCAAAGCGTGTTGGGCGCTGTGGCCGCCCGGCGTTTGGCCCACCGGCAGGTAGCTTCCGTCCGCTTGCATATCCCAGGCGTCAACCCCGTCATGCAAATAAGCAAGCAGGCATTCATCGACCAGGCGCTGGCGCAAGGCGGGGTTGGTCACCGGCCAGCAGATTTCCACCCGCCGGACCATGTTGCGGTTCATCCAGTCGGCGCTGGAGAGGTACAACTCCTCGACTGCGCCCGCGCGGAAATAAAAAACCCGGGAGTGCTCCAAAAAGCGCCCGATGACCGACCGCACGCGGATGTTGTCAGTTTGCCCCGCCACCTGCACGGGCAGCATACAAGCGCCGCGCACCAGCAGATCGATCTTGACACCGTTCTGGCCGGCCTTGATCAGGCTGCGGATCAAGAGCTCATCCGTGAGCGCGTTCATTTTCAAAACAATGCGTGCGCTTTTGCCCGCGCGCGCACTGGCACCGAGTGCGGCGATTTTGGCCACCAGTTGGCTGTGCAGGAAGAAGGGAGCGACCCACATTTTCTGCATGCGCGGCAACTTGCTCTGGCTGGCCAGGTGCAAGAACACCTGCTCGGCGTCCCGGGTGAGTTCCGGGTCGGCCGTGAAATGGCTGATATCGGTGTACAGGCGCGCGGTGCGCGGGTTGTAGTTGCCGGTGGACAGGTGCACGTAGCGCCGCATGACGCGGCCCTCGCGGCGCGTGATCAACAACATCTTGGCGTGGGTTTTCAGACCCACCACGCCGTACACCACCTGGGCGCCGATGGACTCCAGCATCTCGGACCAGTTGATATTGGCTTCCTCGTCAAAGCGGGCCTTCAACTCGACAACCACCATCACCTCTTTGCCCCGGCGCACCGCCTCGCGCAGCAAATCCATCATCTGCGGATCGGAGCCGGTGCGGTAAATCGTTTGCTTGATGGCCAGCACCTGCGGGTCGTATACCGCCTCGCGCAAAAACTCCAGCAGCAGGTCAAAGCGTTCGAACGGCTGGTGAACCAGCACATCGCCTTTTTGCAAGCGGGAAAACATAGATGCCGATCCATGCTGCCCCTGTGGACGGTGCGGCTGGTAGGCGGGGAAGCACAAGGCGGGCCGCTCGGCCAGGTCAATCAGCTGGCTCAGGCGCACCAGATTGACCGGGCCGTGGGCATGGTAAGCGGCATTGGCCGGCAAATTGAATTGCTTGAGCAGGAACTCACTCAGGGTCTTGGAACATTCTGCCGACACTTCGAGACGCACCGCCTGACCGAAATTGCGGTGGACCAGCCCTTCGCGCAAGGCGGTGCGCAGGTTGTCCACATCGTTCTCGTCCACGGCTAATTCTGAATTGCGGGTGACCCGGAACTGTGAAAACTCCAGCATCTTGCGCCCGGGGAAGAGGGTCTCGATTTGCGCCCGGATGACGCTGGAAAGCAACACAAAGCCGCTGTAGTCCCCGGTCAATTTGTGGGGCAACCGGATCACCCGCGGCAGCGCGCGCGGGACACGCACGATGGCGATTTCATTCTCGCGCCCGAAGGCATCGTGCCCGCCCAAGCGGACAATGAAATTGAGCGACTTGTTGGCAACCTGCGGAAAGGGATGCGAAGGATCCAAGCCCACCGGCACCAGCATAGGACGCACCTGCCGCTCAAAATACTGCTGCACCCAGACCCGCTGTGCCGGTGCGCGTTCCCCATGGGACAGCAAGCGGATTCCCTGCGCGGCCAAGGCCGACAACAGCTGCTGGTTGTAAATGCGGTATTGGCGCTGCACCGTGTCATGCAGCAACCCCGCGAGCTTCTCGAAACTCTCCTCGCTATAGGACCCGCTGTGGTCGTGCGCCTTGGCGGCACTCAGATGGAGCCCGGCTCGCACCTCGAAAAATTCGTCCAGGTTGGAAGAGACGATGCACAAAAACCGCAAGCGCTCCAATAGCGGAACATCCTCGCGCTCGGCCCAAGACAAGACCCGTACATTGAAATCCAGCAAACCCTGGTCGCGGTCCAGCAGCGCCATGGGCTTGGCTGGATTGGACTTGGTGGGGGAATCATGGGGCTGCATAAGGAAGCTGGGAGGGCTTTGATGCACCATGATAAAGCGGCTTCGACCCGGGCTGCCGCTACACAGCCCCTGGCCTGTCGTGGTTATCGGGCTTCAACCACAGCACCGGTTTGGCCGGGGCCACGAAATAGCTCGGGCATTGGTAGCGGGCGATGTCATGCGCATGCAGCGGAAAACTTCCGCAATTGGACATGCGCCGCAAGAACGATTGGTAAATGCCGCACTGGAATTTGTCCTGGCCCACCGGCTCGAGGAAGGCGCAGCGCTTGTTCAGACAGCAGTTGCCGCACTGCACGCATTCGCCCTCAATCGTGTCGGGTACCTGCTTGACCTGCAAAAAGACGTCGCTGAGGTAATGGCGCACCGGGCCTTCGCGCAGGGCGTCAAAGTGCACCGAAAATTTGCCCGCATAGTGGCGGTATTGCCGCACATAACGCAGATCACGCAGCAAGATGCCCATGATGACCGGCATCGCAGGAACCAACATCCGAAAGCCAAAATTCATGACGCCGGCCAGCGCAACCGACAGGTGCGCGCGCCACAGCAGGCCGGGCTGGGAAAGGGTGAAGCCGCTTCGCACGCGCTTATCCCAACTGCGGCGCAAGCGCCACACGTGACATGGTTTGGCTGAAATGTGCCAGGCCGGCCGTCGGGGCGCCTGGCACCTTGGCCAGATCGTCATAGCCGCGCAGGCGCACGGCCTCTTCCCAAAAGGGCAGCGCCTCAAAAGCCTGGACTTGCGCGGCATCAAAAGCACCGCCTTGCAAAACCAGACTGTGCTTGGACGCGGGTGACAAGCCGGCCCAATACGCCGCGTCGACCGCACACAGGTAACGCTTGGCGTCCACGTGCAGTTTGATCGGCTCCAGCACCGCGTCCGGGAACAGCCCGCGCAGAAAGGGAAGCGCCACGAACTGGTGCAAATCGTCTTTTTCTGGCGGGGCATCCGCGTCGGGTACCGGGTCGCGCTCGGCGTTCAGCATGTGACCCAGGTCGTGCAGCAGCGCGGCCACAACGGTCTCAGGGGTCTCATTGGCGTGCTCCGCCATCTGGGCGCATTGCAATGCGTGATCGAGCTGACTCACCGCCTCCTGGCCATACCAGGTGGTGGCGCGACTGCTCAAAAGTTGCACGATGTCAGGGATGCTCAACGACATGGTCGGTCCTCTTCAGGTTTAAAACTTACAGCGCCCGCGTACCGATGACCGCAAACCGCAGGCGGGAACAAGCCAGATCAATCAGCGACACCGTCAGCCAGATCAAGCCAATCATGAAAGACATTTGCCCGAACTCCAGCGTTCGAATCTGCTCGGATAACACCAGTCCGACACCACCTGCACCCACGATGCCGATGATGGACGCGCTGCGCGTATTGGACTCAAAGAAATAAAGCACCTGGCTCAGCCATACGGGCAGCAGCTGGGGAACGATCCCAAAACGCAACGCCGCCGAACGGGACCCTCCGGTGGACAACACGCCTTCCACTGCCTTCTGATCCGCCGCCTCGATAGCCTCGGAAAACAACTTGCCAAAGCTGCCAACATCGGAGCTAATAAGTGCCAGAACCCCGGCAAATGGACCCAGACCCACGACATTGATCCAGACCAGAGCCCAAATCAGAATGTCGACCCCGCGCAAGGTGTCAAAGCTGCGCCGGGCAAAAAAGCGCAGGATGAGGCTCACCGTGGTGTTGCGCGCAGCCAGGAACCCTAGAGGGAATGCGATGACGGCCGCGCCCAAGGTACCAAGAAGGGCGATCGCCAAGGTTTCAGCCAGCGCCTTGGCAAAGACCAGCACCGCGGCGACCGATCCGGGATCCGGTGGCAACATCAATCCAACGATGCGTCCCAACTCACCGATTCCGTTGAGCAACCGGGCGCCGGACACCTCCATTGCGGAGGCTCCGTAAAGCCACAACGCGACCGCCAGCAGCAGCACGGCCAGCGCGCGCCCATGCTGCCGATAGTAGGGCCGGAATACGGCGGCATGGCGCGCGCGCACCGCGGATGCGTCAGTGCCAACGCCGCCGCTCATGCCCGGTGCTCCGCGCCAATCAGCCGGTGGCGTACCCACTCGGTTAGGCCGTCGATCAACATCACGCAGACAACGATGAGGAACAAAATGGCGCTGATGTCGGCGTAATAGAACTTGCGAATCACTTCCAACAGGGTCTGGCCGATGCCGCCAGCACCGACGAATCCCAAAACGGCTGCGCTGCGCACATTGATTTCAAAGCGCAGCAAGGTGTAGCTGGCGAAGTTGGACGCCACCTGCGGCAGGACCGCAAAGCGCACCACGTGCAGCCAGGATCCGCCGCTGGCCACCACGCCATCCACGGGCTTCATATCGATGTTTTCCACCACCTCGGCAAATAGCTTGCCCAGCGCACCCGCTGTATGGATGGCCAAGGCCAGTAAGCCCGGCAGGGGCCCGAGACTGAAGGCCAGAACAAAAATCAGCGCAAACACCAACTCCGGCACCGTGCGGGCAAACTCCAGCAAGCGGCGCACCGCAAAAACCAGCCACACCTGGCGGGTGATGTTCTTACTGGCTACAAAGCACCCGCACAGGGCGAGCAGCGCGCCAGCAACCGTTCCGACATAGGCCATGAGCACGGTCTCGAGCATCAGCTTGAGCCACTTTTTCCATCCCCAAAACCACTCCAACGGGTCGGCAATCACCCATTGCCCGCTCTCCAGGTGGAAGATGCGGAAAACATAGCTGCCCAGGGCGTCCAGATGCTCCCACAGCTTCAAGGGCGATATCTCGGCCACGCGCCATGAGGCAGCGATGCAGACGGCCAAGACCAGCATGCCCCACCACAGCGCCTTGCGTTTTTCGATGCCAGCCTGTACGTAGGCGGCATGCCACGCACGCGCCGGATGGGCCAAGGGATCGTCAGTGGGAGAAGACTGCATGGGGTATTTGAAAAAAGCCCCGGCTTGCGAGAGGCTTCGCACGCCGGGGCTTGGTGCCGTTCAGGTCCGGCTTATTGCTTTTTGCGCAAGTTGTCGACAAATTTGTTCAGCTCAACCACTGGCAAATACGCCTCGTGGGTCACGGGCTGGAAGGGCTCGAACTTGCCGTCGGTCATCTTGTCGAAAGCCGCTTTGTCCTTCTTGGGGGCATCGAACACGGCTTGTTCGATTTTCTTCTTCAGGTCAGCGGGCAAGCTGTCCAGATAGGCCAAGGGCGAGTTGACGATCTGGTCAGATTTGAACAGTACGCGGAAGTCTTCCTTCTTGACCAGCCCCTTATCGGCCGCGCGGGTCAACTCGGAATCGTTATCGGCATACCAGGCGTTGGCCGCAACATCGACGGTGCCTTGGCTCAGCGCCACAACGGCGTTGGTGTGGCTGCCGGTGTACACAACTTTGCCGAAAAACTCTTCCGGATTGATCTTCATGTTGTCCAAAGCCAGGCGCGGCACGTTGTTGCCGGAAGTGGAATTGGGATCGACCAGGCCCAGGTTTTTGCCCTTGAGGTCGGCCATGGTTTTGTAAGGCGAATTGGCTTTCACGTAAAAAACGGAGTAGTAGCCTTTGGTGCCGCCCTTGCCAATCTCTTGCGCAAAAGGCGTGATCTTGGCGCCAATCATGCGGGCGCGGGCGTAGGAAGCCGGGCCGTAGTAGGCAATGTGGATCTGCTCAGCGCGCTGGCCTTCGATCACGGCAGCGTAATCGGCAGCGATTTTGATTTTGACGGGCACGCCGATTTCGCGGGACAGATAGTCCGTAAAGGGGCCGTAGCGGTCCATCACCTGTGACGCGTTTTCTGCAGGGATAGAAGCAAAAATGAGTTCGGGGTACTTGGCTTTCCAATCCTGGGCTTGGGCGGAAGCCACCAGCGTGCCAGCGGCGGCCAGGGCGAGGAGTGCGCGACGATTCAACATGAAAAAGTCCTTTAGTGGAGGGTGGATGAAAAAACGGGAACGGTCAGGCCACCTGGGCGCGGCCGGGAAAATCGAGGATGTGGGCCGTGTGCTGTGCGGGAGAAGACAGCGCGTCTTCCGCTTCCAGGCCATAGAGCTCCTGGGCAAGGGTGTCGCTGAGCGACGCGGGTGTTCCGTCAAACACCACGCGACCTGCGGACATGCCCACCAGGCGGTTGCAGTAGCTGCGGGCGATATCGAGCGAATGCAAGTTACACAAAACGGTGATGCCCAGATCGCGGTTGATCGCGGCCAGCGCGTCCATGACCAGCTGCGTATTGCGCGGGTCGAGTGACGCGATGGGCTCGTCGGCGAGGATGATTGCGGGTTGCTGCATCAGGGCGCGGCAGATGGCAACCCGCTGCTGCTGTCCACCGGACAACTGGTCGCAACGCTGGGCTGCGAAGTCAGCCATGCCGAAACGGTCCAGGGTCTCCAACGCTGCCAGCTTGTCGGCATCGCTCCAGGCGCTCAGCAGCGCGCGCCAGGTGGGAACCGATGTGAGGCGGCCCATCAGCACATTGGTGAGTACATCCAAGCGCCCGACCAGGTTGAACTGCTGAAACACCATGGCGCAGTCGCGGCGCCATTCGCGCAGGGCCCGGCCCTTGAGCGCGGTGACCAGCGTGGTGTCGCAGCGGACGCTGCCATCCGTCGGCTCGTTGAGGCGATTGATAAGCCGCAACAAAGTGGACTTACCCGCCCCGGAGCGGCCGATGATGCCCACAAACTCACCGCCGCGCACCGTCAGCGATACGCTGTCGACGGCCAGGGTGCGGCCGAATTGCTTGCTCAGATTCTGGATGACAAGGGTATTCATGGCGAAGTGTGGGGTGCTCCTGCATGAGCACAGGAACTTCGCGCAGCTTAGAAACGCTTCGTGTCAGTAACTTGACTGAAAAATGACAGTTACAAGACCACAGCGTCTAGGCAACCCGCACGCCGCCGCGCCAGACCGCGCGCACCACGCCCTGCCGGCGTCCATCGGCAAGGGTGACCATGCGAACCTGTATCAGGTCCGCGCGCAAGCCCTGCGCGATCTGACCCCGGTCATGCAGCCCGATGCAGGCCGCCGGATTGCGCGTCACCATGGCCACCGCCTGCGGCAGGCTCACACCCGGGTTCTCAGTCAGCCGCAGCGTGGCCGACAAGAGGCTGCCCGGCACGTAGTCTGAAGACAAGATATCCATCAATCCCAGGCGCGCCAGTTCGATGGCCGAGACGTTCCCGGAATGCGAACCGCCGCGCACCACGTTAGGTCCGCCCATGATGGTGACCATGCCGCGCGCGTGTGCGGCCTGCGCCGCCAGCACCGTTGTCGGGAATTCGCTCACGGTCGCGCCCTCGGCATGTGCCTCTTCCACATGCGCAACCGTCGTGTCATCGTGGCTGGCCAGGGTAATGCCATGTTGCTTGCAATACGCGGTGAAAAAGGCGCGGTGCGGCTGCGCATAGCGCACCTGGTCTTCCCGGGCCTGGGCCACGCGCGCTTCAAACTTGGATTGGCTCCAGCCCTTCTTGCCGCTGAAGTAAATCCAGGCGTGCTCGATGTTTTCCCACTGTCGCTGGCCGGGCGTATGGTCCATCAGCGAAACCATGCGCACCAGGGGGTTGTTGACGAAGGGCGCGAACAGAGTCCGGGTATTGGGTGCAGGCAGCTCGCAGCGCACATGCAAGAGATGATCGGCGCGTAACAAGTTCCGCTGGCTGAACTCGGCGATGTGCGCGAGCACCGTGTCCCATTCGCTGCCGCGCACGCTCTC
>RFRO01000074.1 GCA_009924455.1 Betaproteobacteria bacterium
GCAGCTTGGGGCTGTGGCTGATGCCCAAAGCCAGCATCACGCCCAGAATCGCCGTTACGGTGAAGAGGGCCTTGAACGCTGCCCACAGCATTTCGGCCAAAACGATGTCGTCCAGCCCTACCGGCGCGTTCATGATGCCGTCCCAGGTTTTCTGCACATGCATACGCGAGAAGGCCGAATACAGCGCCTCAAACGAGGCAGCATTCATCGCGCTCATGCAAATCGATCCGCTGGCCAGAAACAGGATGTAGGGCACGGTGGTGCCGTTGATGGTGAGCGTGCCCACCAGCGCGCCCATGCCGTAGCCAAAGGCCACCAGCCACATCAGCGGCTCGGCGATATTGCCCAGCAGACTGGGAATCGCCAGCTTGCGCCAGACCAGCAAATTGCGCTGGAACACCGGCCAAAAGCGCAGTGTGGGACGCGGCATGCGCCAGGGGCTCAGGCGCTGCGGCGGGTGTTGCAGGGTGGTGCTTTTCATTCAGGCTTCCTCGCGGATCTGGCGTCCGGTCAATTTCAAAAACAGGTCTTCCAGGTTGGCCGGGCGGTGCAGCGTACGCAGCTGCGGGTGTGCAGCCAAAGCTTGCAACAGTTGCCCCGCGTTGTGGGTGTAGAAAAACACCGTCTCCCCGCTGACCTCGACCCGCGCGGCCAGCGCCCGCAGCGGGCCTTCGGCCGTCGCCAATGCGCCTGCGCCAAATACCTCGACGACGTCCGGCTCCAGGAACTGCGCAATCAGGTCTCGCGGCTTGCCCTCGGCAATCTTTTTGCCGTGGTCCAGCACCAGCAGGCGCGAGCACAGGCGCTCTGCCTCGTCCATAAAGTGGGTGGTGAGCAAAATCGATTTGCCCTGTTGCAGCAACAGCTGCAGCCGCTCCCACATCAGGTGGCGTGCCTGCGGATCCAGTCCGGTCGTCGGCTCATCCAACAGCAGCAATTTGGGGTCATTGACCAGTGCGCGCGCCAGGCTCAAGCGCCGCTTCATCCCGCCCGACAGTTGGCCGGGCTTGGCGTCGGCCTTGGCGGTAAGGGACGCAAATTCCAGCAGCGCCGGAATGCGCGCGCGGATGGCCGCGTCCTTCATGCCGAAATAGCGCCCGTAGACCAGCAGGTTTTCTGCGCAGGTGAAGTCCGGGTCCAGCGTGTCCATTTGCGTCACCACGCCGATTTGCGCTTTGATGGCCAGCGCATCGCGCGGCATCTGCAAACCCAGCGCGTGGATGCTGCCGCCATCGGGCTCGGTCAGCCCTAAGCACATGCGGATCGTCGTCGTCTTGCCGGCTCCGTTGGGCCCGATCACGCCCAGGCATTCGCCCGGCGCAATCGCAAACGACAAATCGTCCACCACCAGGTTGTCGCCGAAGCGTTTGCTGAGGTGTTCGACAGAGAAAAGGGGATTGTTCATGCAAGAAAAATTCTGAAAAAGGACATCACTGAAACGCCACCTCCGCAAAACTGCGCAGCTTGCGGCTGTGCAGTTGGTCGCGTCCGCGCTGGCGCATGAGTTCGACGGCGCGCATACCGATGCGCAGGTGCTGGTCCACGCGCTCGCGGTAAAAGTGGTTGGCCATACCGGGGAGTTTGATTTCGCCGTGCAGCGGTTTGTCGCTGACGCACAGCAGGGTGCCATAGGGCACCCGGAAACGGAATCCGTTGGCGGCGATGGTGGCGCTTTCCATATCCAGCGCCACGGCGCGGCTTTGGCTGAAGCGGCGCTGGGGCTGGTTGTCGGGCAACAGTTCCCAATTGCGGTTGTCGGTGCTGGCCACGGTGCCGGTGCGCAGAATGCTTTTCAAAGCGCTGCCCTTCAGACCAGTCACGTCCGCCACGGCCTGCTCCAGCGCTACTTGAATCTCTGCCAGCGCGGGAATGGGCACCCACAGCGGCAGCTCCTCGTCCAGCACATGGTCTTCCCGCACATAGCCGTGGGCCAGCACATAGTCGCCCAGTTGTTGCGTGTTGCGCAGCCCGGCGCAATGGCCCAGCATGATCCAGGCGTGCGGGCGCAGCACGGCGATGTGGTCGGTGATGTTTTTGGCGTTCGCCGGCCCCACGCCGATATTGACCATGCTGATGCCGCTGCGGTCTGCGCGCACCAGGTGGTAGCCGGGCATTTGCGGCAAGCGTGGCGGACTGCTTCCCTCGGTGGCAGGCGGCACGCCGGCAGCGCTGGCACGCCAGGTGGTGACGTTGCCCGGCTCTACAAAAGCCACGTAGTCGCTGGCCGGGTCTGCCATGGCGGCGCGTCCCAGGGCGATGAACTCGTCGATGTAGAACTGGTAGTTGGTAAACAGGACAAAGTTCTGAAAATGCTCAGGCAACGTGCCGGTGTAATGGCGCAGGCGGTGCAGCGAATAGTCCACGCGCGGCGCGGTGAACAGCGACAGCGGTTGCGGCTCCCCGGCGCGGGGCTCAAACGTGCCGTTGGCGATTCCGTCGTCCATGGCGGCCAGGTCGGGCAGGTCAAACACGTCGCGCATGCGGGCGCGCCGGGGGGCGTCCATCGTGCCTTCGACATGGTCGTTGTCGGCAAAGGAAAAATGCACCGGAATGGGCTGGGTGCTGGTGCTCACTTCGAGTGCCACGCCGTGGTTGTGCAGCAGCAACTCGAATTGCTCGCGGTAGTAGGCGTCGAACAAATCGGGACGGGTTATCGTGGTCTCGAAGCGCCCGGGACCAGCCACAAAACCGTAGCTCAGACCCGCGCCCTCGGCGTTGCCCTGGCGCGAAACGGTGTCGGTTTGGACGCGTACCAGCGGGTAACAGGACCGCACATGGCCCAGGGTGTCGTCGCCCGCTACAAAGCGGCGCATGGCATCGCGCAAGTGGGCGATGGATTGCCCGTAAATCCGCTGCACCTGGGCCAGCGCCTCGCTGGCGTGGAGGAAGCGCTGCGGGGCGATGAAGGGCGGCTCGGTCAACATGCGGCCATTGTGCCTGTGCGCTTTGACAGGGCATCGCTGCCAACGGGTGGGTCGCGTCTAATCCGGATGTCATCCGCACTTTTTTTGAATGGACGCCCCCACCATGGACACCACGCAAGCGCTCACTTTGCTCGGCGGCATCAGCCCCGAGGGTTTCATGCGCCAGTATTGGCAGAAAAAGCCCTTGCTCATCCGCCAGGCTGTGCCCGGCATGCAGCCGCTGCTGGCGCGCTCCGCCCTGTTTGCGTTGGCCGCGCAGGACGATGTCGAGTCGCGCCTGATCACCCGCGCCGCGCGTGGTGCAGGCTGGCGCTTGCGCCACGGTCCTTTTGCGCGGGCGGCTATCCCCAAGTTGAGTCAACCCGGCTGGACTCTGCTGGTACAGGGCTTGGATCTGCATCTGGATACCGCGCACGCGCTGCTGGAGCAGTTTGCCTTTGTGCCACGCGCGCGGCTGGATGACTTGATGGTGAGTTTTGCCACCGACGGCGGTGGCGTGGGGCCGCACTTTGACAGCTACGACGTGTTCCTGCTGCAAGCGCAAGGGCAGCGCCGCTGGCGCATCGGTCGCCAGAAAGACCTGACGCTGCAGCCTGATGTGCCGCTGAAGATCTTGAATGACTTTCAGCCCGAGCAGGAATGGGTGCTGGAAGCCGGCGATATGTTGTACCTGCCCCCGCGATACGCCCACGACGGCGTGGCCCAAGGCGAGTGCATGACCTATTCCATCGGTTTTCGCGCGCCCGCGCAGGGCGAATGGGCGCAGGATCTGTTGCAGCGGCTGGCCGATGTGGCAGGTGATACCACCGGCGCACGCTACGCAGACCGCGGGGAACATGCCACGGTGCATGCCGGTGCGATTCCGCCCGCTTTGCAGGCATTTGCCCGCCATGCTGTGGAAAAAGCCTTGGGCGATCCGCAGGCCCTTCTGCGCGCCGTTGGCGAAAGCCTGAGTGAGCCCAAAGCGAATGTGTTTTTCGACGCCACTGCGTCCGACCTGCGCGGTGGCCTGGTCTTGGATCGCCGCAGCCGGATGCTGCACGAGGAACGCCACATCTTTATCAATGGTGAGAGTTACCGGGCGACAGGTAGGGATTTCGGGCTTTTGAAGAAATTGGCGGACGGCCGCATGCTCTCAGCGCGTGAGGTCAGCAGCCTGAGCGCGCAGGCGCGGCGCATGGTGCAAGAGTGGCTGGAAATGGGTTGGGTGCATGCAGTACACGCCGCGTAACGGGGTGCGGGCAAGTACTATTTTGGTGCGTCTCAGAGGACTCCAAAGGGTTAACCCCTAGCGGCCTTCGAAGATTTGTATAATTGTGGGCTCTGACGGTAAGCCCATAAGCCTGTTCGTCAGGGTTCGGCGGGTTTTCTCGTCGGGCGGTTCCGCAATTTTTTCTTCAACGCACTTACTTTATTCATATGAACAAATCACTCGTTTTGGCAGCCATCATCGCTGCTGCTGCTCTGGCTGCTTGCGGTAAAAAAGCGGAAGAAGCTCCTGCCGCTGCTCCTGCACCCGCCGCTGCTCCTGCAGCCGCAGAAGCACCTGCTGCACCTGCCGCTCCTGCAGCCGCAGAAGCACCTGCTGCACCTGCCGCTCCTGCAAAGCCCTAAGCTTTCAGGTACAAAAAAACCACCCTTCCGGGTGGTTTTTTTTCGTCTGGCAGAAAGTGCCCGCCGGTTCTGGAGCCCGGCTTAGCGGGTTTCTTGCAGCAAAACCTTGAGGATGCCTGTGGCGCTGTCGGTCTGATCGGGCGCACCACCAGCATCCCGCACGGAAACCACGGAGCCGTCTTTTGCGCTTTGCACCACCACCTGGAATTTCTGCGGTTGTGCTTCTTTCTTGCTGGTGAACAGCTTCTTGAAAAAGCCCGGCTCGTCCTTGGGGTCGGGCACCGGCACATAGCGAACCTGGTAAACACCTTTGCTGCGGTCCCGGTCTTCTACCGTGAATCCGCTGCGGTCCAGCGCCAAACCAACCCGGCGCCACGCACGGTCAAAGTTCTCGGAGATGGACAAGACTTGCATGCCGTCTTGTGTCGCGAGTGCTGCAAGCGCTGCGGGCGTGGCGGCCTCGACCGCGGCTTTGGCCTGCGGCTCACTGCTGCCCAAGCTCAGCATGATCCGGCGCAAAAATTCGGTTTCCAGCTCAGGGTCTGTCGGGCGTGGTTGCCAGACAGTCTGGCCGCTGCGCTCCTCGGTATAGACCTCAATAACTCCGCGGTGGCTGACATACACCTCGGTCTCGCCTTGCTGATTCACCTCGATGCGGGTGCGGAATTTGTCGCGTTCGGAAGTCGAGTAGATGCTGTCAATCATGCCGCCGAACAACTTGCGCAACCCGTCCATCGGGATTTTGGCGCGGTTTTCGGCCCATTCGGTTTCCATGATGCCCAGCGGCTTGTTATCGGTCGCCAACACAAAGCCGGTGTCGACCCAGAACTTGCGCAGTGTGTTCCATACGCTGTCAGTGGGTTGGTTGATCACCAGCCAACGTTGGTTGCCCTGCCGTTCCATACGAATGCCATTACCAGCCCCCGTCCCGAGCTCAATGGCTGACTTGCTGACCTCGGGCGCCACTTGCGCGTTGCTGGCCGACACGGAGCCATTGACAACCGCATACCGGTTTTCTTTGGAGAGCTGCGTCAGGTCAGGCGGAATCACCAGCGGCGTCGTTTTCTGTCCCGACTTGTAGTCAATTTTTCCGGTCTCGGTGATGCCACAGCCAACCAGGCACACGGCCAGAATCGGTAGTAACGATTTAATAAGCTTCATCCGTCGATACCTTGTGGGAATGGGGGCCAATTCGGGTTGCTCGCCGGGCGCTAGACCAGCACGCCACTGCTGCGCAGCGCAGCCTCGACCAGAACTTGGGTTGGTGGGGTGAGGTCTGTCAGGGGCAGGCGCAGATTGCCCTTGCACAAACCGATGCGGGCTGCTGCCCATTTCACTGGAATCGGATTGGGTTCTACAAACAAGGCTTGGTTCAGCGGCATCAGTTGCTGGTGCAGGGCGATGGCTGCGCGGCAATCGCCGGCGATGGCGGCCATGCACAGCGCATGCATCAGACGCGGTGCCACATTGGCAGTGACGCTGACGTTGCCGTGTCCGCCGCACAACATGAGCGCAATCGCGGTGGGATCGTCACCTGAGTAGATAGAAAAGCCTGCGGGCGCATGTTTGATCAGCCATTGCGCACGGTCAATGTTGCCGGTGGCTTCCTTGATGCCGATGATGCCCGGCACGTCGGCCAAGCGCATCACGGTGTCATGGGCCATATCGGCCACCGTGCGGCCCGGTACGTTGTACAAAACCAGCGGCAGATCGACTGCTTCGGCAATCGATTTGAAATGCAGGTACTGGCCCTCCTGCGTGGGTTTGTTGTAGTACGGGACTACCTGCAATTGGCATTGGGCACCGACTTTTTTGGCAAAGCGCGCCAGTTCAATCGCTTCTTTGGTGGAGTTCGCACCGCATCCGGCCATGATGGGTAAACGTCCCGCCGCTTGCTCAACGGCGACGCGGATGATTTCGCAATGTTCGTCCACGGTGACGGTGGGTGACTCGCCGGTGGTGCCGACCACGCATACGCAATCGGTGCCTTCCGCAATGTGCCAGTCGATCAGCTTGCGCAGTGCTGCGTAATCGACCGAGCCGTCATCGAGCATGGGCCTCTCCAGCAAGCGGGGGAACAGGGGTCGCCAGAGGTAATTGCACACCACCACGGCACCAAACTGTCTGTGCAGCAAAGGCCAAGGACCGTTTTCGATGTCCGCCTGAATCAGTTCAGCCTGCGGAGCGTTAGCGGCGGCGACCGAGGTGTCAATGTCCACCCCGCATACCGGGTGCCCGCGTCCGCTGAACCATGCCACGTGCCGCCCGCCACCGCAGGCCACATCCAACACGGACGCGCCGGGCGCCAGCAAGTGCGACCAGCGCTGAACCCATGCGGACGGTGCGCCGGCGCTTACAGGCAGGCCCATACCTGATTGGCCATCAGCACCCAGAATTCCGGGCGCGTGTACAACAGGAACACGCCGCCCAGCGCGCCCGCTGCGGCCAGCACACCCAAGATGCGGCGGGCCTGCGGGTGCATATCAGTGGGCTCCTGCCAGCGCAGGTTCGCGCCCGATTGCGGTCTCTTTCACGGGCAAGTTGGCCAGCGCAGCAAAAACACCCAGGGCAATTGCCAGGTACCAGACCACGTCGTAGCTGCCCGTGGTGTCATACAAATAACCGCCGAGCCAAACGCCCATGAAAGAACCAATCTGGTGGCTGAAAAACACGAAGCCACTCAGCATGGACAGGTGCGCGACACCAAAAATCTGGGCCACGATGCTGTTGGTTGGCGGCACGGTAGAGAGCCACAAAACCCCCATCACCGAGGCAAACACGTACACGCTGGCCGGGCTCAAGGGAGCCCACAAAAAGATGCTGATCGTGACCGCGCGCGCCAGATAAATGGCGGAGAGGATGTAGCGCTTTTGCAAGCGCTGGCCGAGCGCGCCGGCCGCGTAGGTGCCAACCACATTGAAGAGCCCGATCAGGCCCAAGGCGTAGCTGGCCACCTGGGGTTCGAGTCCGTGGTCGCGCAAGTAGCTGGGCATGTGGATGGCGATGAACACGACCTGGAAGCCGCAGACAAAGTAGCCCGCCATCAACCAGCGAAAACTGGGGTGAGCCAGCGCTTCGCTCAGGGCTTGCAAAATCGTCTGCTCGCGCCGGGCCGCGCCCGCCCCGGCAAATTGCGGTTCGCGCAAGGCCCAGGCCAGCGGCAGGATGGCCAGTGCCGCGACGCCCAGAATCACCAGCGCTTCCTGCCACCCGGCGGCGCTGATCAGCTGCCCGGCCAAGGGCACGATCAGGAATTGGCCGAACGAGCCCGCCGATCCGGCCACACCCATGGCCCAGGAGCGGCGTTCTGCAGGGACGTTGCGGCCGATCACCCCGTACAGCACGCCATAGGTGCTGCCCGCCTGCGCCACTCCGATCATCACGCCGGCGCTCAGAACAAACAGGCTCACGGTATCGGCGTGGGCCATGGCCACCATACCCAGGGCGTACAAGACCGCCGCGACCACGATCACCCGGAATGCGCCGAAGCGGTCAGCGGCCATGCCGGTGAAAATACTCGCCACGCCCCAGCACAGGTTTTGCACCGCAATCGCCAGTCCGTAGTCGCCCCGTCCCCAAGCACGGGCCTGCGTAATGGGCTGTAGCCAAAGACCAAAGCCATGGCGGATGCCCATGCTCAGCGTCAGGATCGCCGCCGTGCAGACCAGCACGCGGGTGATGGAAAGCGTGTCTTGGGGCGTTCGTAATGGACTCATCGGGGGAATATAGCCTTTCATTTATCTGTGATTCCATACAGCTTTCCCTCGGCCGCTGACTACAATCGCCGGCATGAAGAGCCCTGCTACCCCCCCGCTGAAGTCCGCCCAGGCGGCCTATTCCGAAAGTTCCATCCGCGTCTTGCGGGGTCTCGAGCCGGTCAAACAGCGCCCCGGCATGTACACCCGTACCGACAACCCGCTGCACATCATCCAAGAGGTTCTGGACAACGCCGCCGACGAGGCGCTGGCCGGACACGGGAAAAAAATCAAAGTCACCTTGCACGCCGATAACTCGGTTTCCGTGGAAGACGACGGCCGTGGCATTCCCTTCGGCCTGCATCCGGAAGAAAACACCCCGGTGATTGAACTGGTTTTTACCCGCCTGCACGCCGGTGGCAAATTCGACAAGGGCAGCGGCGGGGCTTACAGCTTCTCCGGCGGCTTGCACGGCGTGGGCGTCAGCGTTACCAACGCGCTGTCCAAGCGGCTGGAGGCCACGTCTTATCGCGAGGGCAAGGTGGCGCGGCTGGTGTTTGCCCAGGGCGATGTGATCGAGCCGCTGCAGACCCGGGCCGCCGCCGAGGGTGACCGCAAAAGCGGCACCACGGTGCGTGCGTGGCCGCAGGCCAGCTATTTCGAGTCGGCGCAGCTGCCCATGGCCGAACTCACCCACCTGCTGCGCAGCAAGGCGGTGCTGATGCCGGGAGTCAGCGTCAGCCTGCACAACGAGCGCAGCAAGGAAAGCCAGACCTGGCTCTACAAGGGCGGTTTGCGTGACTATGTGATGCAGTCGCTCAGCGGCGAGTTGGTGATTCCCCTGTTCGACGGCGAGGTGTTTGCCGACGCCCAGCACGAGACCTTTGCCGAAGGCGAGGGCGCGGCCTGGTGCGTGGCTTTTACCGAAGACGGCGCGCCGGTGCGCGAAAGCTACGTCAACCTCATCCCCACCAGCGCGGGCGGCACCCACGAGAGCGGGCTGCGCGACGGCTTGTTCACCGCCGTGAAAAGCTTTATCGAGCTGCACAGCCTGCTGCCCAAAGGCGTGAAGCTCATGCCCGAAGACGTGTTTGCCCGCGCCAGCTATGTGCTGTCGGCCAAGGTGCTGGATCCGCAGTTTCAGGGCCAGATCAAGGAGCGGTTGAATTCGCGCGACGCGGTGCGTCTGGTCTCATCCTGCGTGCGTCCGGTGCTGGAGCTGTGGCTGAACGAGCATGTGGAATACGGCAAAAAACTCGCCGAGCTGGCGATTAAAGCGGCGCAAATCCGCCAGCGCGCGGGGCAGAAGGTCGAGAAGCGCAAGAGCTCGGGCGTGGCGGTTCTGCCGGGCAAATTGACCGATTGCGAGAGCCGTGATCTGGCCTACAACGAGGTCTTTCTGGTCGAGGGTGACTCTGCCGGCGGCAGCGCTAAAATGGGCCGCGACAAAGAAAACCAAGCCATCCTGCCCCTGCGCGGCAAAGTCTTGAACACCTGGGAAGTCGACCGCGACCGCCTGTTTGCCAACACCGAGATCCACGATATTTCGGTCGCCATAGGCGTCGACCCCCATGGCCCCAACGACACACCCGATATGAGCGGCCTGCGCTACGGCAAGGTCTGCATCTTGAGCGACGCCGACGTGGACGGCTCGCACATCCAGGTGCTGCTGCTCACCCTGTTTTTCCGCCATTTCCCGAAGTTGATTGAGGCTGGCAACGTCTATGTCGCCCGCCCGCCGCTGTTCCGGGTGGATGCACCCGCGCGTGGCAAAAAGCCGGCATCCAAAGCCTATGCGCTGGATGAGGGCGAACTCAACGCGCTGCTGGATAAATTGCGCAAAGAAGGCGTGCGCGAGGGTGCGTGGAGCATCAGCCGCTTCAAAGGCCTGGGTGAGATGAACGCCGAGCAATTGTGGGACACCACCCTTAACCCCGACACCCGCCGCCTGCTGCCCGTGGCCTTAGGCGCTATCGACTTTGGCGATACCGAGGCCCTGATGACCAAGCTCATGGGCAAGGGCGAAGCCGGCGCCCGGCGCGAACTGATGGAGCTGCATGGCAGCACGATTGAGATTGATGTATGAGTGACTTGCTAACCCCTCCATCCAATGCCCCGGTCGCTGAGGGTGATGACGAACTGAATCTGGCCACCTACGCCCAGCGCGCCTACTTGGAATACGCTCTGAGCGTGGTTAAGGGCCGCGCGCTGCCCGATGTCTGCGACGGGCAAAAGCCGGTGCAGCGGCGGATTTTGTATTCCATGTCGCGCATGGGTCTGGGCTTTGGCGGTGCCAATGGCAACACCGGGGCCAAGCCGGTAAAAAGTGCGCGCGTGGTGGGCGATGTGCTGGGCCGCTTTCACCCGCATGGCGACCAGGCGGCGTACGACGCGCTGGTGCGCATGGCGCAGGATTTTTCGCAGCGCTACCCGCTGATTGACGGGCAGGGTAACTTCGGCTCGCGCGACGGCGACGGCGCGGCGGCCATGCGCTACACCGAGGCGCGGCTGGCCAAGATCACCAGCCTGCTGCTCGATGAAATCGACCAGGGCACGGTGGACTTTGTGCCCAACTACGACGGCTCCACCGAGGAGCCGCGCCAATTGCCCGCGCGTCTTCCGTTCACGCTGCTCAACGGCGCCAGCGGCATTGCCGTGGGCCTGGCGACCGAAATTCCCAGCCACAACCTGCGCGAGATTGCCGACGCCTGCGTGGCGCTGGTCAAAAATCCCAAGACCGCGGACGAAGAATTACTGGCGCTGGTGCCGGGGCCGGATTTCCCCGGTGGCGGGCAGATCATCAGCGCCGTCTCCGACATTGCCGATGCCTACCGCACCG